>CACPKO010000006.1 GCA_902634555.1 Actinomycetota bacterium
TTATTATTTCCATCGGTTTCTTTAGATCGTTCTATGCCGAGAGTACTCAATAAATTCTCGTGCAACTCAAACCATATGGTGTGATACGAATCAATCATCGGTTTTGTAAACCATTCAGTTTCATTGCCGAGAACGAATAGCAACGCTTCAGAGAATCGATTACTGTAGCCCTCAAATCGATTTAAAGAAGTTGCTAGCGACTGGCAAACTGGTTGAATTTCGTCATTTATACCTACAAGTCGTGCGATTACTTCTTCATCATAAGCTTCATCAGAATGGTCGTTTATTTCTTGTTCACCTTCAACCGTTCTTAGTTGCCAGTCAGTGCACAAAGATAGAAATTTTTGGTTAATTGAGAGAAAGCGTTGATAGCTAGAATTTATCTCTTCTTTAAAACCAGAAGACTCTAATTCGGAAGATACTAATTGCTGGCTTTTCTCTCTCCCTTCTTGTGTCAGCATCCAGCCTTCTATTCTTCCTTCACGGTAACTGACAAGACTGTTTTCTCTGAATGAATCAAGACAGTTTTCTACTTCTTCTAACTTGAGCCCAGTTGATACAACTATCTCAGACGACTGAACAAATCCTCTGATACGCAAGGTATGTAAAATAAGTAGGCTTGATTCGCTTTGATAACTCATAGGTTCACGTTATCTCAACAGTTTCTTTAGATACTTTTCTGAGCACTAAAGGATACCCAATGAGAGCAATTGACATAAATATAAACCATTGAACAGCATAGGAAAGATGCGGCCCTTCTGTTAGATCAGGAGGCAGAAGCGGTATCGGAATCCCAGTAACTGCATCCAAATCTTTTCTCTGAAGAACCACTGAAGTTAAATCTATTTGCCAGTAATCGCTTAGAACTTCTAAATCTATTTCTGCCATTTCATCCCCATACCCTCTATCGTCTTTTTTTCCCGCTATTACTAAACCAATAACATCAACTTTTCCTGTTGGTGGAGACAAATCCTCAGGGTTTGCTTCTAAATAAACTGACCGTGGTATGAATCCGCGATTTATTGCAACGAACAATGAGCTCTCAAGAGTTTCAAGGACAGTGACAACATGCACTCCAGCTACTCCGTTTTGTGATCTATTTACAACATAAATTTGTTTAGACGGATCAAATTCTCCCGAAACTTCAGCGACGCGGTAAAGGATGTCGGATTCTTCTTCAAAACTCTGAAGAAGATCAGAAAGTTGTTCTACCGGTTGTTCAAATCGTGATGCGACTATGGAGTTATAAGACTGTCTTTCATCTAGACGACTTAACTGCCACATCCCGAGTGTAAAAGTGGAAACAACTAGGGCGCATACCAATATGTGAGAGATAATCCAACTAGGCCTCAATAGGCGATGCCTACCTGAATTCATGGTTATCTTTAGATCCCTAGTAGAGATTCAAGACCCACTGTGAGCCCAGCCCCTTGAACATTTTGTGCCGCCAGCACCACACCCGGCATAAATGCACTTCGATCTGTGGTGTCATGACGAATGAGTAGAGACTGACCTGTAGTTCCCAGCAGTACTTCTTGATGAGCCACCATTCCTTCCATACGGACCGAATGGATTTTTATGTTTGCTTCAGCAGCTCCACCTCTTGTTCCAGCCAGAGTCTCTTTGTTGGTCGGATCTTCTGCCCATTCTTGAGAAGCAGAAGCCATCATCCCCGCGGTAGCAATTGCGGTTCCAGACGGTGCATCAACCTTATTATTATGGTGAAATTCAATAATCTCTGCTGTCTGGAACCATGGGGAAGCCATTTCTGCAAATTTCATCATCAAAACAGCCCCGATAGCAAAATTCGGTACAACGAGACAAGCGCTCTGATTAAAAATTCCATCTAGAAATTTGCAGTCTTCTTCAGTTAGTCCACTAGTGCCGACAACCGCATGAATTTCTGCTGCCGCTATTTCTGGCAGATTAATGAGAGATGCTTTCGCCACAGTAAAGTCAATCACTACTTCGGGTCCTATAGATATGAACTCTTCAAGCGAGGTTAATACTGGAAGGTCATCTATTAGATTTTCTTCTTGTTCAACGTCAAAAAGAGCTGCTACTTCTAGTCCTTCTGCTTGCGTTAAAGCCTGGTGGGCGGCACGCCCCATCCGTCCAGTTGCTCCCATTATTCCAATTTTGCGATTTTTTGGTTCTATACCCATATGAGGAGATTAGCGCCCAAAGAGCCTACTGGAGAGTTGTTTATTACTTTCTGAAAATTCTGATCCAAAATAATATAAAAATTCTGCTGGACGTTACTCTGGCAAAGTGAAGAAATTAGTTTTTACTGCTCTATCTATTACTTTTATTTTGGGCCTAACGATTTTTTTACTTACCAGTAATGAAGAAAACCAAACTGATTCAATATCGGTAACTGTTGAAGAGATTCCTACTGTCTCTGATGGTCAAGAATCTGAAGAAAAAACTTCTCTTAGTGGAACAGACCTTTCCGACTTGAACGAAACGACGCTGAATATTGAATTAATCCGTTTGAAACGAATTGATTTAATAGAACTTGCGGGAGGAACCATCACTTTAAATATCGAAGAAGTTAGAGCAAGTCATCTTGAGCGTGTCGCTGCTTTTCAGGAGCGTGTCGTATTAGCGCAAGAAGTGAATGTTCTCTTAGGGAGTTACCCATGGGGGCCTTCAACAGCAGTTGAAGAACTTCAGTCTCTTTTAGGTTTAGTTGTTGACGGCGTGTACGGAGAGGGAACTCGCGCCGCTCATCTATCTGAACTTGAAATTAGAAAATTGGCAGTAGATAACGTTCCAAATGGGGCTCAGCTAATGAATGTGTCTTCGTCTATTAACAACTCTCCAGAAACTGGAGACTGCTTTGAAGAGACACCTGAGTTACGTTCATGTTGGCCTGGGCACGAAGGAGGGAACGAGACAATTATTCAAAATGCTTTTGATGCTCTACCTCTAGCTTTACGAAACAGAATTCCATCAGATTTCATTTTGGTTAACGGCTGTCACCCTTTTTCGGATCGGTGCCCTTACGGAGTTATGGACAGTCGTGGCTGGGGATCTGACGGTCGTTGTTGCGACATGCCGTGGGGTCGATCAATTTGGATTTCAAATCGTGGAATTAATTCTGGCCACCTAAATGACATAATGATCCATGAAGCATTCCATGCTGTTGAATACACAACACTGAGTTCGGATATGCGTGACCGTATAAGCAGCGAATTCAGCGATAGTGAACGAGCCGCTGATGGGGCTGTCGCATACTTTGGTGGAAACTGGCAACATTATCGAGGGTCAGGTACTGGGATATCTGACTCTCAATCTGCTCTTTTCGACGAAATTTTCAACTAAAGAAGAACATGAATTTAACGTTCTTTACGTTTACGCCCTCGGTTACGATTTGATTCCGGCCCTAAATCTCCATGAACACTCTCAAGTTCAGCAGCGAAGGCTTCTTCGAAAGAAGCTTCCTTTACCTCTTGGACATCGTCGTCATCTTCTTCGTAATCATCGCTTCGATTGTAATTTTCGTCATCGTCATCGTCATCGTCTGCATCTGCGTCTGCGTCTGCGTCTGCGTCTGCGTCCACGAAGTTTTCATCAGATTCCGCTTCTACAATCTCTTCGGCCTCTATTTCTTGAACTTCCTCTGCTTCTGCATTGCTTTGAGCGCTTTCTTCAGAATCGCCTTCTGCAGGAGTAAGAGAAATTTTTCCATTCGGATCAACGTCTTCAACTACAACTTGAATCTCTTGACCTAATTCAAGCACGTCTTCAACTTTGTCGATCCGCTTGGATCCTCCAATCTTTGAGATGTGGAGAAGACCATCTCGCCCAGGAAGAATATTCACAAAAGCACCGAACTTAGTGATATTCACTACTTTTCCTGGATAGGTGGCGCCCACTTCTGCTGTGGGAGGGTCAACGATAAGCATGATCTGTCGTACAGCTTCATCTACTGTGGCCCGATCTGATGAAGCTACAGAGACTATTCCAACCATTCCATCATCATCGACACTTACCTCAGCGCCAGTTTCGGCCTGAATTGTGTTGATCATCTTTCCTTTTGGTCCAATTACTTCACCAATTTTTTCTACTGGAATTTCAAAACTCTCTATCTTGGGTGCATGTTCGCCTACATCTTCACGTGGAGCAGGAATCGCTCCAGTCATGACAGCCAAGATCTGCTTCCGTGCTTCTTTAGCTTGATCCAAAGCAGATGCCAGAACTTCAGCAGGTATACCATCAATCTTTGTATCTAGCTGAAGAGCTGTTACGAAATCTTCTGTTCCTGCGACTTTAAAGTCCATATCGCCGAATGCGTCTTCAGCACCAAGAATGTCAGTAAGGGTCACATATTTTCCATCGTGGTATACGAGCCCCATCGCTATTCCTGCAACAGGAGCCTTGATTGGCACTCCAGCATCCATCATTGACAGGGCTCCAGAACAAACTGACCCCATTGATGATGAACCATTCGATGCCAAAACTTCTGAAACTAACCGGAGAGTGTAAGGAAACTCTTCGAAGCTGGGCACAACTGGGAACAACGCTCTTTCAGCAAGGGCTCCGTGACCTATCTCTCGTCGTTTCGGCCCACGCATGAAACCTGTTTCCCCGGTTGAGAACGGTGGGAAATTGTAATGATGCATGAAACGTTTACGATCAATTGGGTCTATGCCATCTATCATTTGATCCATTCGCCCTGTTCCGAGGGTAGTGATATTCATTACCTGTGTTTCGCCGCGCTGGAATAAACCAGATCCATGGGCGGTTGGAATAATTCCTACGTCAGAGGACAGGGGTCGTATTTCTGAAGGGTTTCTTCCATCAATACGAACTTCTTCTTCTACTATTCGTTTACGAACAGAGTCTTTTGTTATAGAGCGAATCGCTGCACTTATTTGATTGCTTGCATTTTCGATCTCTTCAAATTGTTCTGAGAGTTCTTCTTGAATCGCTGCGCTTACCTCAGCTTCTGCTGCGCCTCTTTCGCTTTTATCTGCGATTGTCTGTGTCTCTGAGATTCGCTGTCTTCCAATTTTTTCAACAGCAGCAAAGATTTCATCTGAATAGTCAACAGAAACCTCGTATGCCATGGTTTCTGGTTCACCCGCAGCCTTTACTAGTTCTTGTTGGAGTTCAATGACTTCCTTGATGTATTGTTTTGAAAATTCTAGTCCTTCCGCAAGAACAGATTCGTCTACTTTTTTGGTTCCAGCCTCGTAAATATCGCTGGTTGCTTCAGTTCCTCCGGCTTCTACCATCATCACTGCAACATCACCACCATCTAGTGCTCGACCAGCAACCACCATTTCAAAAGCAGAATCTGCTCCTTCTTCGTAAGTTGGGTGCGCTACCCATTCTCCAGCAGAAGACCAAGCGATTCGAACTGCCCCAACAGGTCCGTCAAATGGAATGGGTGAAAGCATCAAAGCTGCCGAAGCCCCATTTAAAGCCAAGACATCATGGGGGTTCTCCATATCCGCTCCTGTAACTGTTCCAACGATATGGACCTCATTACGAAATCCTTCTGGGAACATTGGGCGAAGAGGCCGGTCTATAAGGCGGCAAGTTAATATAGCGGTTTCTGACGCTCGTCCTTCTCGTCGAAAGAACGATCCAGGGATCTTTCCTGCGGCATACATTCTTTCTTCTATGTCAACGGTGAGTGGAAAGAAGTCTGCTCCTGGTCGAGCTGACTTTGCTCCTGTAGCGGTTACGAGAACAGTTGTATCGCCTAGACGGGCTAATACGGCTCCTCCGGCTTGTCCTGCTAGTCGTCCGGTTTCGAATGAAATAGTTTTTTCGGTCCCAGTGAAAGTGTGTGAGACGCTTTGGATTGTTGTCATGTTTTTCCTTATTTTTCTAATGTGGTGTTTTCCACGAAAAGTTGATGACGCTCAATTTGTTCAATCTTCAGTTTCCAGTTGGATGTTTCCCAAAACATAATCATTGAAAATGATTGGGCGACACGCAGCTGGCACTGATTACTGCTATAAAATTTCGCGTCTTTTCCTACTATCTGATTTTGTCGTTTGTGAGGTTGACTTTAGGTTCTGATGATTGCTTTGTGTAGCAATTATCGTCGCAGTCCCAATTTAGCAATAATGGCGCGATAGCGCTCGACATCGTTTTTACTAACATAGTCAAGCATCCGTCTACGACGCCCGACAAGCATCAAGAGCCCTCTTCGGCTGTGATGATCTTTCTTATGAACTTTTAGATGTTCAGTTAGATGGTTGATCCGATCACTGAGTAAAGCGATCTGTACTTCAGGAGAACCTGTATCAGTCTCGTGTAGTCGATTTTCTGTGATTGTTTCAGCCTTTGGGGGCAAATTAGTCGGCATGTGTAACCTCTGGGTTTATGACCCGGCCTCATAACGGGTGATCACCACGTTGGAAGCCACGTAGGGTCGGGTTTCTTTTGCCGACCCTAGATAGTCCACCTTGAACTATCTACGGTTATCAATCCTACCAGTACCCTCTAAAAGGAACACCTTTGCTTAAATACTAACTAGAAACTGTTTCTAGTTATTTGAGTCATTTCTATTGCGGCTTCAGCACAATCGGCGCCTTTATCGCCTGATCCCACTGCGGCTCGCTCTAAAGCTTGAGCATAATTTTCAGTCGTTAAAATACCGAAAATTACTGGAATTCCGGTGTCTAGGCTTACTCGCATGATTCCTGCTGATGCTTCTCCTGCTACATAGTCAAAATGGGGTGTTTCTCCTCTGATAACCGCCCCTAGGCAAATGACTGTGTCTACTTTTTTAGAATCTGCGAAAAATTTTGCCGCTAAAGGTGCTTCAAAAGCTCCTGCTACCCAAACAAGATCAATGTTGTCTTCACTAACCCCAAGTTTTTTTAATCGGGCGAGCGTTCCTTCTAGTAGTTGATTTGTGATGGCATCATTAAAACGACAAGCCACAATTCCAATTTGAATATCTGTTCCGTCCAACGGGAGATTTAGTTCTTTCATGCTGGCTCCGTTTCTCAAGAATCTTCGGATAGGTGGTGGCCGAGTCGCTCTCGCTTGGTTTCGAGGTAGCGAATGTTTTCCTTATTAGGGTCTATTTTTAAGGAGACTCGATCAACAATATTCAGACCGTAGCCCTCTAGTCCTCCATATTTCACCGGGTTGTTAGTCATTAACCGCATTTCAGAGACTCCTAAATCAGCAAGAATCTGTGCCCCTACCCCATACTCTCGAGAGTCAACTGGAAGCCCTTGTTGTAAATTGGCGTCGACGGTGTCTAATCCTTCGTCTTGAAGTTTATAGGCGCGCAACTTATGGCCTATTCCGATGCCACGACCTTCATGTCCTCGAAGGTAAACGATGATGCCAGTTCCTTCTTCTCCAATAATCTCTAAGGCTGAATCAAGTTGTGATCCACAGTCACAACGTATTGAACCGAGAAGGTCTCCAGTTAAGCATTCAGAGTGAACACGGACTAGCGGAGCCTTTGCCTGGCTGATGTCTCCGAGCACGTAAGCGACATGCTCTATTTCATCAAGAACTGACCGATAAGCATGCGCTGAGAATTCTCCGTGTCGTGTTGGGATTCTTGCCTCTGCAAAATGTTCGACTAGTTTTTCGTTACGGCGGCGATATCGAATTAAGTCAGCAATCGTGATGAATAGGAGATCATGTTCGGTTGCGAATTTTTCTAAGTCGGGAACTCGTGCCATTGTTCCATCTTCATTGACTATTTCACATAAGACTCCAACTGGAGATCGTCCTGACATTGAACAAAGGTCAACAGCGGCCTCAGTATGGCCTGCCCTTTTTAATACTCCACCTTTTCTTGCTCGTAATGGGAAAATATGTCCTGGACGAGCAAAGTCTGTACCAATTTGATCAGGGTTAGCTAATGCAGCGACAGTCGCTGAACGATCTGATGCTGAAATACCAGTGCTGGTACCTTCTATGACGTCCACGGAAACTGTAAAAGCAGTTCTCATAGATTCGGTATTCTCTACGACCATTAGAGATAGATCTAATTGATCTGCTCTTTCATCAGACATCGGCGCACAGATGACTCCGCTCGTATGACGAATCATAAAATTCATTTTCTCTGGCGTCATTGCATCTGCTGCAATAATCAAATCTCCTTCATTTTCTCGATCTTCATCATCGACTACAACGAGAAACTCTCCCTGTGCATAAGCTTCTATAGCTTGTTCGATACTTGCTAATGGCATTAACTTTCTCCTTTATCGAAGGTGTATGAACTGTTTGCAATAACTCCTGCCACATACCGTGCGAATAAATCAGCTTCTACATTGACTTGATCTCCGGTTGTTTTCTGACCAAGTGTCGTCACTTCAAGAGTGTGTGGGATAACTGCAATATCAAAGGTCTCTGCGTTTTGGTTGACACTGGCCACAGTAAGGCTTACTCCATCAAGGGCCACTGATCCTTTTCTAACAATTTGACCGACGATGTCTTTAGGGATCTGGAAAGTTAGTCGCTGTGACCCATCCGGATGGGTAAGAATCTCTAGAACCTCTGAAATAGCATCTACGTGTCCTTGAACCACATGCCCGCCAAAGCGGCCATCAGCTGGCATTGAGCGTTCGAGATTGACTGGGTCTTTTTCTTTCAGATCTCCCAAAGTGGTCAAACTTAGACTCTCTGGAACCACATCTGCTGCAAACCATGAATCAGGATCTTTATTTTCGTAGGCAACAACGGTTAGACAGCAACCATTTACAGATATTGAGTCTCCGATTGAGATATCTCCAACAATATCTGTGGCGTTGATTTGTATACGGCGCCCATCGCCCTGTTCGCGCGACGATCGGATACTTCCAAGTTCCTCAACGATGCCGGTAAACATTTCTATGTCGCCTCTTACTTTTCTTGATTCTCGAGGCTGTATACCAGCGCAGATCGGGATACACGATTTGACGCACTACGAACTACGTCAAATGATTTCCGACCTTACGCCCTCTCCCATCCGGACTATTACCGTCGGCTTAGGAGTTGCACCTAATCAGCCTTGATTCACAAATGTTTCACAAGGGTCGCGGGCTACTGTTTGAAATAAAACAGATCACCGCCGGTAGGGATTTGCACCCAACCCCGAGGACTATGTTTTTTGATTTATTTTTAAAATAAATCAGTGCGTTTACCTTACCTGACGCAAGAGAGAAGACATCACTCTTTATTGCTTCTAGAAACAAGCCTTCAAGAAAAGTGGCTTTTAATGGAGAAGTTCCTTTGTTTTTTGAACATCTAACTCAAGTTGATTTATCAGAAATTGAAGGTTGTCAAACTTTTTTTGAGGCCTCAAATACTCAACAAAGCGGACTCTGACTTCCTCCTCATAAAGGTTTGCGTCAAAATCCAAAATATGTGCTTCTAATAAGAGATCGCCATCTGTATAAAAGTGTGGTCGAGTTCCAAGAGAAATTGCTGTTCCATGGATAGATCCATTTGCTAGTTCTATCCAGCCGGCGTAAACCCCATCTGCCGGAAGTAGCACAGAACTATTGATTCGAACATTTGCTGTAGGGAACCCCAATTCTTTACCCCTGCCATCTCCGGCAGTAACCACACCAAGGACTTCATATTCTCTACCGAGCATATTGTTAGCTCTTCCGAGATTTCCTTCGCCTAATGCTTGACGTATAAAAGTTGAAGAGACCTGTTGATGGTCTCGTGCAGGTTTTCCTTCTAAACCAACTAAGCCCATGCCTGTAACTGTGAAACCTTTTTCTTTACCAATAGTGCGTAGAAGATCAACATTCCCTAGGCGGTGACGCCCGAAATGGAAATCTTCGCCCACTACTACATGTTTTACTTTCAAACATTGGACTAAAACGTTGTCTATGAAATCTTCCGCGGATTCTGCCGCTCTATTCTCATCAAAAGGCACGACTAAAGTTAGGTCTATTCCTGTAGTAGAAAGTTGTTCGATTTTCTGATCTAGCTCTGTTAACAGCAATGGAGCAGACTCAGGTCTCACTACCGAAGCAGGGTGCCGATCAAACGTGACAACGGCGGATCTTAAATCTCTTTCGCTGGCTAGGCGGCAAACTTCATAGATGACACTTCGGTGCCCTCTATGAACACCGTCATATGCCCCGATTGTCAAAACGGTTCCTGGATCTTCCGGCTTAGCTGGAATTATTTGACGAAAAATTTCCACATACTGGAGGCTAGCGAGCCGCTGGCGTTAGTGGTCAACTTGGACCTACTAAGACCACGGTTGGTTTCACACCAGTCTTGTGGGGTTCATAGACCGCTAGAAGATTTCCTTGGAGATCAAGCACTGGCCAAGGGCCTGAACCATCATCAACTCCTAATCGTTCGCGTTTGAGAACTTTTCCATGACTAACTTCTATCGCCACTTCTTCTGCGACTCTTACTTCTTTGAAATCTCGAAGTCCAGCAGCAGCAGGAATTAGAACTGGATTTTCAATTGGATGAGCTTCTTCTACTGTGAACGATCCAACAGAAAGTCTTCTAAGGTTTGTCAGATGTGCTCCTCCTTTTAGTATTTTTCCGAGGTCTGCTGCTAGGGACCGTATGTAAGTTCCGGTTGAACATCTAATATCGCATCGAAAAATATGAGAATGACTTGTTTCAGTTACATCAAACTGGGACACCGTCACTGGTCGGGGCTGGCGTTCTACCTCTCGGCCTTCACGAGCGATTTCATGAAGTCGGCGGCCTTCTACTTTCAGGGCTGAAACCATTGGAGGAACTTGGTTTATGTCCCCCGTCAGTTGTGCTGCTGCTGCTTTTACTTCCTTTAAAGTCACAGAACTCATATCGTAAGTTGCTGTCACCTCGCCTGACGCATCCAAAGTAGTAGTTTCAGTACCTAAAACTATTTCACCGACGTATCGCTTGGGAAGACCAGTCAGGTATTGGAGAATTCTGGTGCATTTTCCGACACCAAGTACCAGTACTCCAGTCGCATCTGGGTCTAAAGTTCCCGAATGTCCTACTTTTTTCGTTCCAAGAATCCCGCGACACTTAGCTACTACGTCATGGCTCGTCCATCCTGCCGGCTTATCAATAATTAGTATTCCATTGGGTTCAGTTTTGTTTTCACTCATTTGAAGGGATCTCAAGGTCTCGAAGTATCTTTTCAATACGTTCCGCTGACCTTCCAGTTTCATCAATTATGAAATTCAGTTGTGGCACTCTTCGGAGTCGCGACTGCTTACCAATCGCGTGTTGAAATCGTTGTCTATTTTCGGTGAAGGCTTCTAAGAGGCTTTCGTCATCAGAAATCCCTGTGACATAGACTTTTGCTTTTGTGAGATCTCGATCTGTGCTGACCCCGGTGATTGCTGCAAGAGTCAAGCGTTCATCATCGATGAGTTCAATTTCTTCGGCCAATATGCGTGTTAATAATTCGTTTAACCGATCTGATCTATCGAACCTTCGAGCAGGTTTGTTATGGCGTTGAGAGTGCCGTGCCATCACTTAGGTTCGGGGAATTTCCCGTTCGTCGTAAGTTTCTATGACATCTCCCTGTTTAAGGTCTTGAAAGTCTGAAAGTCCAATGCCACATTCAAATCCGGTCTGTACTTCCGCTACATCTTCTTTGAATCTACGAAGCGAGCTGATCTCGCCTTTCCAGATGATTGAGCCGTCGCGCAAGAAACGCACTTTTGATCCTCGAGAAATTGCGCCGTTCTGTACGTAACATCCAGCGATGCGGCCAATTCTTGGAACCGAGAAGATTTCTCTTACTTCAGCATCTCCGGTAACTACCTCTTCGAACTCTGGAGTGAGCATCCCGACCATGGCTGCTTCAATGTCTTCTATCAGTTTGTAAATTATTTCATAAGTTCGAATTTCAACTTGCTCTGTTACTGCGAATTCTCTGGCTATTCTCTCTGGTCGTACGTTAAATCCAATAATTGTGGCATTTGTTGCTGCTGCGAGTTGAATATCGTTCTTTGTGATTCCGCCTACTCCTCGATGGACGAAAGATAAGCGGACTTCTTCTCGTTCTAATTTTCGAAGACTCTCTACTACAGCTTCAAGTGACCCATTTACATCGGCTTTTATAATCAAATTGAGATTTGCTGCTTCACCACGTTGTATCTGTTCAAATATGTCCTCAAGGCGGGCTCCTCCTGCAAGAGCGTGAGAGTCTCGACTTATATTTGTTTGCCGCTTCCAATGTTCTCGCCGTTCTGCTACACGGCCTGCGATTCGTTCATTCGGAGCAACTACAAATCCTTCTCCGGCATCAGCAACATCTGATAATCCAAGAACTTGTACAGGAGTTGAAGGTCCGGCTTCATCAACTTGTTCTCCGAGATCATTAACCATGGCTCGTACTTTGCCCCAGGCCGCTCCAGCTACCAGCGGGTCGCCAATACGCAGTGTCCCTCGCTGAACCAGTACCGTGGCAACTGGGCCTCTTCCAATATCTAGATTAGATTCAAGAACAACCCCCTGGGCTCGACCCTCAGGATCTGCTCTTAAGTCTTCAACTTCAGCTAGCACCTTCAAATTCTCTAAAAGATCATCAATGCCTAAATCTTGAAGTGCAGAAATCTCAATTGTGACCGTGTCTCCACCCCATGCCTCAGGTACGAGTTCGTGTTCGGCTATTTGAGTCATAGTTCGTTGAACATCAGCATTGTCGCGATCGATCTTGTTTATAGCCACGACTATGGGGACTTCTGCAGCTTTTGCGTGGCTTATTGCCTCTACGGTTTGAGGCATAACCCCATCGTCTGCTGCTACTACTAGTACGACAATGTCAGTTGCATCCGCTCCCCTAGCTCGCATCTCAGTAAAGGCTTCGTGGCCAGGGGTATCAATGAAAGTTAATGGATGTTCTTCTAAGACAACTTGGTAAGCCCCAATATGTTGTGTGATCCCGCCAGTTTCTCCATCAGCTACATTTGCTTTTCGTATTTGATCCAGAAGTTTTGTTTTTCCATGATCCACGTGCCCCATGACTGTGATAATGGGTGGTCGGATCGGCGCATTAGAGTCTTCGTCTTCTTCCACTACGTCCAGAAGTTTCAGAAGTTCCACTTCTTGTTCTTCTCCTAAGTCAACAAGACGTACTTCTGCGCCTATCTCTGCAGCAAACAATTCAATCATGTCGTCTGAAAGAGACTGAGTTGCTGTAACCATTTCGCCCTGTTGCATCAAGAATCGAACGACATCTGCTGCTGTTCTATTGAGTTTAGGTCCGAGCTCTTGAGCAGTTGTAGGTCGTTCAATAACAACCTCTCCTTCTGGAACTGTCGCATCTTCAGGCGTGTAACTTGGGGCATCCAAAGGTTCAAGTTCTTCTTGAATTCGGCGGCGACGCTTTTTACCACGCGGCGGTCTTCTTCCTCCACCTGGTCCTCCGCCTGGTCCTCCACCTGGTTTTCCAGCATTTGGTGCTCCTCCTGGTCCGCCGCTGTCCGGTCGTACTCCCGCTCCCGGAACTGAATCTCGAGGTCCTCCACTTGGTGCAGGCCGGTGGGTAGTCGTGCTAGTAGGCGGAGGAGTACTTCTTCTTCCTGATGGACCCCCAGGAGATCCTGGCTGTTTACGTCCCCCTTGACCAGGTGGCGGAGGTATCGGTTTACCTGTTCTTGAGGTCGGAGGCGGAGGTATCGGTTTACCTGTAGAAGATAGAGGTGGAGTTTTTTTATCCTCCGACTCTTGGGGTGTCGTCACAGATTCAGGGCTTGGCGAAGTTTTGGAGTTCTCTTCTTTTGCTGGACTTTTGGAAGATGCCGAAGGCCTCTTATTTTCAGTAGTAGAAGTTACTTCAGGTTTTTTAGCCGCAGGTTTTTCGTCCGCTGGCTTTTCCTCTGCCGGTTTCTTAGCAGCTGGCTTTTCCTCTGCCGGTTTCTTAGCAGCTGGCTTTTTCTCTGCCGGTTTCTTAGCAACTGGCTTTTTCTCTTTTACCTCAGTGGCTAATCCTTCTCTTATTGCTTTACGGCGTACGCGATCTGCCTGGGGTTCAGGCATCCCAGAGGAGTGCCCTTTAACTCCGATGCCTAAGGTCCCGCAGAGATCAATGACCTGCGCATTAGTCATCCCTAGCTCTCGCGCTAGTTCATAAACACGAATATTGTTTGCCACTTGGTATTTAATTCTTTCTTTTGATGGCTAAAGATGCCACGAACTGACACTATCGGAATCCATGGTCCATCCCCCGCTTTATGGGGTGTTCTTAACTCTTTTAACAAGTAAGTTTTTACTTCACCAAGAAAGCACGAAGCAAAACTAAACGTAAGGGACTAACTCGGCTCTTCAGATTCTTCTTCTGCTTCGGCTGGAGAGGTTTCTGAACCCTCAAGAATTGGATCTTCCTCTGAAGAGTCTTCCTCTGAAATAGAGGTTGGGTCTAGTTCTATATTTTCTTGATCCATCACCTCTTCTTCGAGAGTTGAAGCTTCATTCCACTGGTCTAAAGAAACTTCTGGGCCACCCTCTGCTGGTTTCCAAACTTGCTCTCCTGTTTCTTCATCAATCACCCATTCACCTTCTGCCCAATCCACTTGGGCATAAGCAGCTTCTTCCGCTACCTGGGTTTCACTCTTGATATCAATTCTCCAGCCGGTCATTCGTGCTGCAAGGCGAGCATTTTGACCTTCTTTCCCAATAGCTAAAGAAAGCTGATAATCGGGAACTACAACAATCGCAGATCCTGCTTCTTCGTCAACTATGACTTCGTTTACCTTTGCAGGTGAAAGAGCTTTCATCACAAAATCTTTAGGATCTTCAGAGAATGGGACTATGTCTATCTTCTCGCCACGAAGTTCATTTACGACCATACGAACGCGAGCTCCTCTTGCCCCGACACAGGCGCCAACGGGGTCAACTTGCGGGTCGTTTGATCCAACAGCAATTTTTGTTCGATGTCCTGGCTCCCTAGCGCAAGATTTAATTTCAACTACTCCATCCGCTATCTCCGGCACCTCTAATTCGAATAGACGTTTGATTAGTCCTGGATGAGTGCGGCTAACCACGATTTGTGGTCCTTTCGCTGTCTTCCTAACTTCCACTATGTACGCCTTTAAGCGGGCATTCGCTTCCGGACGTTCAAACGGCACTTGCTCCGCTTGTGGTAGAAGTGCCTCCACCCGGCCAAGGTCAAGAAGGGTATATCTAGCATCACTTTGTTGGATAATTCCCGTGACAATGTCTCCTTCGCGTCCTGCGTATTCTTCGTATTTAAGGTCTCGCTCAGCTTCTCGTATTCTCTGACTCATTACTTGCCGAGCAGTCTGTGCCGCTATTCTGCCGAAATTTTCAGGCGTAACATCTCTTTCTAGTCCGACTGGTTCTCCCTCTTCATCTATGTCTTGGGCAAGAACTCGGATATCCATTGTTTCGAAATCTATGGTTACCCACGAAAAATCTTCAGCACCAGGCATCCGACGATAAGCGGACTCTAAAGCATCAGCTAGAGCCCCTAATAAAGCTTCTATTGAAATACCTCGATCGTCAGCTAACGCTCGGAAGGCTTCTTTCATGTCAATACTCATTATTTTGTTCTACTTCCACTATGGGGACTGCTACCCACTTGAGTCTCATTATTTTGTTGATCTGCACTCAAACTACTTGACCAGTCAAAAACAGTACGGGCTTTCAGTATCTCGCCATAACTCAGAGTTCGAGATTTCTCGCCGTCAACAAGGATTGATATCTCCTTATCATCTGCTTTCTCTAGCTGTCCCGTGACTCGTCTATCACCCTCTATACCCGGCTGAGTTTTAAGAGTTATATTTGAGCCAAGAGCTCTAAAAAAGTGTTCAGGTTTCTTTAACGAGCGTTCTAAACCGGGGCTGCTTATTTCTATTGTGTATGCGCCTGATATTGGGTCTTCATGATCAAAAGCTCGAGATACCTCACGAGTCAAAGGAGTAATATGATCCATTCCGATACCTTCTGGACGGTCAACCGTGAGACGGACCACCCCGCCTGCATACTCAACATCAACTAACTCTACGTCTAAACGGTCACACAGGGGAGACACCAAAGATTCAATTTTGTCAATCAAATTCATAGATTTCCCCAACTTGTAGTTTTACGCTCTTTAGCAATTCACGCTCAGTAAAAACGAAAGGCGTGGGCTAAGCCCACGCCTCGTCGCAAATACTGCACGATGCATGCAATATTTAATCATACCGGACTATTAAGTACTCTGCAGTTTGTATTTATGTCAACTAAACAAAAAATGCACGCAACCTAGAAAATAACCCTTGAAGCCTTACCCATCTATATGTTTTTTTATCATTTCGATTCGAGTACCAGAATCATTAGCGTCTTCGCCTTGTTCCGCTAAAAGTCTCTCACGATCGCGAGCTGCTTCTCGTTCTGCTCTTTGAACATCTACACGAGCCAAGGCTGCTTCGGCTCCATTTTCCATAATGAAATCTGCCCACTCCACCAAAGTGTCAACCATTTCATCTTCGGGAACCACTAAAGCGTTCTTTCCTTTAATAAACAGATGGCCTCTCTTATTTCCCGCAGCTATACCGAGATCGGCATCTCGAGCTTCACCTGGTCCATTCACCACACATCCCATAACAGCTACCTGAAGAGGAATTTCTCGCTCCGCAAAAGCCTCCATTGCTTGTTCTGCAACAGATACGACATCAATTTCTGCGCGTCCACAACTAGGACATGCTATTAAATCTACGTTTTTACGCTCGCGCAGTCCGAGTGACTCAAGTAAGAACCGGCCGGCTTTTGCTTCTTCAACTGGGTCAGCCGTTAATGAATACCTGATCGTGTCTCCAATTCCCTCAGCTAACAAGGTAGCTATCCCTGCAGTTGATTTAATTAGCCCGCCAGGTAAAGGACCAGCTTCGGTTACCCCAAGATGTAAGGGATATTCGGTTACTTCCGCTAACTGTCGATAAGCATCAATCATTAAAGGAACGCTTGAGGCCTTAACGGA
The DNA here is from genome assembly GCA_902634555.1 of Actinomycetota bacterium. Classification (GTDB taxonomy): domain Bacteria; phylum Actinomycetota; class Acidimicrobiia; order Acidimicrobiales; family MedAcidi-G1; genus MedAcidi-G2B. Next base: position 16,877 of record CACPKO010000006.1, read on the forward strand.
TATTTTAATTAAATCAAAACCTACCTCTGAGAAGTAACCGATCTCCTCTAAAGCAGATTCAACCATTGCTTCTGGAGTAACAACGTTGCCGTACTTGGCATAAAGGTCAGGATGCAATGATCCTCCGTTGACCCCTATTCGAATTGGAACACCCCGGTCTCTAGCTTCACTTGCCACCGTTTTTATATGTTCAGGTTTACGAATATTGCCGGGGTTGAGACGTAAACAATCAACTCCGGCTTCTAACGCGGCTAAAGCCATCCGATATTGATGATGAATATCTGCAACTATCGGCACAGGAGATCGGGGAACAATCTGAGCCAAACCTTCTGCAGCTTCAGGCTCATTACAAGTGCAACGCACAATATCTGCACCAGCTAAAGCTAAATCATAAATTTGTTGCAAAGTCGCTTCATGATCAGCTGTACGAGTAACCGTCATTGACTGCACGCTGATAGGAGTTCCTCCTCCTACAGGTACGTCCCCTACCATTACCTGTTTAGTTAGGCGTCGGGGAAATGTTGCTTGAACCTCCATATACCGGAGGCTACAGGAAGTAAGCGGCTAGGCCAGACGAAACTTAACCAAAATCGGGAAGATCGACGATGTCTCTAAAGAGAGCCACCAAGGTCAAAGAGATTAGGAACAATAAAACAAGCCACGTTAAAGGAACCAGTTTTGAGACATCTGCGCGATATTCTCGTCCTCGAAATGAGCGCAAACGTTCATAAGTCGCAATTACTACATGCCCTCCATCAAATGGAAGAAGCGGAATGAGGTTGAATACGGCCACAAACACATTTATTAGGACAAGAAACCAGATGAAGTTGTATGCCCCAGATTCGTAGAGGCTGCTTCCTAATCGAGCAACACCATAAATAGACAGGAGACGATTTTCATCTTCGGATGAGACTCCTGCACTAACCGCCGCATTAGAGCTTCCGCCATCTACTGCGCCCTCAAAAAAGTTGGCTATTCCCCCGGGCGTAAAGAATTGAGCAATCGCTTGAGCCGAAGTTCCTATCAACTCAATAGTTTCAGTTGCCGACTCCTTGACAGAAGGGCCGAACCCAAGGGTTTCAAGAGAAGAACGGGCAGCCACGCCAAAGAACCCTTGGACTGCGATTTGCCTAGGAGGAAGCGGAGTAAAAGCTTTGACGCTCTGAACCGTTCTTGTATCGCCATCAGGTTTCTCTATTTCTAGAAGAAACGAATCATGGGTAGATGCTTCAGATACGACCTCTTGCCATGTTGAAACTTCCTGCCTATTGATAGAAAGTATCTGATCGCCCTCTTGTACGCCAGGAAATGCTGCTGCCCCTACTGACGTCAAACGTTCACCTACTTGAGTTGCAGCCACCTCAGTTGAACCATTCCTGCTAATTTCTATTGGCACAATCTGCCCTGTTGATCTACGTACAACTTCTCCGAATTGATCAAAATTACTGACATCTACTCCGTTCACTGTCAAAATTTGATCACCTTCTAATACCCCGGTAGCTTCGGCCGCTGAACCTTCCACTACTGAGCCGACTTCCCATGCATCAGGCGATGGGCTTCCGATTGATGAGAAGAGAAAAAAGAGTAAGACAAAAGCAAGCACAAATTGCATACCTGATCCCGCTAAGGAGACCGCAAGACGTTTTGGAAAACTTTGAGCACGATACGAACGAGATTCATCTTCCGGATCTACTTCTTCGAGATTTGACATGCCAATAATTCGAACATACGCACCGGCGGGAATCGCTTTAATTCCGTACTCAGTTTCTCCCCTTTTAACTGACCAAAGGCGCGGCCCGAACCCTATGAAATACTCAGTCACTTTCATCCCAGACAAACGTGCAATCAATAAATGTCCAAGTTCGTGGAGCGCAAGCATCCCAACAAAGGCAAGCACTACTGCAATCATTGACACCCCCCCGGCTTGAACAAGGACTACGCCGAAGAAAAGGAGCGCTATCAGCCTGACTGTTTCTGGTCGTTCAAGTTTTTTCATGTCTTTTTCGAAATCAAATCAGAGGTGACTCTCCGGGATTCTTCATCGACAGCCAAAATGTCTTCTATTTTGGTCGCTTTTCCCCCTGGCCAGATATTTAATATTTCTTCTAGAACTTCAGATATCCCAATCCAAGAAAGTTTGTTTTCGAGAAATGACGCGACTGCTACTTCGTTAGCTGCATTTAGCCAAGCTGGCGCTGTTTCCCCCATTTTACCGGCAGCAAATGCTAGATCTAAACAACGAAATGCTTCCCGGTCCGGTAGTTCAAAGTCAAGACGATTTAATTGAGCCCACTCAATTTCACCAAATGGAACTTCTAGGCGATCAGGATAAGCCAACGCGTAACCAATGCAAAGACGCATATCTGGTAGAGAAAGTTGAGCGATGGTTGCTCCATCTGAGAAGGTAACCATGGAGTGAATAATGGACTGTGGATGCACTACTACCTCTATGTCGTTGTAATCCGTTCCAAATAATTCATGCGCCTCTATTACTTCTAAGCCTTTATTCATGAGCGTTGAAGAATCGACTGTTATTTTTGGACCCATAGACCAAGTGGGATGATCTAGAGCTTCTTCAACTCCGATGCTTGAAAGTTGATCTAATTTTCTACCTCGAAATGGTCCTCCCGAAGCAGTGAGAACTATTTTCTTTATTCTTCTTTCGGCCACATTGGCTCTTAAGCATTGATGAATGGCGCAATGCTCGCTGTCTACTGGCAACAACTCTGCTCCAGGGGTAGTTCTCACTCGTTGAACGACTGGGCCAGCAGCAATCAAAGACTCTTTGTTTGCTAATCCAAGGCGATTTCCTGCTTGTAAAACAGCCATAGTGATGGGTAATCCTGCGAATCCTACGACACCGTTAATGGCGATATCGCCCATTACTGCTGCTTCTGATAGAGCGCTAGGGCCCGCAAGCACCTCTATCTCTGCCGGTAACCGAGCTACTAGGTCTGAGGCCAATTCAGGGTCTTCTATTGCCACAACTTTAGGTCGGAACTTTATTGCTTGTTCGGCAAGTTTTTCTACCGATTGTGCGGCTCCAAGTGAGATGATTTCATAGTCGTCTGAGCAGGAATCAATAATCTCGAGGGTTTGTGTGCCAATTGAACCTGTTGAACCAAGAACTGAAACTTTGGTGGTCATGAAAGGAGAATACCACCGGTTAAGTGAAGTTTACTTAGCCTCCGAAGAGATTAAGAAGACGAGCGGTGTAATAAGTGGCCGGTAGAACAAAAAGGAGAGCATCGAATCGGTCTAGGAGTCCTCCATGTCCTGGAAGAATGCTCCCCATATCTTTAATGCCTAGATCTCTCTTAATCATGGATTCGCACAAGTCTCCCAGTGGAGCAACTAAGGCTGCTACTACTCCTAGTACAAATGCTGATCCTAGATCTCCAGGACTATCTCCAAATGGGGTGATTTGTCCTGTGATGAGAACGGTAACGGCAAATGAAACTGCCATTCCGCCAATTAAACCTTCCATGGTCTTATTTGGGCTTACTGCAGCGAGTGGCGTTCGACCAGCAATACGTCCGATCACTAGTCCTCCTACGTCGTATCCGACGGTAGCTATCACCGCGGCAAGCATCATGCCCACACCATTTACGTCTTTCAGCATCAAGCCGACGAATGAACCCATCATCCCGATATATAGGACCCCAAACATGGTTACGGAGATGTTCAGCATTGGGGCTTCTCGGTCCACACCAGTGAAATACCACAGGAAAGTAAATAAAACTGTTAAAAGCAGAATTAACGGAACTGCTGCTTCAAAGCGCCAGTATGCGCCGAGATTCAAGGCAGCAACCGCAACGATTCCTAGCAAAGAGGCCGGCTGATATCCAGCCCGTCTAACTGCCATGAAAAACTCTGCAGCAGCAAGAACTAAGAAACAAGTTGCTATAGCTACTGTGACTCCTGAACCTAGGTAAAAGGACACCAAGATCAAAATCCCTAAAGCAAGGCCCGTGACAATTGCAACCGGTATATTTCTACCTTCTCCTGATGAACCATCACTTTTTCGACCACGTCGCTTGCCGCCTCGTCCATCTTGAACTGGGTCTGGTGATGGTGAGTCATTGGTCGGAAGCGGTGGCAACGGTTCATCTGGCGGGAGAAGCGGTGGATTAAAATCACCTGAAATTTGAGAAGACGCTTGCGTTGCTTCTTCTTCAAAGAACGAAACTGCAGACGAGTCGCTTAAGTCTCCAACAGGTTGCTGAGATTCATGTTCTGTCGGGACATCATCTGCCCAACGAGGCCCATCGTCTTCCCACTGGTCATCAACGGAAGTTGAGGTCTCCGGTGGGGCTGTCCAAGGTGGGAGTTCGTTGTTTGGTTCTTCGTTTTCAAATACTGAACGTCCTGGTGTTGCTTCATCTTCGGAAGCTTCAAGTCCAAGTATCCGTATCTCTTCAAATTTTGGTTGATCGTTCATTATTTCTCCTGAATTACCTTAAGCCTAGACCTCAAGTAGTTCACTTTCCTTTGATGCTCTAGCTTGATCGATTACAGCCTCATGTCTGTGTATAAGTTCGTCGAGCCGGTCAGACGCGTGTTTAATATCATCTTCTGACACGCCACCGCTACCGCTAATATCATCAAGATCCTTGCGGCCGTTTCTCCTTTGGCCTCTAAGTCGGTTTTTTCCTTCTTCTGCCATGCTGTTGACCATTCGGACTAGTTCATGTCGCCTTTCTTGTGTTAACTCTGGGAAAGATAACCTTATTGAATGACCGTCATTACTGGGGGTCAGGCCAAGTTCTGCTTTTGTGATTGCCTTTTCAATAGCAACTACATTTCCTGGATCATGGGGTGTTATCAGTAATTGGCGTGCTTCTGGAACGGAGAAACTGGCTAATTCCTGCAACTTCATCTCTACTCCATAGGCGTCAACAGAAATGCGTTCAACTATCGAAGAAGAGGCTCTACCTGTGCGTATGGTTGAAAATTCTTTTTTTGAATGAGCAACCGCTTCTGTCATGCGCTCTTCTGCTTCTTCAAGCACCATTTGAATCATTTCGTCGCTCAACGTCTCTCCTTGTTAAGTAACTAGAGTACCGACAGGGTCACCAGCAAGTATGGATCGCACATTGCCGGAGCCCATCAAGTCAAACATGACGATGGGCAAGTGGTTATCCATACAAAGAGTGATGGCGGTTGAGTCCATTGGTTGAAGACCTTGTTTAATTACTTCAATATGGCTGATCTGATCAATTTTTTGTGCATCTGGTTCAATTCTGGGATCGGCGGTATAGATGCCATCTGTTCCCGAATGAGATCCTTTGAGTAATACCTCAGCTTCCATTTCTACTGCCCTTAAAGCAGCCGCGGTATCAGTAGTAAAGAAAGGATTTCCTGTTCCGCCAGCAAAAATTACGACTCTTCCTTTTTCTAAGTGCCGGATGGCGCGACGCCGTATGTAGGGTTCAGCGATTTGTGCCATGTGTATCGCTGTTTGTACTCGAGTAGGTTGACCCAACTGCTCTAAGGTGTCTTGGAGTGCTAAAGCGTTGATGGATGTTGCGAGCATGCCCATGTAATCAGCTTGTGCTCGATCCATGCCTGCGCCAGCGCCAGACATTCCTCGCCAAATATTTCCGCCGCCGACGACTACTGCTATATCGACATTGAAGGTTTCTCTGACATCAACAATTTCTTTGGCAATTCGGGTGACGATTTCGCCATCAATGCCATACCCGGCATCCCCGGCAAATGCCTCACCGGAAACTTTGAGAAGAACTCGACTCCATCGAGCAGAATCTTTGTCAGACAAACTCAACCTCCGAGATAGGCTTGGGCGAAACGGACTATTTCTCCGCCACCTAAAGAATCCTTAACTGGAGTCTTGTCGCCATGGAGCCCTTGGTCAAGCAATACTGACTCCCTGAACCATCCAGTAAGTCGTCCTTCAACTATTTTTTCCCATGCTTGTTCTGGTTTTCCTTCGGCTTTAGTGATTTCAAGAAGAGCGGCACGCTCTTTCTCTATAGCTTCTTCTGGCACTTCTTCTCGTGTCAGCGCTGCCGGTTTAGCAAATGCCACATGAAGTGCGACTTGGTGAAGCGTTTCTTGATCTACATCTTTTCCTTCAACAATCACTCCGTTAACACCTCTTCCGTCCTGCTTATGGACATAGATGTCTATGAGATTTCCTTCTGCTGCTTCCACTACTTCAACTTTTCCTATCTCAACATTTTCTTTTACTGACAAGCGCAGATCATCAAGTTCTTGAGCATGATTATCTACAGCTGTCGCTCCTTGTGAAAGAACATCTGTTGTTAAAGAATTAACAAAATTCTGGAATTGTTCAGATTTTGCAGAAAAATCTGTTTCGCACTTAACATGCACAAGGACGGCTTTGTTTCCTTCTACAAGGACAGATACTGCACCTTCGGCATTTTCTCGATCAGTCCGAGTGGCCGCTTTCGCTAGACCTTTCTCTCTTAGTATCTGGGCTGCCGCTTCAGCGTCGCCATCAGCTTCAATTAAAGCTTTTTTTGCGTCCATCATTCCAGCACCAGTGGCGTCTCTTAATGATTTGACATCCTGAGCAGTCACGTCTGTCATGATTAGGCTCCTTCGTTATTTTCTTCGTTAGTTTCTTCTGATGAGGCTTCATCTGGTTCTGATTGAAGCTTTTCCGCCACACGCATTTCTCTTTCTATGGCCTCTGCTTCTGCTTGTGCTTGTGCTTGTGCTTGTTCGGTAGCTTTATCTTCTGAGTCAAGAGAAGGAGCTTCGTCTCCCTTGTTTAAAGAGTTGGCGATAAAACGTCCTTCTTCTATCGCATCTGACATCACTCGGCAAAGCAATCTCCCGGAGCGAATTGCGTCATCGTTGCCGGGAATTGGATATTGGATTACATCTGGGTCACAGTCAGTGTCTAGAACCGCAATTACTGGTATCCCTAATTTGTTGGCTTCCGTGATAGCTATATGTTCTTTAACAGTATCCATAACAAAAATTGCTGCTGGTAGGGATTTCATGTCGTTTATTCCCAATAAGTTTCTTTCCAATTTTTCTAATTCTCTGGAGAGTAGTAAAGCCTCTTTTTTGGGCATAACTTCGAATTCTCCCGAGCTGCGCATACGTTGATATTCCTGCATCTTCGCTACTCGTTTTGAAATTGTTTGAAAGTTTGTGAGCATCCCGCCAAGCCATCTTTGGTTGACATACGGCATTCCGCATTTCTCTGCATACGAGCGAATTGGATCTTGTGCTTGTCGTTTTGTTCCAACAAATAGGACCCTTCCCCCGTTTGCTACAAGATCTCGTGTGAAACCATAAGCGCTCTCGATACAACTGAGTGTTTGTTGGAGATCAATAATGTATATTCCGGATCGTTCTCCGTGAATAAACCTTTGCATTTTTGGGTTCCATCGACTCGTTTGATGTCCGAAGTGGACCCCTGCTTCAAGCAATTGCTTCATACTTACGACTGCCATGTCGTGTTTCCTTTCCCATCGGTTGTTCTTACCCCGATTTGACGCTTATAGGCGACCGTGGGTTAATCGGGTGAATATTTTTGTAACCAAACGGTTGTCTGGCCTATGTGAGTGTATCGGAATGAAAGTGAGACCGGATACAGACTGTAGAAGCTTTAGAGCACTTCTTGGATGTATCTGACGACTGAATTTATTTCTTCTTGATCAAGGGCCTCTTTAAATGACGGCATGCCGTTACGGCCTTCACTGATGATCAGGGAGATATCCGATAAGGACGGGTAGTTGTTTTCTATTTCCTTTAAGGATGGCCCACGTCCCCCCGAGCCTGATGGTCCATGACATGAAGTGCAAAAAGTTGTCCAAACTTTGCGTCCTTGAATTAAAGATTGATCCGAACCTTCTGGAACATCAGGTGCTGAAACTACACATCCAGCAGCAAGAAGCGAAGAAAAAAAGAAAGATAAAACCAAAGTTGAGAAGTGTGATCGCATTAGATTACCGACGATACTGATCAATATGGGTTTTGATCCAAATCGTCCTCACCGTCGCCGCCCGAGTGACTTTGTTTTTGTCATTTCTGCAATAGCGGTGGCTTTGATTCTTCTACTTTGGGCTTTCTTAGGATAGGTAGATGAAGAATCCGGAAGCCTTCGGGGAAATTGAAGTTAAATCAATCCAGCCTTACCAAGCAGTGAAAAACTATATTTGCCCAGGTTGTAATAGAGATATACCTGCAGGTCTTGGGCACGTAGTTATTGTTCCGATTGAAGCTCCGGATTTGAGACGCCATTGGCACCGCGGATGCTGGAATAAAAGAATTTAGTTACTTGAGAACTACCAGTCGCGCTTTTCTTTAACTTTGGCTCTCTTGCCTATCCGGTCTCTCAAATAATAGAGTTTTGCTCGTCGTACGTCACCTTGAGTAACCACTTCTATTTTTTCTAAAACCGGTGAATGAACTGGAAAGGTGCGCTCTACTCCAACGCTAAAGCTGAGTTTTCTGACTGTGAAAGTTTCACGGACTCCGCTTCCTTGGCGTCGAAGAACTACGCCTTCAAAGACTTGTACTCGTTGCCTGTTGCCCTCTACAACCCGGACGTGCACTTTAACAGTGTCGCCTGAATTGAAGTCAGGAATATCATCTCGGAGATTTTGTTGGTCGACGAGGTCTGTGGGTTGCATTTTATATCCTCAGCGAATTGGTCAGAATTAAAGCGAACCGTGTTCCGGTCGCATCATAAGTGTAGAGGAATCTGAGAAGATTCACCCTATTAATTTTTATGTTTGTCAATCTCCTTCAATTGCTCTAATTCTTCCTGCGTTAATCCACCACGCTTGGTTATAAGATCGGGGCGCCTACGAGAAGTCATCAATAAAGATTGGATTTTGCGCCAACGCCTAATTTCTTCATGGTTTCCAGATAGTAAAGTCGGTGGTACTTCATCTCCACGGAATTCTGCAGGCCTTGTGTAGTGAGGGTGTTCTAGGAGTCCATCTGCAAAGGATTCGTCACTCGCCGAATCTGCATTTCCAAGCACACCCTGACGAAGACGCGCTACCGCTTCAATGATGACTAAAGCCGCTAGCTCACCGCCAGCAAGTACGTAGTCGCCTATAGAGATTTCGTCATCACAAAGACGTGTACGGATACGTTCGTCCACCCCTTCATAGCGTCCACAAAGAAGAGAAAATCCATCTAGTTCAGCCAACTCGGTAGCTACTTCATGATTAAATTTCCTGCCACTCGGGCTAAGTAATATCAATGGCCTTGGTGGTTTGACTGTATCAATGGCGTTAAATACTGGTTCGGGCATCAACACCATCCCGGGACCTCCACCAAAGGGGCTGTCGTCAACGGTTCGATGCGGGCTGTCCGCATAATCTCTTAGATCGTGGCTCTTCACTTCCAACAAGTCATTGTTCTGTGATCTCCCCAAAATACTTTGAGACGTATAGTTATCTATCATTTCTGGGAAAATGGTAAAAACGTTAATTTTGAGTGTCATTTCTTCTCTTCCTCTTCGAAGAGGCCTTTGGGAACTACCACCGATATAAGTTTTTTAGGCTGAATGTCTATTGCGAAAGTCAAAGGAACCAAAGATCCATCTTGAAGCTCCAACAGGTCACTTGCTGGATTAGAAATTATTGCAGTAACAGGTCCATGAGATATCCCATGTTGATCTATTACTTCCGCTCCCACTAAATCATGAACCCATAACGTGTCATCGTCCGGGTCTTCAATTGGTTCAGCATGAAGGGTTACACCTCTCCACTCCTCTGCAGACTCGCGATTTTCTATTTCTTCAAATACAACGAGATATCGGTGCTGATGGGGTCGACTATTTTGAACCGTTAGGTCCCCTCTTGGGGTCTGAAGTTTTGAGCCCTTTGATAAACGTTCTGTTCGGTCTGTAATTAGATTTACTATTACTTCACCTTTAATGCCATGTGCACGATCTATTCGCCCAACTTCTAGAAGGTTTGAATCATCGGGGTTTTTCATTGAAACCCGTATTTAAAATCTAGTCAACGAAATCGACATCGATCTCGATTTCATCACGAACTGCCGCTGCGCGAACAATGGTTCTAATAGCATTTGCGACTCGTCCTCTCTTACCGATTACTCGACCCATGTCATCATCTGCCACAGTTACCGAAAAAGTACAACGCTCGTCTTCACTAACTTCTATTTCTACTGCATCCGGGTTTTCGACAATTGACTTAATTAAGTACTCAAGTACACCCTCAGCCGTGGAAGCTTGTCCGCTCATTGATTTTCTTCTTCCTCTTCAGCAGCCTCTTCAACTACCTCTTCAACTACCTCTTCAGCAGCCTCTTCAACTACCTCTTCAGCAGCCTCTTCTTTTTTCTTTGCTTTTGGTTCAGGTGGAACGAAGGCTTCACCAGAGAAGGTCTCCCATGCACCAGATATTTGAAGTAATTTTTTGACTCGTTCAGAAGGCTGTGCGCCATGCTGCAGCCAGTGCACTGCTCGTTCAGTCTCTATTTCAATTACTGATGGGTCTTGACGAGGGTCATAAAAACCTACTACTTCAATAAATCTGCCATTTCGTGCTTTGCGCGAATCTGCAGCTACCACTCGGTAGGTCGGTTGTTTCTTTTTTCCCATTCGCATAAGGCGAAGTTTTACAGCCACAGTGGCTCTCTCTCTATTTGTTCGTGCCACTCAATCGATGTGGCTTAATTTCTTGGTACTAATGATACGCACCTAGTCGGAGAAACAGTCTGCCCGATTATGAACAGATTTCCAGCCTTTTTGGCACATATCTAGATTTATGAGAAGTCAAAATCGCTCAAATCTAAATTTTTTAGTTTTTCTTTTGCCTGATCATCTCCCAATCCAGGGAGAGAAAGTCCCTTTTTGATTGGTGGATTTGATGTTCTCCCACCTTTTTGTCGATTTTTTTGCTTCTTTGATTTGCGACCTTTTGGCCCTTTAGGGGCTTTCTTTATCATTTTTTTCATTTCACGAAACTGTTTTACGAGCTGCGAAACTTCAGATGGCTGCGTACCACTCCCCTGTGCAATTCGGCTTCGCCGCGAACCATCAATAATCTCTGGAGTTGCTCTTTCCAGCGAAGTCATTGAATGGATGATGCCTTCTAACCTATTAATTCTTCTTTCTTCGGTTTCTTCATCTAACTGCTGTCCGGTTTGCACCACCCCGGGCACCATCCCCATCACACTGCTGATGGGGCCCATTTTTCTTATTTGGTGAAGTTGATCAAGGAAGTCATCAAGAGTGAAAGTTCCTTGAAGCATCCTTTCCATGGCTGCTTGAGATTTCTCTTTTTCAAAAGTCTCTTCTGCCTTCTCTATAAGAGTTTCAATGTCGCCCATTCCAAGAATGCGGCTAGCGAGACGATCGGGATGGAAAATTTCAAAATCTTCAATCTTTTCTCCGTTGGATGCAAAAGTTACAGGCTTACCTACAACTTCGCTAATAGATAAAGCTGCTCCTCCGCGTGCATCTCCATCAAGTTTCGTGAGAATAATTCCTTCATACTCAATGATCTCATGGAATGTTTCAGCGATTGATGCCGCCTCTTGTCCAATCATGGCATCAACAACAAGGAACGTGTAGTGAGGAGAAATCGCCTCTGAAATCTCACCGATCTCTTTCATCAAGGACTCGTCAACTGTGAGTCGTCCTGCGGTGTCACATATCACTACATCTCGCCCCAACCGTCGAGCTTCTTCTAGCCCAGATTTTGCTACGGCCACCGGATCTGACATCTCACTGAAGACCGGAACCTCAACTTGGGAACCTAATGTCTTTAATTGATCAACAGCAGCAGGACGAGCTAAATCAGCAGCTACAAGTAGTGGGTTTCGCCCTTGGCTTTTAAACCATTTTGCGAGTTTGGCGGCCGTCGTGGTTTTTCCTGATCCTTGTAATCCAGCGAGCATTACTATCGTGGGAGGTTTAGAAGCAAAAGTGATTTTGACTGCTTCTCTGCCAAGAATGTTTGTTAGTTCCTCTGAAACAATCTTGACGATTTGCTGACCAGGGTTCAGTACTCCACTCACCTCTTCTCCGAGAGCTCGAACTCGGATTCTTTCTTGAAATGAACGGACTACTTTTAAGTTGACATCTGCGTCAAGAAGAGCTGCACGTATTTCTTTTAAAACTTCTTCAATTTCTTCTGGTCCTAGAAGTCCTTTACTGCGTATTTTTTTTATTATCCCGTCAAAACGGTTTGTAAGGGTTTCAAACATGTTTCTTAAGTCGTTTCAAAAAGGCCGTCTACGAACTCATTCGGATCAAAGGGATGAAGATCCTCAATTCCTTCACCTACTCCAATTAACTTCACAGGGATTCCTAGTTCCTCATGTATGGCAAATATGATTCCTCCGCGCGAGGTTCCATCAAGTTTAGTTAGTACGACACCAGTAACTTCTGCTGCTTCCGTAAATTGTCTTGCTTGTATTAAACCGTTTTGCCCGGTAGTCGCATCTAGTACAAGCAAAGTTTCAGTTACGGTTCCAGCCCCTTTTTCTGCAACTCGACGAATCTTTTGAAGTTCTTCCATAAGATTGCTTTTAGTATGTACCCGTCCAGCGGTATCTGCGAGTACGAGATCAGCGCCTTTTGACGCTGCATGTTCAACAGCATCAAAGACAACAGAACTTGGATCCGCTCCCTCAGAACCACTTACAACTACTGAATCAGAGCGTTCAGCCCATTGTTCTAGTTGTTCAACGGCTGCGGCTCTAAAAGTGTCCCCTGCTGCAAGAACTACTTTTTTCCCGGAGGACCTTTTCTGATTAGCAATTTTTCCTATTGTCGTCGTTTTGCCAACCCCATTCAAACCAACGAACAACCAAACACTTGGCGAAGATGCTTGATTTAGTTCCCTGTCTGATACTTCTAGTGATTCCTTCATCTCCTTTTGAAGAACTATCAAAATGCTTTCAGGATCAGCAATTTTTTCTTCGCGTGATATCTGACGAACCTTATTTATCATTCTTTCAGTTGTGTTTAATCCAACATCTGCCAACAAAAGAGTCTCTTCTAGATCTTCCCAAATATTTTCATCTATCTCAGTTCGCGATCGGACTTTTGAAAAATTGGCTGCAAAAGGTGCCCGAGTTTTTCCTAAACGACGCATAAAGTTCATAGAACTCTGATTCTACCTGCAGTATTGAATGAGAATTAGTGGTTTTTAGTCTTGTTGCGGCTCTGCAAGAAACTTATCTAAGTCACCTAAGGTGACTTCAGTGCTAGAAAGAACATCGTCTCTCTCATAATCAAGAGTGATTGTCATACTAGGTAATCGAAGTTGGATGTCGGCGCGTAACGATTCCATTGTGATTATTGGCCGCCCTTCAGAAGCAATAATTAGATCCCCGACTTGCAACCCTGCTAGGTCAGCTGGTGAACCAGGTGTTAGTTCTATGATGATCGCTCCTCCTCGACCATCATCAGGCGACTCTCCTCGGATACCGAGCCATGCTGTTCCAACAGGTTCGCCGGCTATAAGCCGCTGAGAAACTAAAACAACTGTGTCGCTGGGCAAAGCAAATCCAACTCCTACATTTCCTTCAACAATTCCCCCCGTATAAATCAAGGTATTCATTCCTATGACTCGCCCGTATCTATCTGCTAACGGGCCGCCTGAATTTCCGGGATTTATTGGTGCGTCTGTTTGAATTGTTGAAATGCCAGCACATTCAGCACTATCAAAACCTCCCACTTCACATCCATAAGATGAGACAACACGACCAAGCGCACTGACAATTCCTGACGTAACAGTTTGTGAGAGATCAAATGGACTTCCGACAGCAACTGCTAATTGTCCCACTTGAATATCGTCACTTGGAGCAAATACTGCGGGAGTTAGATCCGGAACTGTATCTACGAGTTTCACGACAGCGACATCTCGTCGAATATCCGAACCAATAACGTCAGCCTCAATTTTTCGACCATTTGAAAGAGTGACTAAGACTGATTCTGCTTGATCCACTACATGCCCATTTGTCGCTATATACCCTTCAGAGTCAAGAATAATTCCAGAACCCTGACCTAAGCCTGGGATCTCTACTAAAACAACAGATGGAGAAACTGCTTTAGCTACAGCCACCACAGGTTCTTCACCGGGGCTCTGGACAGGCGCTTCTCCTAATTGAAAACTAATTTGAGATACCGGGGCCGACATATCGTCTTCATTCAAGTAGATAAATAACCCTCCAAGCACAACGCCCAGAACTAGAAATAAGAATGCTGCGAGGGTTTTGAGGATAATTTTTTGTTTCTGGTCTAACCTGAAAGAACTTCTAGCAGCGTCTCTATCGCTGATCTGCAACTCTTCTGAAGCCAATTCGTCTTCTGCATCACTTTCATCCGAAAATTCCTCTGTCGCGATTTCTTGCGCTTCCATTTCTTCCATAACTACAACTTAGACAAATAAGATCAAAAATAAGCAGCAACTAAGCAGCAATGTACCGTGGTAACCAAATAGTAAAGGTTGCGCCGCTTCCCAGTTGTGAACGAACCGTGACTTGCCCACCATGTCCCTCAACTATTTGCCGCACAATAGCTAAGCCTAATCCTGAACGACCAGATTCTTTAACTCCAGTTCCCTGCCCTTTCCAAAAACGTTGAAATACACGATCAAGATCTTCCGCAGATAATCCAGGACCATTGTCCTCAACAGAAACCCAAACTTGTTCTGTGTCTTGACCAACAAGAACTCTGACCTCCCCGCCTGAACTTACGACACGTATGGCATTGCTTAGTAAGTTTGCTAAAGCCCGCCGTAATGCTGCTGCATCTCCTATTACTTTGATTTCTGGAGTCATATCTATTGTCAAAACAGCATTATTTCTTTTAGCAAATGCAGAAAAATCTTCAACTGTCTCGGCGATTACCTGTGAAAGAAGAATCGGCTCGCGATGGGTGTCACGTCTTTCGTGATATGCCAGCAGCAGTAAATCATCCACTAGAGCTGACATTCTTATTGCAGCTCGACTCGCCACTTCACCTGAAAGTCGAAACTCTTCTAGGGTCGTATTTGGATCCCCTAGCACAACATCAAGATTTGCTCTTATTACAGCTAAAGGGTTTCTAAGCTCGTGAGAGGTCTCTTGAATGAAATGTCTTTGCCCTTCAAATGCTTGATCAAGGCGATCAAGCATTTGATCAAAGGTGTCCCCGAGATCGCGCAACTCATCCGCAGGACCTCCTAATTCAATTCGTCGTGATAGATCTGTTGCTTGTATTTCTTGAGCTACGGAAGTAATCCTTCCTATTGGGCGAAGAACCAATCCTGATACATACCATCCGATGAGCATGCTTGATGCGAAGAGAGCTAGAAGTGACCATCCAGAATAAGATCTCAATTGGTCAAGAGCTCTTTGGTTAACTGCCTGTTCAAAACCGACAAGTTGAGTTTGGCGCTGCTCTACAAGGTTGAATGAATTCTCTTCTTCGGTGGTTATGTCTGCTAACTGTCCTAGTTCATCTCCCAAAATTTGAAATGCTGCATCTCGCGACATAGGTTCATCTGATAGCGAGACAGAGAGACTCAAATAAATAATCCCTACACCTAATGATGCGAGACCAAATAAAAGTATTGAATAAAGAAATGCTAGGCGTATACGAAGCCCGCTAAGAGGAATAGAGCGTTGAGTTTTCATAGATTTGGCTCTTCTGTCAGTCGATACCCTCGGCCTACCACTGTTGCTAGAAGTGCTTCTTCGCCTTCTAAGTTGACTTTTCGACGGAGCGTTCCCACAGTTACTCGAACAGTACTTGTGAAAGGGTCTGCATGTTCGTCCCAAACATGTTCTAAGAGATCTTCTTGTGAAATAACATCCCCTGGCCGAGACATCAAATAACGGAGAACAGCAAATTCTTTTGCGGTTAAATGTAGTACTCGATCGTCACGGCTGACGGTATGACGTGCTGTATCCATTACGAGTGGACCAACCTGTAGAACAGCGCCGCTGCGATTTCCGTCACGACGTAGTAAAGAGCGAATACGTGCTGCCAATTCATCAAATGCAAACGGTTTCACTAAATAATCATCAGCACCCACATCTAAGCCAGCAATTCTTTCTTCAATTGTGTCGCGGGCTGTAAGCATCAGTATGCGTGGAATAACTCCTTCAGGAGAGTTTTTTCGAAGAATCTGGCATACCTCAAGACCATCAATACCAGGCATAGTTAGATCTAAACAAACTAAGTCGTAAGTCGTATAAGACGATTTTTCTATAGCTTCATCGCCGTCATTTGCGGTATCAACTGCATAACCTTGGCGACGTAAGCCTCTAGCAATCGCTTCTGTTAAGTCAATTTCATCATCTACTACAAGAATCCTCATAATGTGACGGTACAACGTGAAACGGACTTGTCATAGTCGCCTTTAGGAAGAATCTAAGTATTTGTTGAGGCTTTCATGGATTGGTCTTGTATAGGTGCCTGATCGTCACTAATACGTTCACTAACAACGCGTGATGAACCGCCAGGTGCCATAGAGACTCCGTACAGACAATCTGCTGCCTCCATTGTCCGTTTTTGATGACTGACTATCAAAAGTTGAGCATCATCTCTAAATTGTGCAACGAGGCCGAGGAAACGGTGAAGATTTACGTCATCAAGTGCAGCTTCAACCTCATCCATAACATAGAAAGGTGAAGGGCGACTTCTAAAGACAGCAAATAAGAATGCGAGAGCAGTCAGTGATCTTTCCCCACCAGACAGAAGTGAAAGTTTTTTTACATTCTTTCCTGAAGGCCGTGCTTCTACTTCAATTCCCGTGGACAACAAGTCAGAAGTGTCTGTAAGCCGAAGAGATCCAGTTCCCCCCGGAAAGAGACTTCCAAAGAGGTCAGTGAAGTGTTCGGAAACTTCTGCCCACGCTGATGAGAACACTCGAACAATTTCTTCATCTATTGAACGAATTACTTTTCGTAATTCACGTCGCGTCGTACGCACGTCTTCTAGTTGTTCTTGTAGGAACTCGTATCGCTCATTGAGAGTTTCAAATTCTTCCAAAGCTAAAGGATTAATTGGTCCCATAATTTTTAAGTCATGTTCTAACTCTGAAATTCGATTCGTGGAAGATACTCCAGCTGGAAGTTCTGGCTCAGGAGTATTGAGTATCGTCTCTGGTTCTCTATCAAATTCTGTTCGTATCGTTGACGTCAAGTTCTCTAAACGGAGTCTGCTTTCCGCTCTCTCTATTTCAAGTCGCGATTGGCGTTCACGTATTTCAGATAAACGACGTTCACTTTCTAAACGGTCTCTACGAATCCCGTCAAGTCGAACTACTGCCGCTTGTACACGGTCTGACTGTTTTTTTCTTAATTCTCGAAGAGTGGCAAGTTTTGCTTCTATCTTTTCAACTTCGAGATCTAAAGCTTCCACTAAAGCTTGGTTTACAGCCTGGCGTCTATCAAGTTGATCTTTTTGAGTTGAAGCTTCTTGATGCATTTCTTCTAACGCTGATAACTGATTTTTTTGACCACTAAGTCTTGTAGTTATTAAAACTCTTCTGGCAGTGGCATCTGCATATCGAACCTCATGGTCAGTTCGTTTTTTTGCTAGTTCCGCCACACGTTTCTCAAGTTGGTTGCGATCTTGAACCATCCGATGAACTGCTTCAGTTTGTTTCTCTTCATCCACTTCAAGACTTGCAAGTCGGATTTCAAGCTCGGATACTCGACTTTGATCGGTCTCTAGTTGTCCAGTTATCTCACTAACGCGATTCTGGAGATTGCTGATTTCGGTGGCGAGTTCGCGTCGCTCAGATTGCAACTGCTGCAGTGCTTCCACAGCTGCGGTGAATTCGTTGTCATGGTCATTAAGGGATTGGTTTAAACGACTAACTTCTTGATTAAAATCATTTGCTCGCTTCTCAGCTTCTTCAAATGCTGATTTAGCGTCCGTTCGTTCCATCTCTGCTGCAACTAAACGAATTTCGGCTTCGGCTAACGCCGCACCTGTAGCGCCAGCTCGATCCCCACCTATCTTCCAACCAGAAGGCCCAAATCGATCTCCGTCCGTAGTAACAATTACTGTCGTGGGGTTTGCGATGGCCAAATCAATTGCAGTAGCACTGCCGGCTGTAATAAGTGCAACTTTGGTAAGAAGTCGATCTAACAACTGGTTTACCTCAGGGATACGTGCTCTTACATGCTCTCGGATAGAAGTTCCAATAGCCGGCTTCGTTAGATCAGAAGTCAAACCTTCAAGGTTTAAAACCGCTGCGTTGAAATTTCCGCGCTTCAACGCATCAATAGCTTTCACGGCTTGATCTGTTCCTTGTACAACTACTGCATCAAGAGCCTCACCTGCAGCAGCTTCAAAAGCGGCCTCATACCCTTCGTCGACTTCTACTAGATCAAGCAGCGTTCCAAGTACACCATTGATATCTGCAAGATGGTTAACTCCTGCTTTTGAACGCGCTTCATCTAAAGCCAACGCAAGAGCCTCAACTCGAGCTCTAATCGTCCGTAAATCAGCTTCGGCCATCACTAGCCTTTCAGACGCCTGATCCCGATCAGTGCTACTTCGTGCTGCTTGTGACTCCATTTCTACCACTTCGACTATAAGCGGTTCCTCTACTACATCTCCTTCAGAAAGTAACTCTCGAAGCTTTCTTGCTTCAGTATCTAAGCGAGAAGAGGAAGCATCAAGAATAGACAAGCGATCGGACACGCGGCTGTGCTCTGACTTAAGGGTTTGCACTGAAGAACGAAGGACACTTAGTTCGCCTCTTACTTCAGATGCCAAGCCTTCAGAAACTGGTATACCATCCCCCCATTTTGCATCAAAGGCACTCCGTTCTGCATCTAAATCCTGTTCAAGAATAGAAAGTTCCTCTGACTCTGGGGCAAAGGAAGCAACCTCTATTTCCAGTCCGGCAAGCTCTGCTTCTGACCGTGCTAACTCAGACTCTAAGTCAAGAACAATCTGATAAGAACTACTGGACTTTCGGTCACTTTCTATGCCCCGCAGCCTTTCAGTAAGAATCCCCCGTAGTCCTTTAGCCCGTTCACGTAATGCTTCATGCCTCACTAGTTGGTCGCTTAAATCATCTCCACCTCTAGCAGACAATTCAGTTTCTGCTGCGACAACTTCCTGATCTAGTCGTGTGAGGTCCCCTTTTACTTCAGTTTCTTGGTGTACAAGATCTGCTCTTTGTTTGGATTCCGTTTGTGTTCGTTCTTTTAATCCGCTCAATTCATTGGCGGCACGATGCAAACGTAGGGCTGTCAATTCTGAAATAAGATCACCATGGCGGCGAGCTGCCTCCGCCTGCTGCTCTAAAGGTTTTAATTGGCGTCTTACCTCACGTTGAAGATCTCCAAGTCGATTTGAATTAGTTTCAGTTGCAGAAAGACGTCTCTCTGCTTTCTCTTTTCGCTTGCGATATTTAAGAATCCCTGCAGCATCTTCAATAATCATTCGTCTTTCTTCAGGACGAGCATTGAGGACTGCATCTATTTGGCCCTGTGAAACAATCACATGTTGTTGACGACCGACTCCAGCATCTGACAACAGTTCCTGAATGTCAAGAAGTCGGCATGGAGCACCATTCAAAGAATATTCACTATCGCCACTTCTGAAAAGTGTTCGCGTAATTGTTACTTCCGAGAATTCAATCGGAAGAAGGCCAGATTCGTTATCTATAGTCAGTGAGACCTCTGCCCGGCCTAGGGCTGGCCTTGAAGCTGTGCCAGCAAAAATGATGTCATCCATTTTTTGTGCCCGTACCGCGCTAGGGGCTTGTGCGCCTAGAACCCAAGCAATGGCGTCAACCACATTTGATTTTCCTGACCCATTTGGCCCAACAACTACAGTTACGCCGGGCTCCATTTCAAGCGCGGCAATATCTGCGAAAGACTTAAAACCTTTGATGGTTAATCGTTTTAGAAACACCAGAAACGACACTAGCGTTTCTAAATCACATGGGTGTTATTTATCTGTGCATAACTGGAAATTTTTTAATATCAACCTAGATCGTCAAACCTGTGTATCACAGAAATATGTCCATCTGCCTTTGTATTTTTTCCGTTTTATCGGCGCCCTACTACGCTGGCTAAGGTCTCCATGTCGGCCATAGACGGCAAGGTGTTCCTGATATGTTCCTGGAACACCGAAAATATCATTAAACGGCCTCTCTTCTAAATGAGTTCCCTTATACCTGAGACCATCATGAATTATTTCTACTAGCGCTCGATGGAGGCGTCGAATCTCCTGAGTTGACAGAGAATCGCTAACTCGATCATGTTTGAGCCCGGAAGCAAAAAGGATCTCATCGCTATAGATATCCCCTACTCCTAAAATCACTTCGTCATCGCAGAGTAATTCTTTCAAATCTACTGAACGCCCAAGCACCGCACCTGCAAACGAAGGAAAGGGAATCGGATCAGCTATAGGATCCATGCCCAAACCGGTTAGTTCAGGCATTTCTTCAAAAAGGTCGTCGCTGGGCACGACGCAGATCTCAGAGTTTCCATCTGGATCAACTAATCGCAACTGACCGCCTTGAGTAAAATTAATAGTGAATTGGGTTCCCTTTGTAACTTTTGCTTTAGCAGCCACTCGTTCAAAAAAAGCTCCATCACCAATTTTCATCACCAAATAATCATTTTTCATAATTAAAACCAAGGCTAAGCCAGCACGACGAGCAGAATAAATTTTCTGACCTAATAACGAGTCTGTAAAGGCTTTGCGGCTTTTATAGCGAGGCAGGAGAGTGAGTGAAGCTATTTCCGCATTCTTTATTTTGCGTCCTGCGACGTCGCGCTCAAGGTCGCGTCGGATGATCTCTATTTCTGGAAGTTCTAATGATGTGCTCACAATAATTCTTTCAACAACTAATTTCTTCGGATTTACTTAGGGCTTGGCAGGCTAACCTAGCTGCTTCCTGTTCTGCGCGTTTTTTTGAAGTTCCTGTTCCAGGTCCAAAAATCTTTTCGTCAACTTTCACCATTGCTACGAACTCACGATCATGATCTGGGCCTCTTGCTTCTATTTCATACATAGGTGCCAGACCAAAGCGGCTCGCCGAAAATTCCTGAAGGCGAGTCTTGTAGTCATGGACTCCCGGGTCCAATGTGGCTTTTGTTATTGCTTCTTCAAATAATCTTTCTATTACTTGAGTTGCTGAGAAAATTCCTCCGTCAAGATAGACCGCGCCAATAACCGCTTCGAAAGCGTCCGCTAAAATTGAAGCCTTTTCTCGACCCCCAGAGGATTCTTCTCCTTTGCCAAGCATCAAGACTTGCCCAAGACCTATTTGTTCAGCGATCTCTGATAACGCTTTAGCACTCACAACGGCAGAACGTATTTTTGCTAATTGACCTTCTGGAATATCAGGGTTAGATAGATAAACACTTTGAGCGACTACAAGTCCCAATACGGCGTCACCTAAAAACTCAAGTCTTTCGTTTGATTCACCGTCGAATTCAGCACACCACGACCGATGAGTTAACGCCTGTCTTAAAAGTTCAGAATTAGTAAACTCGTATCCTAAATTCTCAATCCTGTACGTGGCTTCAAACTTTGAATTTGAAATGCTGGAATCCTCAGCCAAGGCGGGAAACGACATAGTCCACCGCATCACGTACTGTTCGAAGATCCTCCAGATCTTCATCTTCAAATCTGAACCCTATTGTGCGTTCGCTTAGTTCTTCTTCAATAGCTTCAACAAGTTCTATCAATGCTAGAGAGTCTGCTTCTAAGTCATCTGCGAAGGAATCGCCTTCTCCTATTTCGGCAGTATCAATTTCTAAAATATCTGCAAGCCTTTCCTTGATAAGGGTAAGAATTTCGTCGCGGCTCATGGGGTCTCCTTGAGTATGTGTTTCAGCGGGCATGTTTCCTCCGGACTGTAACTATTTGTTTTGGCTCATCGCCAAATATTGATTAGTAATTCTACCGGAAGAAGACTCCTGCTCAGCAGGCATTGAAATATATTGAGATATATTGAAATATCCGATTTAATTAAACTTCTTCGCTCACAGCCGAGGTGATGCTTCCTACTACATCTGATTCAACCATCTCAGCAGCAACTTTGATGGCATTCTCAATAGCTAAGGCGGTGGAGGATCCGTGACTAATGATACAAACTCCCTTTACCCCTAAAAGCATTGCTCCTCCATAGGAATCAGGATGAAAGACATTATAAAGGTCCCCAAGTTCTGGGCTAAGCACCTCTGCCGCTTTCGCTGCCTCAGGCCTCTCCCCTAATGCTGTGAAAAGTGCCATCATCAGCGTCTTCAAAGATCCTTCAAGCGTTTTTAAAGCAACATTTCCCGTGAACCCATCTGTTACAACAACATCCACTTCATCAGACATCAAGTCCCGTCCCTCTACGTTGCCTAAGAAAACTTCACCTGTCCAAGAGGCTTTTGACATTTCTTCGTATGCTTCTTTAACAAATGGGCTTCCCTTTCCTGGTTCTTCGCCAATGGAAAGTAGTCCTATCCGAGGTTCTGAAATGCCTAATCGGTGTTGAGCAAAAACAGATCCCATTTTTCCAAACTGAACTAACCATTCAGGTCGACATTCTGCATTAGCCCCTGCGTCAAGAAAAACTGTTGATGTAGAACCTGGGGTCGGCAACAAAGTTGCGATAGCGGGGCGTGCTACTCCTTTGATTCTACCCATACGCAAAAGAGCACTAGCCATGGTCGCTCCTGTGTTCCCAGCGCTCACCATTGCTGAAGCATTCCCATCTCTTACAGCCTCTGCAGCGCGAACCAGAGAAGAGTCTTTCATTTTCCTAACGCTAGATCCAGGCTCAGCATCCATCGCGATGGATTCCAAAGCAGGAATTATCTCAAGGTCGCCATGGTCCTTAATCTTGTCAGGATGCCCAACGAGAACTACTGGTATTCCATGATTTTCAGATGCTTGCCGTGCGCCAGCAATAATCTCTTCAGGCGCTTTATCGCCTCCCATTGCATCAACGGCAATTGGTGACGAAAGAGGCATTAGTTGCTACTACTCAACGTCAATGGCTTGCTGGCCTGCATACCAGCCACAATTACCGCATACTCGATGAGGTCGCTTAACAGCCCCACATCGAGGGCATGTGCTTCGAGAAGGTGCGTTTAAGGTCCAATTAGAAGCTCTTCGGCTTCTCCCTTTTGCTTTGGAAGTTTTTTTCTTTGGGACGGCCATTTTTAGTCCTTAATTGAATTCTCTTATAGGTTACGTCAGTTAATTTCAATTCAATGAACTAGCAAGGTTAGCGGAACTAAAACTATTTAGGCGACTGTGTCTTCCGAGGAAAGACCGCTGTCTGTTTTTAACTGATCAAGTACCGCCCATCGAGGATCTTTCTTGGGAGGCAAGTTCTTATCTTCTTCGCTAACAGAATCCCTCGTCGGGAATCTTTCTGGATCAGGACCTAAGCATTCTTCGGAACAAAGAGGAGAAAATGGAAGCGTGAGCAGTACCGAATCCCTCACAACTTCTTCTAAGTCAACTATCTGCTCTCCATTTATTTCCTTAAAAGGAAAGGCGTCTTCGACTTCAAATTTGACCTGACTTTCTGAACTACTTGCTCGAAAAACCTCATCTATTGTGAGGTCTAATACACCTGACACTTCCTCAATGCATCGACGGCACTCTCCGCTCCATTTTGCAGAAACCTTTCCAGAAACTAAGACATCTTCTTGACTTAGTTGTATTGCCAGATCAAGTTGAACCTGCCCATCTACGACACGGGCTGCAGAAATTCTTAAATCTTCAAGAAACACAGGGTTCTTGATCTGGTGAACTTTCTCTGGTCGCTTATGAAGCATTGATAGCGGGAAAATGAGACCCTCTCCCGTTGATTGGTTAGAAGTCATCGTCACCTGATGCGTTGTCCCAATCGAAAAGTGCGGTACTTGATCTTGGCTCGCTGTCTAACGAACTGTCCTCATCTGGGGTAGAAAGGTCCGAGGCTGCAGTTTCTTGGTTGCGTTCGGTTTCTGTTTCTTGCAGTTTCCGACGTCCAGTAGCGATAACATCCCGAGCTTGCCCAAGAGTTGATTCAAAATTTTTCAACTTTTGATCACAATAATCTTCTGTTTCTAATCGCATACGGCGACTGTCTTCTCTGGCGGTTTCTACTAAACGTCTTGCTGTTTGTTCTGCAGTTCTGACCACTTCAGTTCGCTGCACCAAACGTTCAGCGCGAGATCTAGCCAACTCAAGAATTTCATCTCCTTCACGAGTTACCTTGGCAAGAAACTCTTCTCGTTCCTTCAATAACCAGCGAGCATTACGTAAGTCATCTGGAAGCCGTCGCATTGCTTCATCAATCATGTCGAGAAGTTCTTCTTTGTTAACCATGGAAGAGGCTGATAGCGGCATGGCTCTCGCATTTTCAATGATGTCGCGCGCCTCTCTCAGGATTGCTTCAACCTGAGGGGGCCTATAGGGGTCAGGCGCCGATGATTCGGAAAAATCGTCAGTCACGATGGCAACTTCTCTTTCAGCCTTCGGTAAACAGGTTCCGGAACCATGTCTTCTACATTCCCACCAAGCCGAGCCACTTCTCGTATCAAGCCAGAAGCCAAAAAGGATCGGCGAGAAGCTGTTGGAAGAAAGAGGGTGTGAACTCCAGAAATAGCCAAGTTGGTCTGAGCCATCTGTAATTCAGACTCAAAATCAGACACAGCTCTGAGGCCTTTAATTATGAAATCTACTCCCTCTTCTTTGGCCAATGTGACGACAAGCCCGTCAAACATCGTTGTTCTAACGTTTGGCAAATGTTTAAAACATTCGTCCAGTAAACCCATACGTTCTTCAAGGGAGAAAAGTCCTCCCCCTTTAGAAGGATTCATTAGAGTTCCTACGACCACATCATCAAATAATGAAGCCGCGGTTTCAACCATCTCTACATGTCCGTTATGAATCGGGTCAAACGAACCGGGATATAAAACGCAGGTCATTTGACCAAACCCCCTTTTCCTGTGATCTACTTCTCTTTCTGGTCTCTTATAACCAATAACACCACGGTAGCCCCGTATTGTCTACTTCTTTGAACATGCCACCCAATTCCTGGGTTAATTTCTCGATTTGATTCAATTACCACTACCTCCGCATCAAGGATCTGGAATAGATTTTCCCAGTCTTCAAAATCATAAGGGGGGTCAAGTAGCACCAAGTCCCATGGCCCTGAATTGTTAGCCAGCCAAGTCATTCCATCTGCAACATGAACCTCAGTCTGATTCGATAGTCCACATTTTTCAATATTTCTCTTTACAAGTTGTGCGTTGACCGAGGATTTCTCAACAAATACAGCGTGAGTGGAGCCTCGAGATAAAGCTTCTATTCCTAGGGCGCCAGATCCTGCAAATAGGTCAAGGACTCGCTCATTTTCTACTGCATTTATGCTGTAAAGAGCATTGAAGGTCGCCTCACGGACACGATCACTAGTTGGGCGGATTCCGGTGTCTTTAGGCGATTCTAAGTTGCGTCCCTTTAGCGTGCCTGCAACTACTCTCATACCAACAGTATGGTGCTTTAAATGAAAGCTCCACAAACAATAATCTGCATTGACTGTGGTGGGCTGTGCCATATGCTTCCTCATCCAGACTCAGATTTTAAGCCAGGTGACTCAGTTGCCTATCGTTGCAGAGATTGTCTTGACCGCTGGGATATGGTTCTTCCAGAATCAGAGAACGAAGAAGAACATGACTACGAATAGGTTCCGTCTAGTAATTCTTATGATTTAAGTAGATATTCCCCATCAGACTCCTCAAGCACTGCAGAAATTTCGTTTCTCAGACCTACATGACTGTTTAGGTCAGGATCTCCACTAACTATGCCTATTGCGACCTCGCGGGCAATCTCCACCCACTCCCGGTCTCTTCTTAAGGAAGCCAGTCGTAAGTCGTTACGCCCCTTCTGACGGTCCGCCATGATCGTTCCTTCTCCGCGTAACTCAAGATCCACTTCAGCTAGTTCAAACCCATCTGTAGTTTGAACTAATGCCTTAAGACGTTCTTCCCCAATCGCTGTTCCTGCATCACCGACAAGAAAACAAGCACTAGAACTTGAACCACGTCCAACTCTCCCTCGTAGTTGATGAAGTTGCGCTATTCCGAATCTGTATGCATCTAAAACAACCATCACTGTGGCATTAGGAACGTCTACTCCAACTTCTATAACTGTGGTCGCTACGAGTATGTCTGTTTCACCCTGACGAAATTTTTCCATTACCTGATTTTTTTCATCCGATTTAATTCGTCCATGCAATAATTCAACTCGTAGATCTGAAAACACTTCCTCTGATAACCGGGTAAACGTTTCCTCAGCAGAACGAACATTCAATGAATCTGACTCATCAATCAACGGGCACACAACATATGCTTGCTTACCTTCTTTAACTTCTTCACGAATCGATTCCCATGCTGCTTGTTCTTCTTTGATCCAAAAAGTTTCAATAGGAGTTCTCCCTAATGGCATCTCGTCAAGAATTGAAACATCAAGATCTCCATAAACAGTCATCGCCGCCGTCCGAGGAATTGGTGTAGCAGTCATAACCAAGACATCTGGAGCCATACCATCAGACTGTTTCTCGCGTAACGCTGCTCTTTGATCCACTCCGAATCGATGTTGTTCATCAATGACGACAACCCCTAATGAGGAAAATGAAATCTCATCCTGAATTAGCGCATGTGTTCCCACAACTATGTCAACACCGCCGTTTGCAAGTTTTTCAACTATCAATTTCCTTTGACTTGATGAAGCACTACTTGTTAAAAGTTCTACCCGTAAAGGGCGCTGTCCAAGCAAAGTTGAGTCATCTTCAACATTCATGTTTTGCAATAGATCTGAAATCCCTAAATAGTGTTGCTCAGCAAGAACCTCTGTTGGCGCCATGAATGCCCCTTGATGGCCGCCTTGCACTGCAGAGAGTAAGGCGGTCACTGCTACTACTGTTTTTCCTGAACCCACGTCTCCCTGCAAGAGACGATGCATTGGTAAGCCCTTTTTTAGATCAGTTAAAATTTCATCTATGACTCTTTTTTGAGCACTTGTCAAGGTATAAGGGAGTTGCTCGTGGAAGGCTGTCGTTAGAAATCCAGAAGCATTATGGCTAATCCCCTTAGTTGATCTCTCTAATTGGACTTTTCGTTGCACTAACTCAAGTTGAATTCGTAAAAGCTCATCAAATACGAGTCGCCTGCGAGCTTCAGTTACTTCTTGCATTGATCCAGGCCGGTGGATCTGAAGGAACGCTGTAGATCGATCAACGAGACGGTAGTTTTCTCTTATTTCTTTTGGGACTGGGTCCTCAAATCCTCTTACCTTCATAACCCGGCGCAATGCTTCTGCTACCAACGCATCTAGGTCCCAACTCTGCACTCCAGCTACCTCTGACTGTGGATAGACAGCGACGATCCTTCCTGTGCGGTCGCCTACAAGATCAACGATTGGATTCGTCATCTGTTTATTACCTTGATATAGATCTAGACGTCCAAAAATTATTGCCTCTTTATCTTCAGTTAGTTGTTTGCTACGCCAAGGCTGATTAAAAAAAACTAGCCTCATCCGGCCTGTTTCATCTTCCACGGTTACTTCTACTAACGAGCGGCGGTTCCGCATTCGGCGAGTTGCAACTTTTGCAACAGTCACTAGCACCATGCCTTCTTCACCTACGGTCAGATCAGCGATAGTCGTCTGCTTGCTGCGATCGATATACCTTCTTGGATATACCGTTATCAAATCCAGAACTGATCTGACTTCAATTTTTTGAAGCATTTCAGCTTTTCTTGAGCTAACACCATGAAGATCGGTGACCGGCCGCTCTTTTAATTCCCTGAGTGTGACTCCTTTGTCAGCCACTACGTCTCTCTATTCAATTCCTAGGAAATATGGGTATAAGGGTTGTCCCCCGAAATGAGTTTCTACTTCAACCATAGGATGTTGTTCTTCAACCCAAGAAACAATCTCTTCGGTAACAGAGTCTTCTGCCTCCGCTCCAGCAATTAGTGTAACTAGTTCATGACCGTCAACGAGTTGTCCAATTAACTGAGTGACAGCTTTGAAAAGTGAGTCTGTAATGACTTTCACTTTGCCTTCTGAAAGGCCCAAGTAGTCGCCTTCAGAAATATCACCTGCATCGCTTCCAGAGTCTCTTACAGCAATGGTTACCTCTCCAGCAACAACTTGAGAAGCCGCTGCTGTCATTCCTTCTAGATTTTCCTCTGCTGTGCCTTGCGGGTCATATTCCAGAAGAGAGGCAAATCCTTCAGTTATTCCTTTCGTTCGAATAACCCGGACAGTTTTTGAGGTTTGCTCATTCACTTGCTCTGCTACCGGAATAATATTTCCGTTGTTTGGAAGTATCACTACTTCATCGGCAGGTACTGCTTCTACGGCATCAAGTAACTGTTCTGTTGAAGGGTTCATTGACTGTCCTCCAACTATTACTTTTTGAACCCCGAGAGATCGAAAGATATCAACAATTCCAACACCATTCGCCACTGCCACGACTGCACAAGGCACCGGCGGTCCTGTGGAATCTTCCTGGTCGCCAGCGATTTGCTCTCGTACCCATGCCTGTTCCTCAGCTTCTTCAAGAAGATCTGAAACTCGGATTTTGTAAGGTCGCCCTATTTCTATTCCCGCTTCTATAGCCGCTCCAACATCATCTGTGTGGACATGGCAATTCCATGTTCGGTCTCCCCCAACCACAACAATTGAATCACCCAACTCGCTCCATGCTTCTTTAAAAGATGGGATCTGTTCATCATTGGCTTCTAGGAAATACATCACCTCATATCGCGGTCCTTCAATCAAAGACTCTGAGGCTTCAGAATGGAAACTCATTGTTGAAGAAGCGCTGACTTCTGGAGCTTCAGGCAAAGGACGGCCATCTAGAACATTTAAAAGCGCATCAAGTAAAAGTAAATAGCCGCTTCCCCCTGCATCCACTACTCCTGCTTCTGCGAGTACTGGAAGCATCTCTGGGGTGCGGGCTAATGCGTCTTTCCCTCGTTCAAGTGCCGCTTCAACCACAGTAAGTAGATCTCCACCTCCCTCATGAGTTTCCTTTGCCGCTTCAGCAGATTCTCTGACCACCGTCAAGATTGTCCCCTCTACTGGTGTCATGACCGCTCCATAAGCAGCCTTTGCGGCTTCACCGAGTCCTTTCGCAGCAGACGAAGCGTCAAGGACTCCGGAACTCCCAACCTCTGAGGAGAAAGCTCGGAGAACTTGAGAAAGTATTACGCCAGAATTTCCTCTTGCCCCCATTAGCGATCCATGCGCTATGGCAGAAGTGACTTCTGTGATTTCAGCCTCTTCAGGGATTTCTTTCAAAGCATTAACCACCGACTCTGCTGTCATCGACATGTTCGTACCCGTATCTCCATCAGGGACGGGATAAACGTTAAGCATGTTCAACGCCTCGCGGTGAGCCACTAAAGCAGCAAAAAATTGATTCATGAAATGGCGAAGTTCCTTCGCCTCAAGGTGAGAAGTAATAGTCACAATTGTTTAGCGTACTCACCCAGTTCGCTCTGACCATCCATCTATGTAATGAAAGAGTTGGAGTAAGGGTCTAAAACCCCCTAGCCTTACTGAGTTCCCCTTATAGTGTTTAACTATATTCGGATGGGGCTATTGAGGTAAAAAAATGGCATCAGTATGTGAAATTTGTGGTAAGAAACCTTGGTTTGGTAAACAAGTGAGTCACTCTCATCGTCGTACTAACCGACGATGGAACCCTAATATTCAACGCGTGCGAGCAGTTGTAGGAAAATCAACAAAACGTATGAACGTTTGTACAGGCTGCTTGAAGGCTGGCAAGGTTCAAAAAGCATCGAGGTAGCTCAATATGCAAGGCGTTATAAAGTCCTTTGATCCTGGAACAGGTGACGGAATCGTTATAGAGCAAACCGAATTTCATGAATATGACCTTGCTCCAAGGGCTCTTGAAGATTCCATCTTTCAAATGCTTCGTCCCGGCCAACGAGTGATTTTTGAATTAGATCTCAATAATCATGCCACCTCACTCTCACTCGGCTCTGAAGTAGATATGGGGACACCCGGAATTGAGTAATTCCGCCCGTGAGACATACGCCACACCCTAGATTTATGCATTACGCGCATAATGCGACTATGAATTAAGTGATGGCATCTTGCACCAAAAATAAAAAGCTCGTTGAGTGGGTTGATAGTTGGGCAGAAATCTTAAGCCCGAAAGAAATTTACTGGTGCGACGGATCCGAAGAAGAAGCTGAAACTCTTTCATGGCTTCTCCAAGAAGTTGGAACTTTTCAAAAACTAAACGAGTCTTTAAGGCCGAATAGTTACTTGGCGTTATCTGATCCCGACGATGTGGCACGCGTTGAAGATCGAACCTATATCGCCTCATTAAACGAAATAGATGCTGGCCCTACAAATAATTGGCGTGAACCTTCTGAATTGAAAGAAGAGATGCTTGCCCTTTACAAGGGCTCTATGAGAGGACGAACTCTTTATGTGGTTCCTTTCTCTATGGGCCCTCTTGGGTCTCCTATTGCTCATATCGGTGTACAGCTCACTGATTCCCCTTATGTCGCCGTAAGTATGAGAATCATGACTCGGATGGGTCAGAACGTGCTCGATGTATTAGGTGAAGACGATTTTGTTCCCTGTGTCCACTCCGTCGGTGCGCCCTTAAAGGATGGAGAAGTAGACGTTCCTTGGCCTTGTGATGCGGATAATAAATATATTTCTCATTTTCCAGAAACTAGGGAAATCTGGTCTTATGGTTCGGGTTACGGAGGAAATGCTCTACTCGGCAAGAAATGTTTTGCTCTACGTATAGCTTCAACTATGGCTCGCGATGATGGTTGGCTCGCCGAGCACATGCTCATTCTTTCCATCACTTCGCCAGAAGGTGAGAAGAAGTACATTGCTGCTGCATTTCCTTCTGCTTGCGGAAAAACCAATATGGCAATGCTTGTCCCTACTTTGCCCGGTTGGAAAGTAGAGACTATTGGAGATGACATAGCGTGGATGAAATTTGGAGAAGATGGACGCCTCTATGCCATTAATCCAGAAGCCGGTTTTTTTGGTGTAGCTCCCGGCACATCAGAGAAAACAAACGCCAACGCTATGGCTTCAGTCAGCAGTAACTCCATCTTCACGAACGTAGCTCTTACTCCTGATGGGGATGTCTGGTGGAAGGACATGACAGAGGAGCCTCCTCAAAATCTAACGGATTGGCGAGGGCAGCCTTGGACGCCTGAATCTGATAGCCATGCGGCCCATCCAAATGCAAGATTTACTGCTCCAGCGGCTCAATGCCCATCTATTGCTCCTGAATGGGAGGATCCTGAAGGAGTTCCTATCTCCGCAATTCTATTTGGAGGACGTCGGGCTTCGAACGTTCCCCTCATAACTGAAGCAAGAGACTGGGATCATGGAGTTTTCCTTGGATCTATTATGAGTTCCGAAAAAACTGCCGCTGCCGCAGGAAAAATTGGGCAGGTAAGATTTGACCCCTTTGCCATGCTTCCATTCATGGGATACAACGTTGGCGACTACATCAATCATTGGCTAGAAATTGGAGCTAATGCTGATCCAGACAAATTACCTCGCATGTTCTGGGTCAATTGGTTCAGAAAAGATGAAGATGGAAAATTTCTTTGGCCAGGGTTTGGAGAAAACTGCAGAGTCCTCAAATGGGTTCTTGAGCGTGTAGCCGGACAAGGTGAAATCACGGAAACCGCTATAGGGAATGTCCCTAGCGTTCACGGACTGGACCTAGAGGGTATTGAGATCTCAGAGGATCAGTTAAATGAATTGCTTTCAGTAGATAATTCTGAATGGTTTGAAGAAATACCCCTTATTGAAGACCACTTCTCATTTATCGGCGAGCGACTACCAGATTCTTTAACTGCTGAACTAGAAGAATTAAAGACCAGGCTAAACAACTAAGCCCCTCCAAGAAACATCGCTCGGATACCTAAACCCATGAGGAAGAGTCCTGAGCCTCCATATAGAAGGTACTGGTACTGCCGCAGGGACTGGCGATAACTGTAAGCGATTCCAACTGTTATGAAAGCCACGAAGCCATAAAATAAATGAAATTGTGGGGTGTCAATATTTTCTTTTACCATCAAACCCACCCCGATAGATACTTGAACAGCGATTGCTATTTGAGCGAATGCTGTAACCCACCAAAGAGACTGGTGTCTGATTTTTGGTACTTGATGCGCAAGTAGCGCCCAGAGTCCCGCTACTCCGTTACCGATAATTATGACCCAAGATAAAAGTTCATGTATGCCGCGTAATGAATTCAATGCGATTCCAAAAGTAATAAAAATTTCATGACAGTTCGTTTTACCATCTCTTTAGTTCAACAGAAGATCGCTTCTTAAGGGCTCCTCTGTTGTTCGTGGTGTCTCTGGATCCACAAACCATTCTCTTCCGAAAGCTTTCTTATATTGATCTTCTCCTAGGGTGACAAAAAATGAGTCCGGCGCAATTTGGCTGGCGTGGACGGCAACAGCTGCTCTTTTGCGATCCAATGCTGTTTTCACGTCAATTGCGTGAGTTATATCTTTCTCTGCCATACCAAATGATTCTTCTGACGACCGCTCTTCTCTTTTTGCGAGATCTTCATCTAGTTCCTCACCCGCCCCTGTTGCTTCATTTATCGCTTGCTCAACTACTTTCCGGATGGCATCACGGTTAAGCGTGACCCAACGTAATCGAACGCTATTCTCTTGTGCCCATTGTGTTCCTACTTGGTGTACCTGAATATGATCTGGGTGTCCGTAGCCGCCATTTGGATCATAAACAACAATGAGGTCAACCTCTTCACTTTTAAGTAAATTTGAAAGCCTATTCACTGCCTCTTCTTTGGTCGCTTGCCAAAAGCAGTTCGGATGACTTGTGGTATCTGACTCCGCCATGCCGCTGTCTCTGTAGCCAAGAAACTCAATTCTGGCTACGCCGAGAATTTCTGCAGATTTTTCCACTTCTGAAGATCGACGATCTTCTAATTTCTCGCCTGTTTCTAAAACTCCTTCAACTGGCTCTCCCTCCTCTCCTCTTGTGGCAACTACAAGAATGACTCTATGGCCCGCTTCCGCCATCAAAGCCATCGTCCCCCCTGTAGCAAGGGCTTCGTCGTCAGGGTGA
The DNA here is from genome assembly GCA_902634555.1 of Actinomycetota bacterium. Lineage (GTDB taxonomy): Bacteria > Actinomycetota > Acidimicrobiia > Acidimicrobiales > MedAcidi-G1 > MedAcidi-G2B. Next base: position 49,949 of record CACPKO010000006.1, read on the forward strand.
GCGTGAAAGAAAACTACTGTTGCCATATTGTCAAGCCACCACACCTGAAGTTCGAAGAGACTCTATGTTCATCCCTGCTTCTGCAAGTATCTCATCGGTATGTTGCCCGGGGTGTGCAGGCGGTCTTTGAATTGTTCCAGGCGTAGCGCTTAGCCGTGGGGCGGGCATCGGTTGAGTTAGACCAGCAACTTCTGTAAATGTATTTCGCTCAATGTTATGAGGGTGCTGAGTGGCTTCTTCAACAGTGAGGACTGGGGCGTAACACACATCGGTCCCTGCCAAAATCTCATCCCATTCATCACGGCTCTTTCCTTTTACTACTTTTGCTATCTCGTCTTTCAACTCTGGCCATTTTGTTCGATCCATTTGGTGAGCAAATTTTTCCGAATCTAATTCAAGTTTTTCAATCAGTTCGCTATAAAACTGTGGTTCAATTGACCCAATTGAAATATATTTTCCATCGCTGCATTCGTAAACATCATAAAAATGTGCACCGGTGTCAAGAAGATTGTTTCCGCGTTCAGGAACCTGAAATCCTGTTGCCATCATTCCGTGGATAAATCCCATCAAACTAGCCACTCCATCGACCATCGCTGCATCAACTACCTGTCCTGTGCCGGTGTTACGAGCGTTAAGTAAAGCACAGACCATTCCAAACGCTAGGTACATTCCTCCCCCACCAAAATCCCCTACTAGATTAAGTGGAGGAACGGGTCCGGAATCAGACCTACCGAAATGCGCTAACGCTCCTGCTAGAGCGATGTAATTAATATCATGTCCTGCAGCATGAGCATATGGTCCGCTTTGCCCCCAGCCAGTCATTCGGCCATACACCAAAGATGGATTTCTTTCCAAACAGACTTCTGGCCCTACTCCTAATCTTTCAGCTACTCCTGGTCGAAATCCTTCAAAAACCATGTCTGCTTTCTCTATTAAATTTAGAGCTACCTCTACTCCTTCCGGAGACTTCAAATCGATTCCTATGCTGCGCCTCCCTCTATCAATAACCGAAAGAGGTGGATCGTCGGGCTGTTCTACTTTGACTGAAGCTGCCCTGTCTATACGAATTACATCCGCTCCCATATCCGCCAACATCATTCCGCAAAAAGGACCGGGTCCTATACCAGCCAATTCAACAACTTGAACACCTTCTAATGCTCCCATATTTTTCTCCTTTTGAATCTCTGTCTTTTCTATTCTTTTTCCAAACTATTTATATGCCCGACGATTCTCTCAATGAGATGAGGCCAACATCCAGGAGGGAGGTCATGGCCCCATCCATCAATAAGTTCAAGTTTTGCATCAGGTATTACTTCCGCTGTTCGCTCTCCACCGCTTTGACTAATCAAAGTGTCAGCCGTTCCGTGAATGACGAGAGTCGGAATAGAAATTTGTTTCAATTTATCTTCTCTGTTGCCTTCAGTAAGAGCCGCTCGGGCTTGGCGTTCAAAAGCAGCACGCGGTATCGGCGAACGTTCGTCATACTCCTGAAACAGCGCTCGTGCATGTTCTTCATCATGCCATTCAGTGCTCGCCCAGAGACGCCGATCGGCTAGTTCTTTCTCAATTCTTTCCTTAGGGTCTTCTGGAGCAGGCGCCATCATTGCTTTAAAGGTTTCATTACCAGGGCGACCAAAATTTGGATTTCCGGTATTGGAAGCCATCGAGATGAGACTAAGACATCTTTCAGGATGATTTGAAGCAAAAGTTTGGGCAATCATCCCACCCATAGACAGGCCTCCAATATGGGCTTGTTTAACCTTTAGATAATCCATGAGATCTGAAACGTCTTGGGCCATGTCAGACAACGTGTACCTGGTACCGTCAGGTGGCCTGCTGGAAAGTCCAGAATCACGAGAATCAAAACGTATGACACTAAATCCTTCTTCAGTTAATCCCTTGCAGAACTTTTCGTCCCATAAGAGCATTTGGCTTCCTAAACCATGCATTAAGAAGATGGCAGGGTCGGCAGGGTCCCCAAATCGTTCGTAAAATATTTCTATTCCGGAGGGTAAAGAAGCTAATGGCATGCACCCATCTTTCAATTTGAAGATGGTTGCTGCAAACCGGGCGATAACGTCGCTTTAATGACCATCATTTTCGACCATAATTTTTCTGAGATCGAATCAGAGATTCTCTATAATTTACTTCGTCTGAGGTCAGAGATTTTTGTCGTGGAACAGTCTTCTTTATATCTTGACCTAGATGGGTGCGATACGGATCCTTTGACTCGTCATATCTGGATAAATGGTTCAAATGGGCCAATTTCTTACCTTCGTGTTCTAAGCGAACCAGAGGGGGTTCGTATTGGGCGAGTAGCGACGAGAGCAGAATCTCGGGGACAAGGCTTAGCTACTGAACTTCTTCGTTATGTTGTGGACTCAACTAAAGGAAAACTCACATTGCATGCCCAAGCGCATCTTGCGGACTGGTACACGAGTTTGGGGTATGTGGTAACCGGAGAAAAGTTTGATGATGGCGACGGCATTCCTCACGTTCCTATGACTTTTGTTCGCTGAGCACTAGAGCCTGTCTCTTCTCTTGGGTAGGGTGCATTCGTGTCTGAAAATATTTCTCTTCCATCCGGTGCAGACGGCCTTTTGCTGAATTTGAATGAAGAGCAACGTCATGCTGTAACTATTGAATCAACACCTCTTGCCATTCATGCCGGAGCAGGATCTGGTAAAACTCGTGTTTTAACTCACCGTATCGCTTGGCGGTCTGCTACAGGACTTGATGATTCTCGTAGAGTCTTAGCCCTAACATTCACGAGAACAGCCGCTGCTGAATTAAATTATAGGTTGCGAAATCTAGGACTACGAGATCAAGTCGCTACTGGAACCTTTCATGCCGTGGCTTATGCACAACTACGAAATTTTTGGAGAGAGAAATCTCTTCCCGAGCCTGAACTCCTTACAAAAAAGTATGCGTTTATCACGTCTCTCTTACCGCGTGATTATCGCTCCAAAGGAGAAGTAGTTGTAGATGTGGTTAGAGAAATTGAATGGGCTAAGGCTCGAAGAATCCACCCTCAGGCTTACGCCGGTATGGCTGAGGATACAGGGAGAAAAGCCATAAAGGATTTAGGTGGTTTAGGGGCCATTGGTGATATATATCAGCAGTATGAAGACTTAAAAAGCAAGCAAAATAAAATTGACTTTGACGACATGCTTGTGGCCTGTGCCAAGGCAATTCGTTCAGACCGATCTTTTGGCAATGCTCAGCGTTGGAGATTTCGGCATTTATATGTCGATGAATTCCAAGATGTCAATTCACTTCAGGTAGACCTTCTTGATGCATGGTTGCAGGGAAATGAAAACTTGTGTGTCGTAGGAGACCCTAATCAAGCAATCTACGCATGGAACGGTGCAGAAGCTGATCATCTAATCAGATTTGATACTCACTTTACTGGTGGAGTGATTGTTGGATTGGGACAAAATTACCGGAGCACTCCACAGATTTTACGTACGGCCGCTTCTGTTATTGATGTTGAAGACTTTAAAGCAAATAAACCGAGTGGACCCGCTCCGAGTATTTCTGAATACCATTCTGACGAAGAGGAAATGACTAAGGTTGCTCAAAAAGTTCGCGATAGCCGCGGTCCATATGGAAAATGGGCTGACCAAGCAATTCTCGCTAGAACGACTACTCAAGTTGAAAAACTTTCACGTGCCTTACGTGATGCTGGAATACCTGTCCGAACTCTCGCTGGCAGCAGTCTTTTTGATCGCTCTGACGTTAAACGGCGTTTAGACCACTTCAAGCAAAACAAACAACCTTTAGAAGACCTCTTAGGGGATCTACATGTCGGGTCTGATGAAACCGCAGAAACGGATTCAAATGTTCAACCTGAAGAAAGACAAACAGCATTTTCTGACATCCGAAAGTTAGCAAAAGAGTACTTGACTTTAGATCCATCCGGTACTGGTGGCGGGTTCTTTTCTTGGATAAGGACCCATGAGCGCACCTCAATTGATACTTCTATTGATGCTGTCGAAGTTGCTACCTTTCACTCCTCTAAAGGGCGTGAATGGCCGACAGTTCACATCGTTGGACTTGAAAAAGGACTCGTTCCAATCGCTAATGCAGGAACTGAAGTTGACGAAGAAAAGCGTCTTCTCTATGTAGCCCTTACGAGAGCAAAAGAGAATCTTTTTCTTTCTTGGGCAAAAGAACGAAGTTTTGGTGATAACAACCCAATCAAGCGAGAACGTTCAGATTGGCTTGAACCGATTGAGGAAGCCATTCAAAACCTTGATCAGCCTTTGAATAAAACAGAACAAATTAACGAGATCAATAAAGCTAGAAAAAAAACGACCGGTAAGGCTGAAGAAAGAAAGAATTCAGAAGTTCCTCCTGAGCCTCCAGTGATGGAATCTTTACGGTCATGGCGCAGGCAGCAAGCAGAATTCTCTAAGACCAAAGAGGAAGACATCTTGAAAGACAGCGTCTTTGATTCCCTTGTTCAAAAATGGCCTTCCACCCGCGACGAACTACTTGAAGTTCATGGAATCAACGACTTCAACATTGAAAGGATTGGAAAAGAACTATTGAGCATTTTGAACCAATTCAGTGAACTTAAACCAAAGACCTCAACTCAAAAAGCAATAGAAAATAAAGCAGAACCAAAAAATGAAGATCAAAAGTTAACTGAAAGCCTTAGAACTTGGAGAACAGAAATGGCCGCGGCTGCTGGTACAGATGCATATTGGATTTTTAACAATGAAACGTTGACAGACCTCGTTAAAAAACGTCCGAGGAACATTGATGAACTCCTTGCTGTTCATGGAATCGGGGCAGCAAAAGCTAAAGAATTTGGTCAAGATCTATTGGAATTTTTCAAAGAGTAGTGTCGTCTAACTCTTTTATCGCCCGTTTTGGCGCCACTAATCTCCATGCTTCTTCCATCGCTTGAGAGACTTCTGACCAGTCCAAATCAATGTTTAACCGTAAACCCACCCAACCGGCCGGACCTAAATACGGGGGTGCGAAAAAACGATCAGGGTCTTGTTCTATTAGTTCTTCTTGAACTTCTCGCAAAGCTTTGAACCAGATAGAAGCGCGTTTTCTTTGTTTTGATTCTTGAACAAAAACAAATGCTGATCTATTTTTTACAGCGAATGCTGGCATTCCATGGTTTAGCCGCTCCTCTGTTTCCGGAAAGTCCAAACAAATCTGTCGTATCTTCAACAAAAAAGGGGCTCCCTGGGATTCAGGGTTAGAGCGAGAGGTCATCGCAATTAGATCATCTCAAAATCTGCAATAACGGGAGCATGATCGGAAGGCTTCTCTCCCTTTCGTTCATTTCTATCTACAACTGTAAATTCCAAACTTTTAGCTAAGACGGAAGAGGCTAAAACTAGGTCAATACGCATTCCTTGCTTTTTGTAGAAGGAACCCCCGCGATAGTCCCACCAGGAAAATAGTCCTGACTGATCAAATTTTTCTCGGAACACGTCCACTAGTCCTATATCCACCAAGCCAGATATCGCTTTTCTCTCCTCTGTTGTCACATGTGTCATACCGGCAAAAGCTTTAGGGTCCCATACGTCTCGGTCATCGGGCGCCACGTTGAAGTCACCGACAACGGCCACTTTGTCTTTCGAAAAATCAATATTGGCCACTAGGTCTTCGCGTAAACGATTAAGCCAGTCAAGTTTGTAGTGGTAATGATCATGCCCGACTTCTCGCCCGTTAGGCACATAGCATGAAGCAACTCGTACGTCTCCACAAGTAGCCCAAATGATTCTGGCGTCAGGATCTGGAGTTTCTCGGCCGTCAGCGAAACCGTGTCTTACGTCTTCAAGCCCTACTTTTGAAATTATTGCCACTCCGTTCCAGCGACCTTCTCCATGATGAGCTGACTCATACCCAAGGGAAGAAAATGTTTCGTGCGGGAAAGCTTCTTCGGTCATTTTTGTTTCTTGAATACAGAGCACATCAGGTTCAACTGCTTGTATCCATGATTCAACGCGACCAAGTCGGGCTTTCAATGAGTTCACGTTCCAAGTGACAATCCGCATGGAAGTGACGTTAGCGCTCA
>CACPKO010000007.1 GCA_902634555.1 Actinomycetota bacterium
ATAGACCACATCACTGTTCGACAATGTATTGAAGGCTTACTAATAGGTATCTTTAGTCAAGCCATACTGGTTCCACTTCTTTATCTGCCCGCATTGTTTTTCGTCGATGATTTAGATGTTTCAGGACCAGCCCGAGAACTGACAGAGCGCGCTCATGGCATAGGCATTTTTCTACTCGTACTAGTAGTAGTAGTAGGTGCACCAGTGGTTGAAGAAATATTCTTTAGAGGGTTTGCTCTGCGAGCGTTTCAAGATCGCTGGTCTCCAGTACCAGCTTTGATTGCTAGTTCCCTTCTCTTTGGTTTGGTTCACTTCCAACCTCTCCAATTCCCAGCATTAGTCTTATTTGGATTAATAGCGGGAAAGATTGCTCAACGGGATGGTCATTTAGGAAGAGCTATATGGGCTCACGCGGGCTTTAATGCTTATACAGTTTTTGTTCTGGTGTACCTGTGAAAGAAAATAACTTGTATAGATCTGTTCGGGAGGCTTCTCCCGCTAATTGGGTGACAGCTGCCATTGTCATTCTTTCCACCTTCTACTTGCTATGGATAGTTAACCCAAATGGGGTTCTTTTTTCTTCAACGCTTCCCACTGGAGGAGATCTAGGGGCACATGTCTGGGGTCCCGCATTCATAAGAGATGAGTTGCTACCCAATTTCAGACTCTCTGGATGGACTCCCGATTGGTATGCCGGCTTCCCCGCCTATCACTTTTACATGGTCGTTCCAATGCTTTTTATCGTTGCGATAAATGTTGGATTCATTTTACCAATCGCTATTCCGCTAGTTGCACTAGGAATTTTTTGTATAGTTCAACTCCTGCAGCGCCGCCCAACTGCTTGGATACCTATGTCAATTGGTCTCCTTCTCTTAATGATCGTGGTTATCCCAGTTCATTACGGAATTGCCATAAAACTTGTTACTGTCGCTGGTCTTGTATTGATGCCACTTTCAGGTTGGGTTATGGGGCGACTCTCCGGACTTCCTTTTCCTGCGCCAGGCCTAATGGCAGCGGCCACGCTTGCTTTTATTTTTGACCGGTCATTCAATATCTTTGGTGGAAACCTCATGTCCACCATGGCCGGCGAATTTGCTTATGCGCTCGCAGTTTCTGCGTGTTTGGTTTACATCGGAGTGCTTATGCGCGGCATGGCAACTGGGAAAGGCCGAGTATGGGCGGCATTACTTCTTTCCCTTATTGGGTTATGCCATCTATTAGTTGCTTTCTATGCACTCGTTATCACGCTTCTCGCGGTTCTTTTCCGTCCAACTAAAGAAAGAATCCAGTGGGTTATCACAATTGGGTTTGTCGCGGCTCTTCTTTCTGCTTTTTGGGTTTTGCCGTTTTGGTGGCAAAGAGACCATTTGAATGACATGGCATGGGACAAACTCCCTCGATTCAAATCATACCTATGGGACCGTAGTGACTTAGCAGCAGACTTTCTAACGAATAGCCCTCCATTTCAAGTAGTTCTAATTTTGGCTGGACTGGGATTCCTCTTATCTTTAATTTTTCGACGGAGATTAGGGGTAGTTCTAGGAGCATCTCTTGTTGTTTTAGCCCTAGCTTTCATCCACCTTCCAGAGGGGCGGCTTTATAACGGGCGTATTCTTCCGATGTATTACCTTGCGGCTTACCTCCTCGCAGCAATTAGTGTCGCTGAGTTTTTAAGGGTTACCGGGCTATTCCTTCAAGGATTAGCAGAGAAAATGAAACAATTAGGGAGGATCCTCCCACATGCAGGATCTGTCGTAGTTACTCTAGTCCTTATTGTCTTCTTAGGATTACCGCTGAGGTCATTACCTGGAGGTTCAACTACAGGCGACACCTATCAGTGGATGGGATTCGAAACCAAGGAATTAAATCTTGGACGCGGTTGGGTTAATTGGAACTTTTCTGGCTACGAAGGACGAATCGGAGATGCTAATGGTGGGGGCTGGGAAGAACACCGAGCTTTTGTAAGCACGATGGAAGAAGTTGGCGAAAAATTCGGTTGTGGTCGACTCATGTGGGAATACAACCGAGACCTTGTTCGCTATGGAACCCCCATGGCTCTCATGCTTATGCCGCATTGGACCGACGGCTGCATAGGTTCGATGGAGGGGCTTTATTTTGAAGCCTCAACAACGACTCCGTATCACTTCTTGATGCAATCAGAATTATCAATGGAGCCATCTCGCGCTCAGAGAGGACTTCCATATCGGTCTTTTAATTTGAGAGAAGGAGTATTTCATCTTCAAGAATTTGGAGTCCGATATTATGCTGCTTCTTCAAATCGTCCAGTGTCTGAAGCGAGGAGGCACCCGTTTCTGACTGAAATAGCAACCTCAGGACCGTGGACTGTCTTTTTAGTTGAAGACTCACCTTTAGTGGAACCTTTAGTTGCAGAACCAGCAGTCTGGACTGACATAGATCATTCAACATGGTTGGATCCCTCTGTTGAAGTTTTTAACGATAACTCTCAGTCCGTAGTTCGTCTTCTTGATGGATCCGATGCGTGGCAACGAATAGAGTCAAATGAACTCCCAGAAATAAGAGAACTGAGAGAAGTAGAAGTCACTGAAGTAGTTACTGACGTCGACAAGGTGTCTTTTAAAGTAAGTGAAACAGGTGTTCCAGTGCTAGTAAAAGTTTCGTATTTTCCAAACTGGAAAGTTGAAGGAGCGGCAGGTCCTTGGAGAGCGACACCCAATCTTATGGTTGTTTTGCCTACTGAAGAAAAAGTTGTACTTACTTACGGACGAACTGGAGTAGACCTTTTTTCCATCTTCTTATCTTTAATCGGGTTGGTGCTTTTACTTGTATTACGATTTCGGTCTGAGATAGAGATAGAAGATATCAAAAGGTCTCGGGCTGATGAACTTTTAGGCGAATGGACTCAACGCACAAAAGACGAGGCGTTATCTGATGATTCAGAGAGTTCGATTTGATGAAATTTCGTATTCAACGGTTTTTAGTAGTCGGGATTATTGCTACCGCATTGGACGTTAGTCTTTTCGTCTTCTTGCATAAAATAGGGTGGTCGTTGGTTCTGGCAAATGTTTTAGCTTTAAATGCAGCAGCCTTGCTTGCATGGCCCTTACATCGTTTATTTACTTTTGCGGATGATCCATTTACTCGCTGGATTGGTTCCCCCGGAGTGTTTGGATTCATGGTTGTCACCGCCGGTTTGGTAGATACTGGTGTTGTTTGTGTATTCAATCCAGATCGTGAAGTTCAAGCAGAATTGTTAGCCAAACTAATAGCAGTAGTTGCTGCTGCTCTGGTAAGAGCCATTTCGTATCGAATAATCATCTTCCGTACCATCAGACGGGAACAAGACCGACCAACAAATCGGCCAGCGCCAAAAGGAGATTATCGGTTGACGGTCATTATCCCGGCTTATCGAGAAGTAGACAGAATAAAGAACACAATTGAAAGAATAAGAAGCGAGTTGGGGTCAAAGATTGACAATGATTTAGAAGTGATTGTTGTTGACGACGGATCAAAAGATGGCACAGCAGAAGCTGCCGGATTGGCTGACCAGTTAATTGTTCTTCCTGGGAATCAGGGAAAAGGATCGGCACTTCGAAAAGGCGTTGACAAATCAAACGGAAGAGTAGTTGCCTTCACTGATGCCGATTTAGCTTATTCTCCCTCACAAATTTTTAACCTATTGGTTGAAGTTGAAAATGGGTATGACTGGGTTGTAGGAAATCGACATCATGCCGACACACGAACAATCGTGAAGGCAGGAGTTATAAGAGGAATGGGAGGAAGACTTGTTAATTTTGCCACTCACCTGCTGCTACTTGGCCAGTATCGCGATACACAATGTGGTCTCAAAGCATTCCGATCAGACGTCGCTAAATCATTATTTTCGTCCTCGACTATCAACGGGTTTGCTTTTGACGTGGAACTATTCCATTTAGCTGAACGTTGGAGATTGTCTTTGTCAGAAATATCTGTAGAAGTTGAGCATTCAGAACGTACTACTGTTCGAGTGGTTCAAGACGGGCTCCGCCTTCTCCGTGATCTAATTCATGTAAGACGATTAGCGAGCCAAGGTATTTATCCTGTAGACCCTCAATTGCCAAAGGCAAGTAAAGTTTAAGAATGCAAGGCTTACCCTCTATTTTCAAAGCTTATGACATTCGGGGATTGGTCCCTGAACAACTCAATTCTGATATTGCACACTCAATCGGAGAGTCGTGGGCGCGATTAGTCAAAAAAACTGAACCGGAAACTAGTTGTGTTCTAGTAGGACGCGACATGAGACCAAGCGGGGAAGAATTAGCATTAGCTTTCTCAGAAGGAGTAAATGCTCAATCGTTAGACGTAATTGATTTGGGCCTTTGTTCAACAGACATGCTTTATTTCGCTTCCGGTCATTTACAACTTCCCGGATCGGTTTTTACTGCAAGTCATAACCCCTCTGGCTATAACGGAATCAAATTTTGTTTCTCCGAAGCTCGCCCAGTTAGTTCAGATACGGGAATTGAAGAAATTCGTGACGAAGTTCTCTCAAAAATAGCCACTGGAGATGGGTCAGGAAGTATTTCCCAACTAAACCTTTTAGGAGAATTTGCTAATCATGTTAAATCGTTTGTTGACACTGACAAGTTAAAACCATTACGAGTTGTAGCAGATACAGCAAATGGAATGGGAGGATTAGTCGTTCCTGCAGTTTTTCAAGACCTCCCTTTTCAAATTGAAATTATGTATCAAGATTTGGATGGCACTTTCCCTAATCACCCAGCGGACCCAATACAACCTGAAAATCTTGTGGACTTACAGAAACGCGTCATTGAAACAAACGCTGATATCGGGCTTGCCTTTGACGGTGATGCTGATCGAGTTTTCCTAGTAGACGAAAAAGCTCAACCAGTTTCAGGATCAGTTACCACAGCTCTTGTGGCGAAGAAAGTTTTGAACGAAGAGCCAGGAGCAACAATAGTCCACAACTTAATTTGCTCGAAGATCGTCCCGGAAACAATTGCCCAAATGGGTGGGAGAGCAGTACGAACTCGTGTTGGACATTCATATATAAAGAAAATCATGGCTGAAGAACACGCTGCATTTGGAGGAGAACATTCTGGACATTATTACTTCAGAGATAACTTCAGAGCAGATTCTGGGCTCATCGCTGCACTCATAGTGCTCGAAGAACTTTCCTGCGCCTCAAAGCCTTTAAGTCTTTTAACAGAGCCTTTTAGTTCATACATTACTTCGGGAGAAATCAATATTGAAGTTGAAGAATTATCAAAAGTTATTCAAGAAGTATCAAAAAAATATTCAAATTACGGTCAAGACAATTTAGATGGGCTAACAGTACAACTTGAAAAGTGTTGGTTTAATCTTCGCCCATCAAATACAGAACCGTTATTACGGCTTAACCTAGAAGCAGAAGATGAAGCCTCCTACGAAACAACTTTGCAAGAGGTCATGAATCTGATTGAGTCAAATAAGAAATGAAAGGGAGAGCAAATGACGCTTGATTCAAGACTTTTAGAAATCTTGGCTTGTCCTGAAGACAAGGGACCACTCTTATATTTTGAAGATGAAAACTTTCTCTACAACGAACGGCTTCATCGTCGCTACCTGATAAAAGAAGATATACCAATCATGTTGATTGATGAGTCAGAAACAGTTACAGAAGAAGAGCATGAGAATTTGATGGAACTTGCAAGGTCTAAGGGCCTTAGCCCAACTTTTTAATCTCAAACACCCTTTCATCTCTAGTGGACTCAATAACTGGTTACCTCCAAAACTACGAATGGGGCTCTTTCAATGCTCTAGCGGATCTACGTGGAGTGGATCCATCTGGATCTCCTGAAGCAGAAATCTGGTTTGGTGTTCATCCATCAGGACCTTCAACAGTAGAAAGAGAATCAGGACGAATAACACTTCAAGAAGCTATCGATCTCGTAGAAGAAGAAATGCCGTACTTGGTGAAAGTTCTTGCCGCACAACGTCCGCTGTCATTGCAGACCCATCCCGATGCGACACAAGCCGCCTCAGGTTTTGACGACAATCGATCTAAGCCAGAAATGATTTGTGCCCTCACACCATTTCAGGCTTTATGTGGCTTCAAAACCACATCCGAAGCTTATGAAGTGTCCACTCGACTTCAATTACCTGAAGACTTGTTATCCATGATCAAAGATGCTGTTGATCTTTCCCAAGTAATAGAAAGTATTTTGACTCAGGAACGTAAAAGAGATATTGAGTCTTTGACGCAGACGTGTGAGGAAATGATTGAAGGCGGGTCTCTTTCTCCTGAGGCTAAAACCATAATCAAATTAGCAAAAGAATATCCAGAAGACCCTTCGCTGCTCATCATCCCAATGATGCAAATCCATACATTAAAACCTGGGGAAGCTCTCTTTTTAAAGCCTGGAGTTCTTCACGCATATCTAGAAGGTGTTGCTCTAGAAGTAATGGGTTCAAGTGACAATGTCGTAAGAGCAGGATTCACCACCAAAGAGAAAGACCCTGCAGCTCTCTTACAAATATTAGATTTCGAAGCCAACCCAAATATTCAAACCCCGTCTTCTAGCCATCATAGATATCAGACAATGACACCAGAATTTGACGTTGAAAGAATCGAAGGAACAACAATCCAAGTACCGAGAAGGGAAGGCACCGACATTGTTGTTTCAACTCTTATGGACACGGTATTAACTTCAGAAAAAGAAGAACTCATTGTGAAACAAGGATCTGCAGCCTGGATACCAAAAGCTGAAGGTGCGTACCATATTCAAACTGCGGGAATCGCGTACCGAGTAATTGGTTAACGAAGATAGAGTGACGGTGTGGCTGCTTGATATGGAGTTAGACGACCCCAGCCCGAAGAAAACTTTACAATCTAGAAATTCTGAATAAAGAAAGTTGAAGAGTCGTCATGTCCGTAAAAGAAGATTACAAAATCGCAGATATTGATTTGCATGTATTGGGACGCCATGAAATCCGGCTAGCCGAGCACGAAATGCCGGGACTGATGTCGTTACGCGCAGAATATCTTGACGAACAGCCCTTATCTGGTGCACGCATCACTGGCTCGCTGCATATGACAGTACAAACTGCTGTTCTCATTGAAACATTGGTAGCTCTTGGTGCTCAAGTTAGATGGGCAAGTTGCAACATCTTCTCAACACAAGACCACGCAGCAGCAGCAGTAGTCGTAGGAAAAAATGGCACTCCAGAAGATCCTCAAGGAGTCCCAGTTTATGCGTGGAAAGGAGAGACTCTAGAGGAATATTGGTGGGCAACAACCCAAGTTCTGCAATGGCCTGATGGTGGAGGCCCGAATCTCATACTTGATGATGGGGGAGACGCAACGCTGCTGGTTCATAAGGGGTCCGAATTTGAGAAATCTGGTGTTGTTCCAGATAAAGATGAAGAAGATTCTGCTGAGTGGGGGGTTGTCCTAGATCTTCTCAGGTCTTCTTTGCAAGAAAATCCTCAGCGCTGGTCGCACATCGCATCTGGAATTCGCGGTGTTTCAGAAGAAACAACTACAGGGGTGCACCGGCTTTACCAAATGCAAGAAGCAGGTGAACTCATGTTCCCCGCGATCAACGTAAATGATGCAGTGACTAAATCAAAGTTTGACAATTTATATGGCTGCCGTCATTCGCTTATTGATGGCATCAACCGTGCGACAGACGTCATGATTGGCGGCAAAACTGCTGTGGTTTGCGGATTTGGAGATGTAGGTAAAGGTTGTGCAGAGTCTCTTCGTGGGCAAGGAGCAAGAGTGATCGTTACAGAAGTAGACCCTATCTGTGCCTTACAAGCAGCTATGCAAGGGTATGAGGTTAATACTTTGGAACGGGTGATAGATAAAGCCGACATCTTTATTACCGCTACGGGTTGCAAAGACGTCCTTACCGCGGAGCATATGGGCCGCATGAAGCATCAAGCCATAGTAGGAAATATTGGTCACTTTGATAATGAGATCGACATGGCTGGTTTGACTGAACTTTCAGATGTGCAGCGAGTCGAGATTAAGCCTCAAGTAGACGAATATGTATTTCCCGATGGTCATTCAATAATCGTATTGTCAGAAGGGCGACTGCTAAATCTTGGTAATGCCACAGGGCACCCCAGCTTTGTTATGTCAGCAAGCTTTTCAAATCAAGTGCTCGCACAAATTGAGCTTCATAAGAATGCTGAAGAATACGGGAAAGATGTGGTGACTCTTCCTAAAATTCTTGATGAGAAAGTTGCACGACTTCATTTAGATGCACTTGGTGTAAGGCTGACAGAAATGACAACCGAACAAGCAGACTACCTCGGAGTGAATTCTCAAGGTCCGTTCAAGCCTGATCATTACCGGTACTAAATCGTAAGTAAGGAAACAAGAAAAGTGATTTGTGGCATAGCTGGTGGAGCAAGCGCCGGAAAGACAACCATCGTTAATGCTTTAAAGGAACGCTTCGCTGTGGAAGAGAAAACACTGGCAATCCTTCCATTAGATAGCTATAACCGTGACCATTCAGATCTTTCCTTAGAAGACAGGGCCAAAATCAATTTTGATCATCCAGATGCGTTTGAACATGATCTGTACCTAAAGCATTTAGCTTTACTAAAGGAAGGAAAAGCAGTTGACATTCCTGTCTATGACTTCTCTACTCACTCAAGAACAGCAGCGGTTGAACGAATCAATCCAGCGGAATTAATTATTGGAGAAGGGCACTTACTGTTTGTTATTCCAGAAGTTGTAAGAAAGTTTGATGTAAGAATATTCATATCTGCTCCTGAAGAGCTTCGTCTGAAACGCCGGTTAGAAAGAGATGTGCGTGAACGAGGAAGAACGCCTGAAAGTATACGCTCTCAGTTTGCTGCCACGGTCGCTCCGATGCATGACAAATATATAGAGCCCTCTTCTTCATTAGCGGACCTCATTATTGATGGGTCTGCGCCTATAGAAGAGAGTTTAGAAAAAGTTCTGGAATGTCTTGATAACAGAGAAAACGTATTATCAAAAGAAATAGAGACGCTAGGGTTTCAGGCGTGAGTTCATCAGAAGAAAACGAAAACGAGCAGCTCGATGCGTTACCAGCAGATCTTGATGTTACAGGACTGGTCGGGCCCTATATTTTCCCAGACAATAGTCGAAGACGTATACCTGGATATCTGTACCTGCTGATTGCAGCGACACTAATCGTGATAACAGGAGTTGCTGGCGACTCTTCTTTAGTGAACAACGGACTAATTTTCGGAAGTATTGGATTAGCTCTAATAGGTCTTTTTCATCTACAAGCAGGTTGGCGATTAGGCCCAGATGAAGGAGATGCTCTCGTTGCAGCGACTCAAGCAATGGGCTTTCCAGTCGGTCATGCTTCAGCCCAACTGGCTTGGCGTGGACTTCGAAGTCGTCCGACATGGAGGATCCTTTTATATTCCAATGAATCCCCACCAGAGCGAAGAGGATTGGTTTTTGTTGATGGGGTCAATGGAGAGATAATTGCAAAATACGTTGAAGAGAACCCTGAGGTATGGGACACAAGCAGCTAGTAACCCATAGCCTCGGCCTCCACTGATACGCTAAACAGCATTCAGGTATTCAAATCAGGTTGCTGACTATCAGTAATTAGCCGGATGAATCTTTAGGTGTCGCAGGAGGAACAACATGTTGGACGGTAACTTGCGAACAGCAGTAGACCGAGCTCTAATCCCTATCGGGCGCGGTCTTCAGCGAATAGGCGTAACTGCGGATGTAGTAACGATTATCGGGATAGTTATGTCAGGTGCTGCTGCAGTAGCAATAGGACGTGGAAGTCTGCTTTTAGGTTTCATCCTTCTCATTCTTACTGGCATTCCAGATGCCTTGGATGGAGCAGTTGCAAAAGCCGCAGGAACTTCTTCGAAGCGCGGAGCATTTTTTGATTCAGTCTCAGACCGCCTTACAGACGCACTCCTCTTCGGCGGACTTGCGTGGCATTATGCAACTACTCGACCAGACCACCTCATGATGCTTCCAGTAGCAGTAATGGCTTCCGCTCAAATAATTTCATACCAAAGAGCCAAGGCTGAACTCCTCGGGTATGAAGCAAAAGGTGGAGTGATGGAGCGAGCTGAAAGATTCATCGTGCTGGCTCTAGGGCTTCTACTCTCTGTTTTAATCGGAGACGATGCTTTGCTCGTTGTTCTCTGGATAATGCTTGTACTCACACTGATCACAGCAATCCAACGTTTCATAAAAGTCTGGATTCAAGCAACCGCTGAGCAAAAAGAGGGACTTTGAAATCATTTCAAGAGGCAGATGAGTAGTGTGAGTCTTTCAATGTTTTCCTGCGCAAGTGAAGTCAGTTAAACCATATGAAAGGGTTTTTGGTAGTTACTGGTTACCGGTTATTGACTTTCATAGCGCGTTTGTTGCCGCAAGGATTCGGTACCTCGGTATTTAGATTTTTCGGCAAGATCGCGGGACGTTTCAATAACGAGCGTAGAGAAATGGTCGAGAGGCATCTTCGGAGAACCAAAAGCGCTGAATTAAGTGGTCAAGACATGCAGAACTCGGTTGATGAAGTTTTTGCCTCTTACGCAACGTACTGGTTTCAAAGTTTCCGCTTACCAGGAATGACTTCAGAGCAAATTCTGAAAGATTTTGCTTATGAAGGAGAGCCTTATCTCGCCGAAGCATTAAGTGCTGAAGTGGGCCCAATTATGGCGTTACCTCATCTTGGGGGGTGGGAATGGTCAGCATTTTGGATAACAAAAATCAGAGGAATTCCTTTAACCGCAGTAGTGGAACCATTAGATCCTCCTGAGATATTTGAATGGTTTAAAAAATTCCGTTCTTCACTCGGTATGAAAGTTGTTCCGCTTGGCGCTTCAGCTGGATCAGAAGTTATCAACGCGTTGAAATCTAAAGAAATGGTGGTCTTATTGTGTGACCGTCATGTTGGGGGGGCTGGAGTTGAGGTTGAATTTTTCGGGGAGAAAACTCTTCTTCCAGCCGGACCAGCGACACTGGCCTTGAGAACAGGAGCCCCGTTATGTCCAGCTGCTGTTTATATTCAAGGAAACGGAGTTTATGGAGTTCTTCGTCCGCTTATCAAAGTTGAACGGCAAGGACGACTACGTGATGATGTTCAACGCATCACACAAGAACTGGCATATGAGTTTGAAGATCTCATTCGTAAGGCTCCAGAACAATGGCATTTACTGCAACCCAATTGGCCAAGCGACACCATGTAAAGAGTCAGTCATTATATGAGGGTGCTTTTGGGCGAATGTAAAAGACGTAGTAGCGTGGGTTCATGCGAATAGGCATTATCTGTCCTTATAGTTTGACCATCCCAGGTGGAGTGCAGAGCCAAGTGTTGGGTTTAGCGCGACAACTTCGTGCCCTCGGTCAGCACACTCGAGTTCTAGGTCCATGCGACGGCCCTCCACCGGATGCATCTGTGATACCCCTTGGGGATAGTTTGCCGACAGCGGCAAATGGTTCCATAGCGCCAATTGCACCTGATGTACCATGCGCTCTGCGAACGATACAGGCACTTCGTGATGGAGAATTCGACTTACTCCATTTACATGAACCGATGGCCCCAGGACCAACAGTCACCGCTCTGTTTATGTCAAATGCGCCAATGGTAGGGACATTTCATGCTGCAGGAGGAAGCCTTGCTTACGATCTGTTGAATCGTCCTATCCGGTGGTTGAGTGGACGTCTTGATTATCGATTTGCAGTATCAAATGATGCTGCTGAAATGGCTCAACATTCTTTAGGTCATGACTACGAGATTTTGTTTAATGGAGTAGAAACAGATCAATGCGAGTTGGCAACTCCTTGGCCTACAGAAGGACCAACGATTTTTTTTGTTGGTCGACATGAACCTAGAAAGGGTTTGTCTGTTCTTTTGGGGGCGATGAACGAACTTCCTTCTGATGTTCGCCTTTGGATAGCAAGTGATGGTCCAGAAACAGAGGAACTCAAAAAGCGCTTTGCTGGTGACCCACGTATTGAATGGCTTGGCCGGATCAGTGAAAAAGAAAAATTTTCACGGATGAAAGGAGCAGACATTTTTTGTGCTCCATCGCTTCGTGGCGAATCATTTGGAATCGTATTACTTGAAGGAATGGCATGTGACACCGTAGTCGTTGCAAGTGATATTCCTGGATACTCAAAGGTTGCTGAAGAAGGAAAACATGCGGTGTTGGTGCCCCCTGATGATAGTCATTCTTTAGCAACCGCCATTGAAAAAATCTTGGGAGACGAGAGCAGGCAGCAAGAAATAAGAGAGAATGGACGAAAGAGAGCTTTACAGTTTTCAATGAAGTCCTTAGCAAAGCGTTATCTTGATTCTTATCAAGAACTATTGAAGGCTCTCTGACCTGTATTGCCTCTTGAATCAACCTAATATCTAAGCATCTTGCTAGGCCTAACAACTATGAACAACAACTCTCTTAATCGAATCAGAACTTCCTTATCTCTTTTAACATTGGTCCTTCTGTCCGCAGTCCTGGGAATTTTGGTGCGGGCTTCCGGCTTCTCAGTTGGAATATCAGCTGGTGTTAGTGTGCTCGGATTTTTTTCAATGTTCATTTTTTTAGGTCGATGGGGATCTTCTCAAGTTCAACACCAAGTGGGAGGCCGAGTCGCTACGCAAGAAGAATTTCCTCGGTTACACAACGCCATTGATGGCCTTTGCTTATCCCATGGCATAGAGGCACCTGTTCTAAGAGTGCTAGACGCGCCCTCGGTAAATGTCGCAACTCTCTCCACTAAAAAGGAAAACACGCTTGTGGTCACCTCCGGTACTTTCCTCAACTTGGGAGTAGTTGAACTAGAAGGGTTACTAGCTCTTGCATTGGTTCGTATGCAGGAGCCAATGCTAACTAAAGAGATGCAGAAATCTTTTTGGATGACTATTCCATTTGCACGGCATTTCATAAGAAATGCCGTAAAGACCGACGACATTCTGCTTCTAGACCAGAAGAGCGTTGCTCTTACTCGATTCCCTCCAGGATTAATAGGTGCATTAGAGGCTGCAGACCAGGAAGGAACATTTGTTGAGGGCTCAAGTTCTACCTCTCAATTATGGGTCCTTGACCCCACCGCTCAATTGGCCACTTCAGGACACCCGTCGGCTTCGCTACGTTGTGCAGCGTTGAGCGAGCTCTGAAGGTAAATGCTACGACGTGTTAGTTCTGCTGCACTCTTCTTTGTGTGCCTCGCTGCTTGTGGTGGAGGAAGTGAAACGAACGAGACTACAACAACATTGGTTGAAGAAGTTCCTTTAGTTACAACAACTCAAATTGAAGAGACCGCCGAAACGCCTACCACTGTGGCGGAACAAATAGTTGGAGTCATACCAACAACAACGACAATAGATCCATCTTGGACTGGACCCGTATATCCCTTGACAGGTTTGCCAGCTTATGAAGGCATCCCGGAAACTCCCGCAGTGGTCGTCAAAATAGGAAATAATGACCAAAATTCCTTACCTCAACATGGGCTACGAGAAGCAGACATCGTTTATGACGTACGCATAGAGAATGGAAAAAGCCGATTCATGGCCGTTTACCACAGCAGATTACCCGAAGTAGTTATGCCTGTACGTTCAGCAAGATCCAGCGATATCAATCTTCTACTCAACCTTAACCACCCAGTTTTTGTGTACTGGGGATCAAATGACATCGTTCTAGAAGAGATCAAATCAGCGGAGTGGTCAGGCGGCTATGACAGCAGATCAGCAGCATCTCAATGGGGTGAACAATATTTTAATCGCGACTCAAGTCGTTCTCGTCCCGCTAATGGGAAAGTAAATATAGGAGATTTACAAGAAACGGCGTCAAATGAAGCAGAGGTCCCTGTAGCAATATTCGAGTATGGCGAATTGACCTCAAATGCAGTGCCTGCAGCAGGCGTGCAGTGGACAATCACGCGAAGAGTGGTGGACTACATTTGGAACAGCTCTTTAGAGCAATGGGTCCGTTATCAAGATGGAGTCCCGCATCTTGATGAAAACGGAACTTCTCTAACTGTAGACAATCTCCTATTTCTTTATATTGGTTACGGCATTTCAGACGCAGATCCAAGTTCACCCCAAGCCATTAGTACTGGATCGGGGGATGGGTGGTTATTAAGAGATGGGACAGTCACAGGTGTAACTTGGGAACGTTCAAGAAGTTCAGATAACTGGACGATCGTTGATGACGAATCTGGTGAAATGGTCCCTCTAGACGTCGGCACAACTTGGGTTACTTTGGCAAAGCCGGGCGAGGGGCGCATCTTAAGTTCTGCTGAAGCGATAGAACTTATTGGCTGAAACTTTTGTTGAGTGGTCACTAAGGCAAAAGATCCATTTAGACTGATATTTATGAATGAAGCAGTAAGAGAAACTGGAACTCAATTAGTCAAACGAGGCTTAGCTGAGATGCTAAAAGGCGGCGTCATTATGGACGTCGTCGATGCAGAACAAGCACGTATAGCAGAGGACGCAGGAGCTGCCGCAGTTATGGCGCTCGAACGTGTACCTTCAGATATTCGTAAAGACGGTGGCGTCGCACGGATGTCGGATCCGGAAATGATTGAAGGGATCAAATCAGCAGTAACGATTCCAGTCATGGCAAAAGCAAGAATTGGCCATTTTGCTGAGGCTCAAATTCTTCAATCTCTTGAGGTTGATTACATAGATGAGAGCGAAGTTCTTACTCCTGCGGATGAAACTCACCATATTGACAAATGGGCTTTTGAAGTCCCATTTGTTTGCGGGGCAACAAATCTTGGCGAAGCACTACGACGCATATCAGAAGGGGCTTGCTTAATACGCTCAAAAGGCGAAGCAGGAACTGGAAATATTGTTGAAGCAGTGCGCCATATTCGGGCCATTACTGGAGATATAAGAAAAATCACGCAAGCAGACAACGCCGAGTTGTTTGACTGGGCAAAAAAATTGCAGTCACCTTTGCCTCTTATTCAAGAGATATCGGAGACAGGGCGTTTACCAGTTCCTATATTTTGTGCAGGGGGAATTGCTACTCCTGCGGACGCTTCGCTAGTGATGCAACTTGGAGCAGAATCTGTTTTCGTCGGATCAGGAATTTTCAAGAGTGAAGATCCCGCTCAGAGGGCTCAAGCTATTGTTGAAGCAACAACAAATTTTGCAGATGCTGAAAAATTGGCAAAAGTAAGCCGTGGTTTGGGAGAAGCAATGCCGGGATTAGAGATCGAGAATCTTGAGACGCGTCTGTCTGACCGGGGTTGGTAAACCTAGGTGAAGGTTGGAGTCCTAGCTCTCCAAGGAGCGTTTGATCGTCACGCCCAAGAACTATCTCTTGCAGGTGCTACGCCTCTTGAGATTCGAGGCCCAAAGCATCTAGAAGATGTGGATGCGCTCATTATTCCTGGAGGCGAGTCAACGACCATATTGAAACTTGCCGAATCTCTAGGAGTTAGAGATCTTTTAAATGATCAAATACAAGACGGTCTTCCTGTCCTAGGAACATGTGCAGGGATGATTGTTTTGAGTAAGGCAATTATTGACGGCCGAGATGATCAAAATCCATTGGGCTCTATTGATATAGACGTAAGACGAAATGGCTATGGTCGTCAACTCGCTTCTTTTGAAGCAGATTTACAGATCACTGGATTTGAAACACCTTTTCGGGGGGTATTCATTCGCGCTCCTCTTGTCGAGCGCGCAGGGAAGGATGTTGAGGTACTTGCTTCAGTTGAAGGAAACCCCGTTTTTTGCCGTCAAGAGAAGATAATGACGACGTCTTTTCATCCAGAATTAGTTAGCGATGGACGTATCCATGAGCTCTTTCTGGAATTAGCCTTTGCTTCAAGTTAATACTTTAAGGAAACATCATGTCGGGTCACTCTAAATGGGCAACCATCAAACATAAAAAAGGTGCAGCAGATAAGAAGCGAGCCAAACTTTTCGCGAAATTGATTAAGCAGGTTGAAGTAGCGGCACGTCAAGGTGGTGGAGACTTAGATGGAAATCCAACTTTACGAACCATGTTTCAAAAAGCCAGAGACGCTTCGGTTCCTATAGACACAATTGAACGAGCGGTGAAAAGAGGCACAGGAGAACTTGAAGGTGTTGACTATGAATCCATCACATATGAAGGATATGCACCACATGGAGTAGCTCTTTATGTTGAAACGCTTTCAGATAATCGGAACCGCACCGGATCAGAAGTCAGGTCTTTACTTAGCAAGAACGGTGGTTCGTTAGCAGAACCTGGTTCCGTGGCCTGGCAGTTTGAGAGGAAAGGTATCATCTTGATTCCAGAAGGGATAGATGAAGATGAAATCATGATGGTTGCTCTTGAAGCCGGCGCAGAAGACCTAGTTGATGAAGGCGGCATATGGCGCCTCACCTGCGACCCGTCAGTTCTATCAGAAGTCCGTTTAGCTTTAGAAACAGCTGATCTAGATTTCAATTCAGCAGATGTGACGATGTTGCCTACTACAACAGTCGTCATTGACAATGAATCAGACGCTCGATCAGTTCTAAAGGTCATAGATCTTCTTGACGATCTTGATGATGTGCAAGATGTCTATGCAAATTTTGACATTCCTAACGAAATTTTTGACTTAATTCAGGACTAGTTCTAAATCTAGGGAGGGTGAACGTCTCTAGACAGAAATCTGGCTACAATCGTACACATGTTCGTATTAGGTATAGATCCAGGTCTTTCTCGCTGCGGTTATGGAGTTCTTCAGCAAGATAAGAGTAAATCTAAATTAGTCAAGGCTGTGGCTGCAGGCGTCATACGAACTTCCCCAAAGACCGATCTTGCTATCCGTTTGGCAGAGTTACAAGAAGAGATTCGGGCATTAATTGATGAATATAAGCCTGATGAAGTAGCAATAGAAAGAGTGCTTTTCCAAGTGAATGTGAGTTCTGCTATGGCTACCGGACAAGCAGCTGGAGTGGCCATGGCCGCGGCGGCTTCTTCCGGTTGTGTAGTGAATCTTTATTCACCGAATGAGGTGAAACTTGCCGTTGCAGGTTGGGGAGGAGCAGATAAAAAGCAAATGGAACATATGGTTCAAACCTTATTGTCAATTAAAAAACCATTACGACCTGTCGATGCCGCTGATGCTGTAGCAGTAGCTCTTTGCCATTTAGCGATGAAGCCCTCGTCATCTATCTTGGTGGGTGAAGCAAAATGATCGGATCGCTTAGAGGAGTTTTGTTAGAACGGAGTGAAGAGGGAAAAGTTCTTGTTGAGGTATCTGGGGTTGGGTATCAGGTAATGATGACTCCTACTACAACTGTTTCAATTGGTGAAATAGGTCAAGAAGTCTTCCTGTACATTCATCATCATTTTCGAGAAGCAGATCAGACCTTATATGGCTTCCTCTCAGCGCAAGAAAGAAGTTGCTTTGAAGCATTATTAATGGCTCATGGGGTTGGCCCCTCTCTTGCTTTAGCGGTGTTGGGTGTACACGGTCCGAGCGAATTATCTCAACTAGTAGTTGAAGAAGACGTAGCATCTTTGTGTTTAGTTCCAGGTGTAGGGAAAAAAACAGCATCTCGACTCTTGATTGAGTTAAAAGACAAACTTCCGGAGCACCTCGGAGCGTTTGCAACTATCAACAAAGATGCGACCGTAGCATCGGAGCGTACAGTGATGGCCGAAGTGCGTGATGCTTTAATCGGGCTTGGCTATAGCGCAGAGGAAACACGATCTGTTTTGACAGATCTTGAAGGCGATGATGTGGCGGTCCTGTTGCGTGAAGCACTACAACGACTGGCAGTAAAATAGGACTAGTGATGCGCGAAGAACTTCTCTCACCAGATCAAGAACCTCAAGAGATAGAAGTAGAGGCTGGGCTTCGCCCACGATCTCTTGAAGAATTTGTAGGTCAAGATGAATTAAAAGGTCATCTAAGAGTGATGCTGGCGGCAGCACGCGAACGCGAACAAGCATCTGATCATTTTTTATTTGCCGGACCACCTGGATTAGGTAAAACAACGTTGGCTCATATTGTTGCTAATGAGATGGAAGCTGAACTCCATGTAACTTCTGGTCCAGCCCTCGAAAGGGCAGGCGATTTAGCTGCAATACTTACGAAACTTGAACCCGGTGATGTGTTGTTTATTGATGAGATACATCGTTTATCAAGAGCTGTAGAAGAAGTTTTATACCCGGCTATGGAAGATTTTGAACTAGACATCATCTTGGGTAAAGGACCAGCAGCACGGTCAATAAGACTTGAGTTACCGAATTTCACTCTGGTCGGAGCAACGACTAGAACCGGTCTCATTACAGGCCCTTTACGCGATCGATTTGGGTTGACCGCTCGCCTAGATTATTACGAACCAGAAGACTTGAGAGCAATCGTAGAAAGGGCTGCCAACATACTTGGAGTTCAGATTGACTCTGACGGAGCAAGTGAAATTGCTCGCAGATCGCGTGGCACGCCACGCATCGGCAATCGTTTACTGCGTCAAGTAAGAGATTTTGCTCAAATTGAAAGACCTGAATCAAAGGGGCATATCAATTTAGATATTGCAAACGATGGCCTTGCATTCTTTGGCGTTGATTCTCTTGGACTAGACAAGCCAACCCAAGCCATCTTGAATTCTCTTTGCACAAGGTTTAATGGTGGACCAGTGGGTCTCAAGACTTTGGCAATTAGCGTAAGCGAACCAGAAGATACTGTAGAAGATGTTTATGAGCCATTTCTTATACAACAAGGACTTCTTCTTCGCACTCCAAAAGGAAGAGTAGCGACCCCAACTGCATTCACTCATCTTGGCCTCGCGCCACCACGTAATTCAGCTGGCTCTTTATTTGACGAATAGTAGGACAATCTACGTAGGCTTAAAGACTTATGGGCCCAGACGATTTTGATTACGAGTTACCTGAGGACCTCATTGCGCAAAACCCCTTAGAGGAGCGAACTGCGGCGAGAATGCTTGTCGATCTTGGTAATGGTCCGGAACATTTTAGAATTTCCGATTTTCCGAAACTTTTAAAATCAGGTGACATTGTTGTAGTGAATAACACTCGAGTTCTACCAGCAAGACTATTTCTCAAGAAAAAAACTGGCGGCAATGTAGAAGTCCTTCTTTTAAAAGCACTTGATCAAATAACTTGGGAAGCGCTTGTACGTCCAAGCCGTAAAGTTCCTCCTGGAACAGAATTTACTGTTAGCCCAGAAATGACAATCCAGATAGGGGAAGACTTAGGAGCCGGGAAACGTTTAGTGCAGATAGAAACTAAATCTGATCTCCTATCCCTGCTTGAAAAGTACGGAAAAGTTCCGTTGCCTCCCTACATAAAAAATGATTTAGAGGACGGCGAACGATACCAGACAGTCTTCGCCAACCGTTCAAACTCCGCAGCAGCTCCTACCGCCGGTCTTCATTTCACGGAAGACCTAGTTGCAGAATGTAAAGATTCAGGCGCACAGGTTGAGGAAATCGAATTGGCAATCGGTTTAGATACCTTTCGTCCTGTAACTGCCAACAACCTTGACGATCATGATATGCATTCGGAGTTTTACAGTGTCTCAGAAGAAGTTATGCATCGTTGCAAAGAAGCAAATCGAGTTATTGCCATAGGGACTACGACAGTACGAGCGCTTGAATCAGCAGCACGGTTTGAACTGTCCGGACAAACAAACTTATTTATTCGAGATCCTTTTGAATTCAAAATAGTAGATCTGCTACTCACGAACTTCCATCTCCCAAAATCAACTCTGCTTGTGATGCTTGAAGCTTTTATTGGCCCTTATTGGAGAGACTTGTATATCGAAGCGCAGATCAACAGATATCGTTTTCTATCCTTTGGAGACTCAATGCTGGTTTCTGAACAAAGTACAAGGAAACTGTAAACATGAAGGCTCTTTCTGAGATCACGGCTAAAGATGGAAAAGCGAGGCTTAGTGAAGTTACTCTCGCTAACGGAAAATTTCAAACCCCGTGTTTCATGCCTGTTGGAACCCGTGGTGCAGTAAAGCATTTATCTTCTCTTGATATGAAAGATTTAAATGCTGAAATAATTCTTGGAAATACGTATCATCTGATGCTTCGGCCAGGAGCAGACCTCATTAAAAAACATGGAGGTCTTGGAAAATTTGCGAACTGGGACGGACTAACTCTCACGGATTCAGGCGGGTATCAAATTTTTTCTTTGAAACCCAAAGTTGAAGATGAAGGAGCAACTTTTCGCTCAATCTATGATGGCTCGTCGCATCATCTGACACCAGAGTCTGCAAGTTCTATACAGGCAGATTTAGGAGCGGATATACAAATGGTTCTAGACGTTTGTTCTGCTCTCCCTGCAGAAAGAAACGTCCTTAAAGATGCAGTAGATAGAACAGCTTTGTGGGCAGAGCGCGCTCGAACAGCCTTTCTAACTCATCCAACAGCAAATGAAAAGCAAAGCCAGTTTGGGATTGTTCAAGGCGGCACTGATACTTCGTTGCGAATTGAAAGCACTGAAAGAACCGTAGAAGTGGGATTTGACGGCTACGCCATAGGCGGTTTGAGCGTAGGGGAAGGAAGATCTGAAATGCTGGAGCCAGTAGATGTAGTTACAGATCTTTTACCAGAAGACCAGCCACGTTATTTCATGGGATTAGGTGATCCAGTTGGAATAGTTGAAGTAGTTGCAAGAGGAGTGGACATGTTTGATTGTGTACTACCTACTCGACTGGCACGACACGGAACTGTGTTGACTTCTACAGGACGCATCAACCTTAGTAACGCTCGCTTCATTGGTGATGATCAACCGTTAGACCCCACTTTTGAGAACAGTCCTGCGTCAAGTTGGAGCCGAAGTTACTTACGTCACCTTTTAGTCACTGGCGAACCGACGGCTCCGAGAATACTTACTTTGCATAACTTGGCATGGATGTTTGATTTTGTTTCCAAACTAAGAAAATCAATAGTTGATGGAGAATTCGAAGAATTTCATAAACAAACTCTGGAAATATGGGGTTGACTTCTAAAATTAGAGTAGAAATAGTAACTATCACCGTAGGCTTTCAAAGTCCTCATTAGTTAAAAGAAAGAAATCAAATGAGTTTTCTCCCCTTAATAATTATTTTCGGAGTCATGTACTTCCTTATGATCCGACCTCAACAAAAAAAGATGAAGTTACAGAGAGCTCTGATCGAGTCGGTCAAAGCTGGAGATGAAGTCGTTCTCAATTCAGGAATCTTTGGAGTAGTTCGTGAAGTAGAAGGCGACGTGGTTTGGTTAGAAGTCGCCGGAGATTTAGAACTTAAAGTTTTTAAGGGCGCTATTGACCAAAGATTTAATCCTCCAGCAGAAGCAACAGAATCAGAGATACCAGAAGAAGACTCTCCGATTGAGTAATTAATTTATGCAGCGTCGGCAGACCTTCTTCTTTGTAGGAATAGTTTTATTAACTCTTACTTCAGTGTTACTTACAGCGTTGTGGGGAAATAAACCTCTTCTCGGTCTCGATTTACAAGGTGGAGTTTCCGTAAGACTGACCGCTGTTGAGCCGGCTGACGACGAAATGCTCGATCAGGCAGTTGAAATCATTCGTGCAAGAGTTGATGGTTTAGGTGTAGCTGAGCCTGAGATTTCAAGAACTGCGCAAGGTGTCATGGTCTCATTGCCAGGGGTTGACGATCAAGGAAGAGCTTTGGAGCTAGTCGGGACCACTGCCGAGCTTAGATTCCGTCCGGTTTGTGACACTTTGCCTCCACTTGTTGAAGAAGTAGAACCGGTTGTTGCAAGTGGTGAATTGGGTGCTGCTCCAGTCTCTTGTTCGCCGGTACTAAATGGGGAAGTCATTCCTGCCACAGGACGAGATGGAATAACGCCACCAGAAGAAGATAAGGCTGAACACTTTGTGATTCTTACTGATGACCAAGCACCAGGAGGAATTTTTGGACGACGATTGCTACTAGGCCCTTCAATCCTGACCGGAGATGGATTAAGTGGAGCCGATGCCGATTTTGTTAACTTCGAATGGGGCATATCTGTCACTATGAAAGACGGAGATCAAGGAATCGGGGCCTTCAATGCAATAGCTTCTGAATGCTTTACCGGCACAATCTTCTGTCCCGTGCAAGCAGGGAGCAACAGAGGGCAGGTTGCTTTAGTTCTTGACAGTCAAGTAATAACCGCACCAGTAATTAATGCTCCTGCATTTGAAAAAGATGCAATTTTAATTTCAGGTGCCTATGAGAAGCAGGAAGCTGAAGATGCAGCTTTAGCTTTACGGTACGGAGCTCTTCCCATTGAACTAGTTGCAGAAAACACTCAGTTAGTGTCAGCCACCATTGGAGAAGATTCTCTAGAAGCAGGAGTAATCGCAGGTTTAATTGGGTTAGCAGTCGTAGCTATTTTCATTCTTCTTTACTATCGCCTTTTAGGCCTTATAGCTTTACTGAGTCTCGCAATTTCAGGATCATTGCTGTGGGCAATTATTTCCCACCTAGGAACTCAGTCAGGTCTTGCTCTTACTCTGGCAGGTATCACAGGAATCATTGTCGCGATCGGAGTTTCAGTCGATTCCAATGTTGTTTATTTTGAACATTTAAAAGAAGATATTCGTGATGGACGAACTGCCCGCTCCGCCGTAGATCGCGCTTTCAAGCCTGCATATTCAACGATAGTAAAAGCCAATACAGCCTCACTTATAGGAGCGGGACTTCTATGGTGGCTGACCGTTGGAGCGGTAAGAGGTTTCGCTCTTTACTTAGGACTCGCGACAATTCTTGATCTTGTAGCAACATATTTCTTTATGGGGCCCGCTATTAAACTTCTCTCTAAAACAAGGTTATTTGCAACTAAGCCAGAACGTTTTGGACTTCCGGCCATTGGTTCAGTTGAATTGGTTGGAGGTGAAAAATGATCCGCTCACTTCGCCGTTTGTATGCAGGAGAAACTCCAATTGATTATCCGCAATGGTGGAGACGGACTGTACTCATCTCCGCAGTCCTAGTGGTAGCGAGCATCGCTTCTTTCTTTGTAAGAGGTTTAAACCTTGGAATAGATTTTGAAGGGGGAACGTCTTATGAAGTCAGATCTGCTGGAACGTCTGTCGCAGAAGCACGAGAGATCGTTTCTTCTGTTGGCTTAGAAGATGCACGTATCCAAATAGTTGATGAAGAAATTCTGAGAATTCGATCTGACATTTCAGATCCTGATCAAACATCAGAGATCCGCGATTTTCTAAATACCGAGTTAGGGCAGGTTGAAACATTTGAACAAGTTGGGCCAACTTGGGGAAGCGAAGTCACCAGCAAGGCGATCCGAGCGTTGGTGATCTTTTTTGCGGTTGTAGCGATTTATATAACAATACGACTTGAGTGGAAAATGGCTCTAGGAGCGTTATTGGCAGTGAGTCATGACATTTTGATAAGCATCGGGATCTACTCAATGTTTCAGTTAGAGATTACGCCAGCAACCATTATTGCGTTCCTCACGATTATGGGGTACTCGCTTTATGACACAATCGTTGTTTACGACAAAGTTAGAGAAATCGTCGGACGATTGGGAGCTACTGATCGCTACCGATATGCCGAACTAATGAATTTAGCTCTGAACAGAGTGACTATGCGCTCCATCAATACAAGTATTACTTCCGCTATTCCTGTCATTTCTCTACTCTTAATCGGCTCCCTTTTACTTGGCGCAGCCACACTTCAAGAATTCGCAGTCGCTTTATTAGTTGGAATAATAGTGGGGTCATATTCTTCTTTATTTATCGCATCTTCCTTGGTTTCTATATTGAAGACAAGAGAACCTAGATGGAGAGAAATTGAGAAAAAAATATTAAGAAAAGACTCAGATGCAAATTCCACTCGAAGCATTGATCCAAAAGATGTAGTTCAACTCGACCCACGATCCAGCGACCGAACCAGTGGTCCAGCCCGAGGAAAACCAACTCAGGTACAACGTTCAGCAGGAGGGGCTCCGCCACGCCCAAGAAAGAAACGGCGACGATAGAGATTCCAAGTCAGGTTAAAGACCGATACCGTGGTGCTATGGATACCAAGTTTGGAGAATGCTAAATGGTAGCTGTTCACCGTGTCCTCCCTTGGCGTAGACGTCCTCAAAATGAGGTTTCCGAAACTTCAACTTTGTTAACTGTCTTTCATGAACATCACCCAAATCACGAGCCAAAACTTATTGAAAAGGCATATCAGCTAGCCCTCAAAGCACATGAAGGGCAAATGAGAAAATCAGGGGAGCCCTATATTCATCACCCAATGGCGGTGGCAACCATAGTGGCAAAGCAAGGGCTTGATGAAGTGACAATTGCAGCTGCGCTACTTCACGATGCCGTAGAAGATACCAAAATAGAACTTTCTTATTTAGAAGAAGAGTTCGGTTCTGAAGTAGCACTCATAGTAGATGGAGTCACAAAATTAGATCGCCTTAATTTTGACTCTAAAGAAGATCAACAAGCAGCAAGTATGAGAAAAATGCTAGTTGCATTAGCAAAAGATCTTCGAGTACTGATTATCAAATTAGCTGACAGGCTCCACAACATGCGGACGCTAGCTGCGTTACCTGAATTTAAACAAGAACGAACAGCACGCGAGACTTTAGACATTTATGCGCCACTAGCGCATCGCTTAGGTATGGAGGAAGTAAAAGTCCAATTAGAAGATCTGTCACTAGCAACTCTTTACCCAAAGCGCTATAGCGAAATTGATCAAATGGTTTACAACCAAGCACCCGAGCGAGATCTTTACTTAACGCAAATGGTAGGAGAAGTTGAAAGCCGGTTTGAAGAACTGGGCATAAAAGCAGAGGTTGGTGGCCGGCCAAAACATCTATGGAGCATCTATGAAAAAATGATCGTGAAAGGGCGTTCATTCGAAGAGATACATGACTTAGTGGGCATAAGAGTCTTAGTAAAAAATGTAAGAGACTGCTATGCGGCTCTTGGTTCAATTCACGCAGTATGGAAACCAGTACAAGGCCGTTTTAAGGACTATGTGGCCATGCCGAAATTTAACCTCTACCAATCCTTGCATACCACAGTGATCGGGCCTCAAGGAAAACAAGTCGAATTTCAAATCCGCACATATGACATGCATCGCCGAGCGGAATACGGTGTCGCTGCCCATTGGGACTACAAAGGTGTTGCCCCTGCAGATGAAATGGCGTGGTTAAGTCGGATAGTTGAATGGCAAGAAGAGACCACTGACCCAAGTACTTTTATGGAAAACCTCAAAATGGATCTTGAGCAAGATGAGATCTTCCTATTTACTCCTAAAGGAAAAGTCATAGCGTTACCAATCGGCGCTACAACAGTTGACTTTGCTTATGCGATCCATACAGAAGTAGGCCATGCCTGTGTAGGAGCAAGAGTAGATGGGCGTCTGGTACCTCTTGAAACCAGACTCAACTCTGGTTCAATTGTTGAGATAGTTACTTCAAAGCAACCAGGAGCAGGACCCTCTCGCGATTGGTTGAAGTTTGTAGTTAGCCATCGTGCAGAAAATAGAATTCGTCACTGGTACTCGCGGGAACGTCGCGCTGAAGCAGTAGATAGAGGCCATGAAGAACTTATAGAAGAACTGCGTCAAGCGAATATGCCAATAAAGAAAACTATTGACAGTGAAGTGTTCTCCGAAATAGCCGCTTCGCTGAATTACTTTGATATTGATTCCGTATACGCAGCCATTGGCGAAGGAAATTTATCTTCTAAGTCGCTTGTAAATAGAGTAGAGAGATCACTCCTCGCATCCGATCCTGAACAAGTAAAAAACGCATCATCTAATGTTCTTCGAGCTCGACCTCAACGTCGCACACAAGATGAAGTCGGAGTTCACGTTGAAGGCTTAGATGATCTCCTAGTCCGACTATCACGGTGCTGCACTCCGATGCCGCCAGATGAAATCATGGGATTTGTAACACGTGGCCGAGGCGTCACAGTTCACCGAACTGACTGCGCGAACGCAGTATCACTTTCTGCAGATCAACCTGACCGGCTAATAGATGTTGAATGGGACCAGCAAGCAGATGCTTTCTTTACTGCTTCAATAGAGGTGAAAGCTCTTGATCGACCGCTGCTGCTACGAGATCTAGTGAATGTTCTCGCCGACCATCAAATGAATGTAATTGGGGCTTCTACCATCACCAGTGAAGACGACAGAGTTGCACGCCTTAAATTTGATTTTGAACTAGGCGACCCTAGCCATCTGGACCCAATCATGCGGATAATGAGAGGTATTCATTCTGTTTATGATGTTTATCGAGTGGTGCCTGGACAAAACACTTAGTGATGAAGCCCATCTAGTCCCTTCAGGCGAGTAACCTTGCCAACGTGAATGAATTAAATTTTCGAGCACCAAAAGGAACCAGAGATATTCTTTGGCCTGACTCTGAGCGTCATCAACGGCTTGTTGATATTTTTTCTGCAGTAGTGGGTGAAGCCGGATATACACAAGTCATCACTCCTATGTTTGAACACATCGAAGTATTCCAACGCTTAGGTGACGCAACCGATGTCGTTAGAAAAGAGATGTATGACTTTCAAGACAAAGGTGGAAGGCATTTAGCTTTACGTCCAGAACAAACAGCTTCCGTTGTTCGGGCATTCGCAGAACACCGCCCCAATATTCCTTGGAAAGCTTGGTACACCGGACCAAATTTTCGTTATGAACGAGCTCAAAAAGGGAGGTTCCGTCAATTCAGCCAAGTAGGAGTAGAAGCATTAGGAACAGAAGATCCATATTTAGATGTTGAGGTAATGGCACTTGCTTGGCGTTTTTACGAGCGCCTTGGGTTGAGCCAAATAAAACTTGAAGTTAATTCGCTGGGCAACAAAGATGATCGAGTTCATTTCATGGATGCTTTAAGTCAACACTTTGAGAAATACCTAAAAGATCTCAGCGAAGAATCACAAAAAACTTTAGAAGTTAATCCCTTACGAGTTCTTGATTCCAACAGAGAACAAGATAGCGATCTGATTGCATCAGCTCCCAGCATGATTGATTTCCTTTCTGAAGATGCAAAGAAGCATTTCTCGCTAGTTCAAGAAGGTTTAGACGCCTTAGATATCCCATTTATCGTTAACTCAAAGTTGGTGCGTGGACTTGACTACTACGTTCGAACTGCCTTTGAGTTTGTTGCAGAAAGCTTTGATGCTGCACAGAACGCTGTTGGTGGTGGTGGCCGTTATGACGGTCTCGCCGAAGACCTTGGCGGTCCGCCTACACCAGGTGTTGGATTCGCCATAGGTTCAGATCGGACTTTGTTGGCCTGCGAGGCAGAAGGAGTATTTCAAACATTAGAGCCAGTAACAGAAGTTTTTGTTGTTGATACGACGGGAGGGCTAGCCGCCCTTTCACTCACAGATCAATTAAGATCTGCAGGATTTAAAACAGACAGAGCGTGGGACAACCGCTCAATGAAAGCACAAATGAAAGCAGCTGATAAAAGCGGAGCCTTGATCGCAGTAATTGTAGGTGAAGAGGAGTTGGCGACTGATACCGTCACTTTGAGGGATTTACGCGAATCCACTGATCAGATCGAAATAGAAAAAGAAATCATAATAGAGACTCTCCGAAAGAGGCTTCGTTGACTACTAACTCCAATTACTCGACAACTATGCGCACCGACCGGTGTGGAGATCTACGTTTAGCTGACGAAGGACGCACAGTGACTCTTTGCGGCTGGGTAAGTCGACGACGTGAACACGGAGAACATTTGGCATTCATTGACTTGCGCGATCGGAGCGGAATAGTGCAAGTAGTAGTTGATGGGGCGCAAGACCTAAGAGCCGAATATGTCTTACAAATAAAAGGGGAGGTTCGGCAGAGACCAAATGAAACCACTAATGAATCTCTTGCAACAGGAGAAATTGAAATAGAAGCAAAAGAAGTTCTAGTTCTTTCTGAAGCAGAACCCCCACCTTTTCCTTTAGATGACCGTACTGAAATAGACGAAGTGCTACGTCTTCGGCACCGTTATGTTGATCTTCGAAGAGAGCGTATGCAAAGAAATCTTGCTATTCGCGCCAGAGTCAACAGTGCAATACGTAACGCGATGGAAGAGCAAGGTTTCACTGAAATAGAAACTCCGATGCTTATAGCAAGCACTCCAGAGGGAGCAAGAGACTTTGTAGTTCCTTCACGAAAAGAGCCAGGTTCTTTTTACGCTCTTCCACAAAGCCCTCAAATATTTAAGCAACTATGCATGGTCGGTGGCGTGGACCGCTATTACCAAATAGCCCGGTGTTTACGCGACGAAGATCTTCGAGCGGATCGCCAGTTTGAATTCATGCAACTTGATGCTGAAGCAAGTTTTGTCACTCAAGAAGACGTACTGAAATTTATTTCTTATGCAGTTCTTTCTGCCGCTGAAAAAATCACTGGCGAGCAACAATCCGAAATTCCAAGAATGTCATGGCTGGAAGCGCAAGAACGATTTGGTAGCGATAAACCCGATACTAGATTTGGTCTTGAACTTGAGGAACTAACAGACATATTTTCTTCTACAGAGTTTCGCGCGTTCCAAGCTCCATGCATTAAAGGAATTCGTGTACCAAATGGATCGGACATATCTCGAAACCGTTTAGATGACTTGACAGAAAAATGTAAGCAATGGGGTGCTCAAGGATTGGTATGGATGAGAGTAGAGAAAGAGGAACTCAATTCCCCTGTTTCCAAATTCCTCACTGAAAAAGAGCAAATATCTCTTCGGGAAGCCATGAAAGCAGAAGAAGGAGACTTGCTTTTCCTGGTAGCAGACGAGCGACACTTAGTTCGTCACATATTAGGTTTACTTCGTTTAGAAATTGGACGTCCCCCTGTCACTGAAGGAGGACTGAATTTCTTATGGGTTGTAGATTTTCCTTTATTTGAAGGAGTTGATGAATCAGGGAACCCACAGCCTGCGCATCATCCATTCACCATGCCTCATGAAGAAGATCTTGAATTGCTTGAAGCAGGAAAACTTTTAGAAGTCAGATCTCAAGCGTACGACCTTGTATTAAATGGATGGGAACTTGGATCAGGAAGTGTTCGAATACACAGAAAAGAAATTCAAGAAAAAATCTTTGGACTTCTAGGAATAGAAGCAGAGGAAGCTCAGGAAAAATTTGGGTTCCTGCTTGATGCATTCAAATACGGAGCACCTCCACATGCAGGCTTTGCTTTCGGCATGGATCGCCTTACAGCTCTTCTTGCGGGAGAGGAAAACATTCGTGAAGTGATCGCATACCCAAAAACACAATCAGGGGCGGATCCGTTAACTTCAGCACCAAATCCGATTGATGACAAGCACCTAACTGAACTCGGCCTTCGTGTACTTCCATCTCAGCAGTAACGAAAGGCGTTAATTTGCCAGACAGCCTGTTTACAAGTGCAGCCACTGAGCGTTTGTCTCGCCGCTCTCCATTAGCAGCGCGACTTAGACCAAATCAGCTAGATGAAATCGTGGGCCAAGACCACTTGGTGGGTGAAGGTAAACCTTTACGCTGTTTAGTTGAATCTGACCAACTTTCATCACTAATTTTTTGGGGCCCTCCTGGAACTGGGAAAACGAGTCTTGCCAGACTGGTTGCAAAAGTTACAGCTAAAGATTTCATTGAACTCTCCGCTGTAAATGCAACAGTGAAAGACGTAAGAGAAACAATTGAACAAGCTGAAAAACGTTTAGGCGAACAGGACATCGGAACAATTCTCTTTCTGGATGAAGTGCATCGTTTCAATAAAGCACAACAAGATGCTCTCCTGCCATCGGTAGAAACAGGACTATTAATACTTATTGGGGCTACCACTGAAAACCCATTCTTCGAAGTGAATCCGCCACTTTTATCACGATCAACTCTTTTCCGCTTAGAACCTTTATCAGAAATCGCTATCCGGAAACTTCTAGACCGCGGCTTAACCGCAGAAGGTCTTCAAGCAGATGAAGACGCCCTTAATTTAATTGTGGGGAGATCTTCCGGAGATGGCCGCCATGCATTAACAAGTCTTGAAGTAGCAGCAGCCTTAGCAATAGGACGCAAAAGTGAACGACTTGAACTTGTTGACGCAGAATTTGCTTTAGGGACAAAAGCATTAAGTTATGGTCGAGACGATCACTTCGACGTTATTAGCGCATTCATAAAGAGCATCAGAGGCTCAGATGTAGACGCAGGACTGTATTGGCTAGCCCGCATGCTTCAAGCAGGAGAGGATGCAAGATTTATAGCGCGAAGGTTAGTGATCCTTGCTAGTGAAGATATTGGAATGGCTGACCCAATGTCTCTACTGATAGCTGACGCGGCAGCGAGAGCGGTGGAATTCGTAGGTTTACCTGAAGCACAACTGAACCTTGCACAGGCAGTAGTGCATTTAGCTACTGCTCCGAAGTCAAATAGAGTCACAAAAGCAATTTTTGCTGCGAAAGAAGATGTTCAAGAGAGTGGAGTTGGCAAAGTTCCAAAGCATTTACGTGATGCTCATTATCAAGCAGCCGCAACATTAGGTCACGGCGAGGGCTATGAATATCCACACAATGATCCACGAGGATGGGTAGAGCAAATTTACCGCCCACCTGAAGTAGATGAAAATATCTACTACGATCCTTCTACCCATGGATTTGAAGAAGAAGTAGCACGTCGTATGTCTATGCGAACGCCATCTCAAAAGAAAGAAGGAGTTTAGAAATGAAATATCGTGTGACATCTTTGTTCGTTGGATGGGTAGTAGGACTGGTATCTTCAACTTTCGTTCGTCGTCGGTTACAGCGCTTAATTATGCGTTACGCTCCAGAGCATTTAAATCGTCAGATTGAAGAGAAGCGTTTAGAATTGGTTCAAACAGTTCGACGTTTCAGGAATGATTTCAAGTCTTCCACACCCAAGAGAGACCAAAGTCAATTTGAGCCGGTGTACCGAAAAAATCGTGATCGAAGTCCAGGCCACCGTCCGCGACAGCCTCTAAAGTAAATCACTCTCAGTGCAGAGTTGGGATCGTTAGACTAGACACATATGGGAAAAAAACTTCTAACCGCAAAGTCAATTCGACGTGAATTTATTGACTTTTATGTTGCAAGAGACCATTTTCATGAGTCATCAGACAGTCTCATACCGGATGACTCAACTTTGCTCTTTACCAACTCAGGCATGGTGCAGTTCAAGTCATACTTAACTGGAGAGCAGCCAGCCCCTTGGCCGCGTGCTGTTACTGTTCAAAAGTGCGCACGAGCAGGCGGGAAACACAATGACTTAGAAGAAGTAGGTCGCACAAGTCGCCACCTTACTTTTTTTGAAATGATGGGAAATTTTAGCTTTGGAGATTATTTCAAATCAGAAGCCTGCGCGTTTGCTTGGGAATTCGTAACCCAAAACCTCGGCTTAGATCCTGAACGTCTTTGGGTAACAGTTCACGAGACTGACGATGAGGCCGCCACTATTTGGGAAAAAGAAGTCGGAGTTTCTGCTGATCGAATTCAACGTCTAGATGAAGACAACTATTGGCGTATGGCGGACACGGGACCTTGCGGACCTTGTTCAGAAATTTTTTGGGACAAAGGGCCAGAGCACGGAGAAGAAGGCGGACCCGCCCATGGGGGAGAAGAAAGATTTGTTGAAATCTGGAATCTGGTTTTCATGCAATTCGAACAGCACGCAGACGGTTCTCAAACTCCACTTCCGGCTCCATCAATAGACACAGGCCTAGGATTAGAACGCGTTCTCTCTGTTCTGCAAGGCGTTGATTCCGTATGGGAGACAGACGAGTTTTCCACGCTTCTAAAAAGCATCAGTGAATTAACACAAGTTGCACAAAAAGAGAGTGAAAGTTTCGATGTCTCAATGCGTATCTTGGCTGATCATGCGAGATCATCAACATTCCTAATAAATGACGGAGTGTTTCCCTCCAACGAAGATAGGGGATATGTGCTTCGTCGTATTATCCGACGAGCAGTACGGCACGCATGGCTACTAGGAGTAGAAGATCAGATTATGGCTTCGTTAGTAGATGTCGTTGTTGAAATGATGGGTTCGGACTATCCGGAACTTGTACAAAACCATGACTACATACGAGGGGTTATAGATCGTGAGGAAGAAGGTTTTAGAGAGACACTGCGTTCAGGGCTAACCATCTTAGACACGGCTATAGAGGGCTTGAAGACCGGAGAGCCTCTTGATGGGCAAGTTATTTTCAAACTTCACGACACCTACGGGTTCCCGCTTGAACTAACTGAAGAAATAACCAGAGAACGCGGAATTTCAATAGATTCTGAAGGGTTTTCAGAAGCTATGAATCAACAAAAAGAACGAGCAAAAGCTGCGCGAAAAGAAAATGGCACAGCAGACATTTCAGGAGATTTACGTCCCTTGCTTGAAGAACATGGTTCAACATCTTTTATAGGGCGAGAAGAAAATAAAACAGAAGCAGAAGTTCTTTATATAGAAAACAACTATGTCGTACTTGACAGAACTCCTTTCTATGCAGAATCTGGAGGTCAAATAGGAGATACTGGAACTTTCACTACCACCAAAGGAACTGTCCAAGTCACTGATACCAAACTGGCTCTAGATGGATTGCATGTTCATGAGGTAGAAGATAATGAACTAGAGATAGCAGTCGGCGACAAATTAGTAGTAGAAATTGATACAGCTCGCCGAACAAATATTCGTCGTAATCACACCGCCACACATCTTTTACATGCATCGCTGCGACAAGTTCTTGGCGAACATGTAAAACAACAAGGGTCATGGGTAGGTCCGGATCGATTGCGTTTCGACTTTAGTCATTATGCGGCTGTGCAGCCAGATGAGATTAAAGACATAGAAGACATGGTGAACATGGAAGTGCTCAACAATTCTCTTTGCAATCACTATGAAACTTCTAAAGAAGAAGCTGAAGCAGCAGGAGCGATCGCTTTCTTTGGAGACAAATACGGAGATCAGGTACGAGTACTAGAAGCAGGACCGAACTCAATTGAACTTTGCGGGGGGACGCATGTCAACGCGCTCGGAGACATCGGAGCTTTTAAGATCATTACCGAGGGATCAGTAGGGGCTAACATTCGCCGCATTGAAGCGATCACAGGACCTGAACCAATTAATCGTCTGAGAGATTTAGAAACCACTCTTGCTTTAGCTTCAGAGAAATTAGGGGTGCCGATAGATGATGTTCTTGAAGGCATAGACAAGCGGATAGCTGAGAATAAAGAAATCAAGAATGAACTCAATGAAGTTCGCCGAGCGTTAGCGCTAAACCAGGTAGATGCTTTGGCAGATGCAGCAGAGAACGGTTTAGTGGTCACTCAGGTAACAGGAGTGGACCAAGAAGGACTAAGAGAACTCGCTGTCGCCATTTCTTCCAGAGATGGGATAAGAGCCGTCGTATTAGGATTAGCGCCAGAGGGAGGTGGAGCCGCTCTTGTATCTAAAGTTGCATCTGATAGTGGATTAGACGCAGGTGCTCTTGTCTCTGAATCTGCAAAAACAATTGGTGGTGGAGGACGGCTTAACTCAGAAATGACCGTTATAGGCGGACGTCAACCTGAAAATCTTCAACAGGCGCTTGACCAAGCTCGCGCTGCAGCCGAAACAACCTAAAAATAAAGTGCGTGCTCTCGGATTAGACCTAGGTACTAAACGTATAGGTGTGGCGGTTAGCGATAGCGATGGGCTATTAGCAACACCTATAGAGGTAGTTAAACGGCTTGGAGATATCTCCAAAGAACATCTTGCAATAGAGGCATTAATTAAGGAATGGGAAGTTGACGTCGTAGTAGTAGGTGTCCCTTATTCTTTAGATGGGAGTATTGGGCCCATGGCCAGAAAAACTTTCGCTGAAGTAAAAAAACTAGAAAACACACTGTCGGTGCCTATTGAAATCTGTGATGAGCGCCTGACTACTGTCACGGCAGAGCGCTCCTTAAGAGAGCAGGGAATTACATCTAAGAATGGACGGAAAGTAGTTGACCAGTTGGCAGCATCAATTTTGCTTCAAGCCTGGTTAGATAGTCGTCGGAATTCGGAGGTTTAGGTGAGCGCTGAAGACGAAAATGAAACATCTGGAGGAGGCGGGAAAACTTTCCGTTCTTCGGCTGATATGGCACCCGGAAATAATGCAAATAAGAACCCGGTGGACAAACCAAGTGTTTCTGATTCTGCTACAGAAGGAATACCAGTAGTACCTGAAGATGTTGCCATAGAAGAGGCAGTGGTATGGGACCCATCCGTATATGAGGAATCGGAGAAGGGAACAATTTTTGGAGAGGAGTTAGAGGTAGATGCCAATGTGCGTTGGGTTCGTCACCGTAGGCCGTTGGGTCCAATTCCACGTTGGGGACTTGTTGTATTTTTACTTCTAATAGGAGCAACTTTCGCCTATCGAAAAGTTGATCAGTGGGTTAACTCACTGGTTACGCCGGATGCGGCACCAGGTGATGAAATAGAGTTTGTCGTTGAACCCGGATGGTCTTCGGGTGAAGTTGCAGTAGCTCTAGGATCCGCAGGAATTATAGATAATTCACCGATGTTTCGACAGTGGATGCGATGCCACTCAATGATTGGCTGGTTTATTGACTGTCCGTCAGGTATTGAGTATGAATTTCAAGCAGGAGATTACTTACTTCAAGAGCATTTAGCGTTCC
The DNA here is from genome assembly GCA_902634555.1 of Actinomycetota bacterium. Lineage (GTDB taxonomy): Bacteria > Actinomycetota > Acidimicrobiia > Acidimicrobiales > MedAcidi-G1 > MedAcidi-G2B. The sequence continues at coordinate 34,512 of CACPKO010000007.1, forward strand.
AAGACGTTGTAGATATCTTGAACGAAGGACCAATACCTCCAGAAGTAATACGGGTGACAATTCCTGAGGGTCTCACTATTAGCCAGATGGTCGTAAACATAAAAGAACGTATGCCCACTTACAGCGAGGCTCAATTAAACGAAGCTTTTTCTAGCGATATTGTTCGATGGGAGCATTATCCCGAAGATTTTTTTCTGCCATGGTATGAAGGGATGTTCTTTCCCGACACGTATCAGTTGGACGAAGCTACTCTTACCGATGAAATGAGCCTTGTAACTCGTATGCATAATCAGTTCCTTAACGTTGTGGAAGAGATTCAACTTGAGGAAAAGGCAGCAGCGGTAGGTCTAACTCCCTATGAGGCCTTAGTTGTTGCGTCTTTGATTGAAGAGGAGGCTTTGTTGAATGAAGAACGAGCCAAAATTTCTCAAGTCATCCATAATCGCTTGGATCAAGGATGGTCTCTTGGCATGGAGTCAACAGTGCGTTATGCCGTAGGAAAAATGTCTGGAGAGTCTTTAACTAGAGAAGATCTAAATAGCGATTCTCCTTGGAATACATGGATAGAACCCGGACTTCCACTTACACCAATTTCCTCACCAGGTAGAGCTTCACTTGAAGCCGCAGTAAGCCCAGAGGATGGGCCGTGGATGTTCTTTGTTCGTACCGATGAGAACGGAGTGGTGGGAGCTCATACTTTTACGGTGACTAGTGAAGAATTTGCAGAAGCAGTCGCAATATGTCGAGAAAAGGATTTGGGTTGTGGCTAATAATTTAAAGAACGTTTTTGGAAGAACTAATAAGTCAGCAACTCTTTCGGCAGTCATTGGATCGCCAGTTGCTCACTCTCTTTCCCCATTGCTACATAATGCAGCTTTTAGCTCTCTGGGTATGGACTGGGAGTATGTAGCTCTTGAAATTACTGAAAGCGAACTTGATGAAGTTCTGGCCCAAATGAGATCAGGCAATCTAGGCGGGTTGTCAGTCACGATGCCTTTTAAAACAAGGGTGGCATCGTTAGTAGATGAATGCACTTCTACTGCTGAAAAGTTGAGTGCAGTTAATTGCGTTGTTGCCAATGAAAAAGGTTTGATCGGACATAACACTGATGGAGACGGATTCTTAAATGGATTGGTTCATGATGCACAATTCAATCCGAAAGGTAAAAAAGCGGCGGTCATTGGAGCAGGCGGAGCAGCTCGGGCAGTTATAGAAGCCTTAGCGAGGTCAGGAGCCGCTTCTATCATGGTTGTAAATAGGACTCTAGAGAAAGCAGAAAGCGCTGCAGATTTAGCAGGAGAAGTCGGGGGTGTTGGAACACTAGAAGATATTTCTGAAGCTGATCTTGTAGTTAATGCAACCTCTATTGGTATGCAAGATAGCCAAACGGATATCCCGTGCTCGATGGAACTTCTTCATCCCGGTCAACTCATCGTTGATCTTATTTATCACCCGCTGGAAACCAAGTGGATTTCACTAGCTAAACAAAACGGAATAGATTCCCATAACGGAGTTTCTATGCTTCTGTTTCAAGCAGCTGAAGCTTTTACACTATGGACTGGCGAAGAAGCTCCCATATCAATTATGCAAGAAGCAATCACACAGAAACTTAAAAAACGAACGCAAAACTAAGTTAATTAAAAGAAAAGGAAAGAAAGCATGAAATTCATTCAAGTGATGGAGTTCAATTCAACTATTGAAGAGGCTCAAAAAGGTTTAGAAGAATACATTGAGGTAGCTGGTTCAAAGACCACTGCGCGTGCTGTCACGCTATGCGTTGACCGAGATAATCCTGAAACCATCGTTCAAATAGTTGAATTTGACTCCTACGAGTCGGCGACTCAGAACAATGAGTTGGAAGAAACACAAGAAGCTTCAAGCGAACATGAAGAAAACATAGGTGAAGTTAATTTCCGCAATCTTGATGTTGTAGGAATATACGAACTCTAAATAAAGCATTCATTTACTGCTCTTAAGTAATAATCCGCTGTTCTGAGCAATCAGCAGTGGGTATCCTTATATATATGGATAGCGATTTATGTACTCACGTAGCACTTGTAGGGCTTATGGGTGCAGGAAAAACAGTAATAGGTGCTTCTTTAGCGCGAAAAAGTAACGTTCGTCACGTTGATCTAGATCGCTGGATTCAAAATAGTTATGGCCGTTCTATAGGGGTCATTTTTAACGAACGCGGAGAAAAAGGTTTTAGAGAGATTGAAACCGACGCATTGAAGAAAGTCCTGGGGTCGGAAGAACCCGTGGTTCTATCAACGGGTGGCGGGGTCGTAGTTCAAGACGAAAATAGATCCATACTTAAGGAAAATTCTCACGTTATTTGGCTTAAAGCGACGCCAGAAAGCTTAGCTAAGAGAGTTGGGGAAGGAAGAGGAAGACCCTTATTGAAAGACAAAGACCCTCTTGAGGTGCTACAACTTCTAAATGCTGAACGGGAAGAAAATTATACAGAAGTCGCCGACCTTGTGATAGACGTAGAGAGCGGGACAGTGGAAGAAATCTCTGACCAAATTTTGGCGCTGACTATTTCAAAAGGTGACAGATGATAGAAATTAAAGTACCACTGAGCGAAGGTAGAGAATACCCGGTATTGGTAGGGACCAATGCTCGAGAAAAACTAGATTCAGTACTCCCCAAAGATTCCCAGCGTGTTGCCATAATTACGCAAGACAATATTGGTGTGAACTTAAATCTGGAAATAGAAAACAAAATCTTCCTAATCCCAGATGGCGAAGAGGCAAAGACGTTGAACACTATTGAGTCGCTTTGCCGTTCCTTTACAAGGTGGGGCTTAACCCGAAAAGACTGCATCGTTGGCATAGGTGGAGGCGTAGTCACTGATGTCGCAGGATTCGCGGCAGCGACGTATCACCGAGGAACGCCTGTAATACATATACCTACTTCGCTACTTGGCCAGATTGATGCATCAATCGGCGGGAAGACGGGAGTGAATCTTCCAGAAGGAAAAAATTTAGTCGGAGCTTTCTGGCAGCCAACAGCTGTACTGTGTGACACTTCTGTCTTAAGCACGCTTCCAGAAAGAGAAATGTTAAGCGGCTATGGAGAGATGGCTAAGTATCACTTTCTAGGTAGCGGAAACTTAGATGGCTTGAACTTAGAAGAGAAAATTGCCAGATGTGTGGAGATCAAAGCTCAAGTAGTTGCATCAGATGAGAGAGAGATAGGAACTCGAGCAATTCTGAACTATGGGCATACGTTAGGTCACGCACTTGAAACTTCAGAAAACTATGACTTACGACATGGTGAAGCAATAGCAATCGGGCTGGTTTTTGCCGCAGAACTTGCACACAAACTTGGACGGATAGGTCAAGACAGAGTAGAGGAACATCGTTTGGTTGTTGATCAATACGGGCTAAGCAGCATGATGCCTCAAGGAACAGATCCGGATGTCATAATGGAAGTCATGGCTCGAGATAAAAAAGCTATCAATGGTCTTACTTTTGTTCTAGATGGGCCAGATGGAGTAGAAGTAGTTACAGGTGTTGAGCCATCAATAGTGCGTGAGATTATCCATCACATGGATGAGAGTTAAAGAGATATTTATGAATTCAGAATCTTCAAAATCGCAGATAAAAATTCTTATCCTTTCAGGACCGAATCTTAATCTTCTCGGCGAAAGAGATCCAGAGACTTATGGTGATCAAACCCTTGAAAACCATATAGAAACTGCTGAGAAAGCAGCAGACCAGAAAGGCATGACAGTTGAACACCTTCAATCAAACCATGAAGGTGAGCTCGTAGATGCGATTCATTCAGCACGAGAAAGATGTGATGCCATAATCATCAATCCTGGAGCTTTCACTCATTACGCATGGGCTATTCATGATGCGCTTCAGACTTTTGATGGTCCAGTTATTGAGGTTCACCTTTCTAATCCTGCCGCTCGCGAACCATGGCGTCACACTTCCGTTGTTGCGCCAGTTGCGGCTGGGACGATTGCTGGGTTTGGCGGATATGGATACCAAATTGCTGTTGATGCGGTTTCTGAATTGCTTGCTTAATAAGGAAAAAAGTGAATACAACTGAACGACTCAAAAAATTAACGAGCAATTTTGAAGAAGTTGGTTGTGAAGCTTTTTTTGTTACAAAACTCATAAATATCAGGTACCTGACTGGTTTCACTGGGTCTGCAGGGAAGTTATGGGTGACGAAAGACAAAGCGGTCTTATTCACTGATGGGAGATATGCAGAGCAAGCTCCAGCTGAAACAGAAAACACTTCAATAGAGGTAGTTATACAGGTACAAGGGTTCGACAAGACTCTGAAAGAACTAAGTGATGGAGTTACACGATTGGGCTTAGAGGCTGCTTCAATCACATGGGAACAGCAGCAGCAAATCAGCGAATGGATTCCTTCAGTAGATCTCGTTCCCACGATGGGTCTTATAGAAAAAATACGTGAGGTAAAAGATTTAGAAGAGTTAGTACACATGAAAGAAGCGGCATCCATCGCGGATAAAGCGCTTTTAGCAGCAACTGAAATGTTTGTCTCCGGAACAACTGAGAAGCACCTTGCAGCTGTACTCGATCATGAAATGCGTAAACACGGTGCTTCCGATCGTTCATTTGAAACAATTGTTGCCGCAGGACCTAACAGTGCGCTGCCACATGCTCGACCTACAGACCGTCCTTTTGAAGATGGTGATTTAGTCATATGTGATTTCGGGGCTTTAGTTCATGGATATCACTCAGATATGACTCGATCATTCCGTATAGGTGGCAGTGAAGAAGGTCAAGAGAATGAAATTCTTCATTTAGTTTTAAAAGCCCAAGAAGAAGGCTTGAAGACCGTAGTTAATGGAGTAGCAATATCTGATGTAGACGCTGCGTGTCGAACAGTTATTGAAGAAGCAGGATATGGAGAACAATTTCTTCACAGCACTGGGCATGGAGTGGGATTGGAGATACATGAAACTCCTGGGATAGGTCAGAAGTCTGAAGGAAATTTGAAGAGTGGACAAGTGGTTACTGTAGAACCAGGAATTTACATATCTGGTTTAGGGGGCGTTAGATGGGAAGACTCGGTAATCGTGACTGACGAAGGATATGAACTGTTGACAAACTCTCCTAAAAGCATTCTCTAAACTGCTGACATGGTTAAGTCGGTTGAAGGTCAAAAATATTTAGAAGGAAGCAGAACGCCCGTCACGGAAGAGGTCACTGCATACAATCTGCCAGTAACAGGTCAAATTCCAGAGGAACTTGAAGGACGATGGCTTCGGAACGGACCAAATCCCTATGGTTCTGTTGATCCCGCCACTTATCACTGGTTTTTAGGTGACGGGATGATACATGGAGTGCGACTTCGTGACGGTAAAGCAGAGTGGTATAGAAACCGTTGGGTGAGAGGAACAGATCTTGCTAAACGACTTGGAGAGGAACCACCTGGAGGAAAGTGTTTCAGAGGTTCTGGTTTTAGCCCTAATACTTCAGTTATCGGGCATAACGGTCTTACCTTGGCTTTGGTTGAAGCAGGAATCAGTCCAGTGTCTCTAACTTATGATCTTGAAACTATTGGTTACACCAATTTTGAGGGCACGTTACCGGGGGCTTTTACCGCTCATACAAAGTTTGATCCAATTGCAGAAGAACTTCACGGAGTTTGCTATGCGTATCCAGATATTCCAGATCGAGTACAGCATGTGATTGTAGGGATGGATAATCGGGTCACAAAAGTGACCGATATTCCTATTGAAGGCATGCCAATGATTCACGACATGTCACTAACTCAAAAATATGCGCTTATTTATGATTTACCGGTATGTGTGAATATTGAAATGGCTATGGCTGGTAAAAGGTTTCCTTTTGCCTGGAGCGATGAACATGAACCGCGAGTAGGACTGCTACCCAGAGATGGAGAAGCTAAGGACATTATTTGGTGTGAGGCTCCAAATTGCTATGTGTTTCATGCAGTGAACGCGTTTGATCTTGAAACCAGTGATGGGAACAGCAAGGTGGTCGTAGATCTTTGCAGATTTGATCGCATGTTCTATTCAGACTTACACGGTCCGGATGAGTCAATTCCTAAACTCGCGCGATGGACTATTGATCCAAGCACAAGAACTGTCAGTGAGGAAATTGTGAGTGAACAGTCTCAAGATTTTCCCACCCATGACCCCCGAGTGGTTGCCCGCAAGCATCGTTATGCCTACACCTCGTGGTTAGGTTCCGGATCAACGTGCAGAACAGATATGGAAACTGGTGAGATTATTCATCATGACCATGGTGAGGGCCGGTTTGGCGGCGAACCATTATTTGTTCCGCGCGAAGAAAGCAGCGATGAAGAAGATGGTTGGGTCATGGTTTGTGTGAATGATGTAAACCATGAGCCAGCAGAGCTAGTGATTCTTGATGCAAATGATATAACAGGAAAACCTGTAGCTCGGATACATCTACCTCAAAGAGTTCCAGATGGGTTTCACGGATCTTGGATACCTGACTGTTCTATTCCGTAGTAAATATAAAGAACAAGAGTTCTTGGTTCCTTTCTGATTTCTGTCACTTATATTTAAGGGACCGGATAGCGGAAAGGAAAGAGTATGGCCACGATCACTACTAACGATTTAAAGAATGGTATGACGCTTGACCTTGAGGGCTCTTTGGTTCAAGTAGTTGATTTTCAACATGTTAAACCCGGGAAGGGTCATGCTTTCGTTCGTACTACTTTGAAAAATGTTCGCTCTGGAGCAGTGGTGGATCGCACTTTCCGTGCAGGAGAAAAAGTAGAACGCGCCATAGTAGATAAAAGAGACATGCAGTTCCTTTATCGAGAAGGCGCAGATTACGTATTTATGGATACTGAAACCTATGAGCAGTTAACAGTAACCCCCGAAACTCTTGGAGATGCGACGAATTACCTTGTTGACTCCAGCACGCCACAATTGCTTATGTATGGCGAAGAAGTAATTGGAGTAGAACTCCCGGCTTCAGTGCAGATTGAAATATCAGAAACCGAACCTGGCATTCAAGGAGATCGAGTATCTGGGGCACGAAAACCAGCCACTTTAGAAACAGGATTGGTGGTTCAAGTTCCTTTGTTTATAGAACAAAATGAAATAGTGAAAGTTGATACTCGAACAGGCGAATATCTAGGTCGGGTCTGACCCTTAAGGAATATGTAGTGAGCGAAGAATTAGATACTGACTTTGGCTCTCGCCGAGAAGCAAGAGAGACCGTTCTCAATATTCTTTATGCCGCTGACAACCATGAACAATCTCTTACTGATTACCTTGAGGAGCAACCCTTAGAACCAGAAGAATTCGTATCGGATCTAGTTAAAGGAATATCTACCCATTTGGAAAGAATTGATTCCATAATTGGTCAGTTTGCTGAAGGATGGAGCACTGAACGCATGCCAATCATTGATAAGGCGTTGCTGCGTATGGCTACTTACGAAGTTCTTTATCGCCTAGATATACCGATAGAAGCCATCCTGTCTGAAGCAGTAGCTTTAGCGAGCGAATATTCAACTGAACAATCAAGCAGGTTCATTAATGGGGTAGTCGCAAGCATCTCTGAAGAGACTAGAACAAATAGCAACTAATAATTAGCTGCATGTCTTTCTTAGTTAGGGCGAAGTTTTCAAAGATGACGCGGGCACCGTTTTAATTTGCTACAGTTCTTTTTTGACCGTGAAGCGAGTCCTGTGAGGCTTGCACGGATCAGAGGAGTACATGCAAGTGGTTGAAAAAGAACGAGTTCAAACGCCCCCCCAAGGGGGCGTTTTTGTTGCACACGCAAGAGTCTTAGACGCAGAAGACATTAACCGCGCAATTCAACGTATGGCCCATGAAATAGTTGAACGAAACCATGGATTAGACAATGTTGTTTTGATAGGGCTTCAAACCGGGGGAGTAATGGTGGCAGAAATGCTTACTGAGGCTCTGAGTCAAATTAGCGGCACCAGTCCTCCTCAAGGAACATTAGACGTAGCGCTTCATCGTGATGACATAGGTATGCGACCCGTCATGCCTGAAGCAGTAACAGATATTTCTGTTGATCTAGATGGGGCGACGATTGTTATCGCCGATGATGTTCTTTTCACTGGCCGGACTATTAGAGCGGCTTTAGATGCGCTTTGTGATTTTGGCCGGCCCAAAGAAATTCAACTTGCAGTGATGGTTGATCGCGGGCATCGAGAGTTGCCTATCAGGCCTGATTATGTAGGAAAAAATCTCCCCACGCGCGTATCAGAGGTCGTAGATGTGAGTCCAGAAGGAGTAGATCTTGGGACGGTAGAAAAGTGAATTCAATCCCATCTAGAAGTTTGTTATCCATTGAAGGTATGACAAAAAGCGATATAGAAGAAATTCTTGATCTAACCGACACTTTTGATGAGATTGGGCGCCGACCTATTCCCAAAGTTCCGGCGCTTAGAGGGCGAACAGTTGCTACGTTATTTTTCGAGAATTCCACTCGAACTCGGCTTTCTTTTGAAACTGCAGCACGACGCCTCTCAGCGGACACAATGAGTTTCGGAGCAGGATCTTCATCACTCTCAAAGGGGGAAAGTATCCGCGACACTGTCGAGGTGATAGAAGCTTACGGAGCAGATGTTCTTGTAGTGAGACATCCTGCTGCAGGGATAGCGAAGCGTATCGATAACTGGACAGATGCACTAGTTGTCAATGCTGGAGATGGCTGTCACGAACACCCTACTCAGGCGTTACTAGATGCGTATACCTTAAGAAAACACAAAGGTTCACTCAACGGACTGCGAATAGCCATTGTCGGGGACATAAGGCATTCACGGGTTGCTCGATCCGATGTTCTTGCTTTTACGATGCTTGGAGCAGAAGTAGTGCTAGTAGCCCCACCTACGTTGTTGCCTCCATCTCTTGAAGGATGGCCCGTAACTACTTCGTACGATTTAGATGAAGTGCTCCCGACATTAGATGTTTGTTATCTCTTGAGAATGCAGAATGAAAGAATTAACGAAGGTCTAATTCCTTCAGTCAGAGAGTACACAGCGGACTACGGACTGAATATAAATCGTGCAGCAACTCTTCCAAAGGACGCACTCATTTGCCACCCCGGTCCTACGAATCGCGGAATAGAAATTGAAGCAGCAGTAGCTTCAGATCCAAGATCAGTCATCCTTGATCAGGTATCAAATGGGGTTTCTATCCGAATGGCAGTTCTATTCCTCTTATTGGGTTCAGGACGCAACCTAAGCACATCTAGTGAATTGGAAGGTGGGTAATGACTCTTGTGATTCGTGGCGGCACGATTATTGATTCAGAAGGCGAAAAGAAAGCTGATGTTGCGATAGGAGACGATGGACTAATCACGGAAGTTTCCGCAAACTTGAAAGGAGAAGAAGAACTTGACGCTTCTGGATGCATTGTTACCTCCGGATTCGTTGATTTACATAGTCATCTCCGTGAACCTGGACAGGAAGACGCAGAAACAATAGAAACAGGGGCGAGAGGCGGAGCTTTAGGCGGGTACACGGCTTTAATTGCTATGCCGAATACGACACCTGCTATGGATTGCCTAGCTGTTATTGACCAAGTTAGAGCTTTGGGGGAAAAATCGGTTTGTGAAATTATTCCTACCGGAACAATGACAGTAGGCCGTAAGGGTGAACAGATGTCTCCAATGGGGGAACTAGTAGATGCTGGAGTAGGAATTTTTACCGACGACGGAAATGGTTTACAAGATCCTCGTTTGATGCGTCGAATCATGGAATACAGCACTGGGTTAACGCATCGTCTAGGGCGTCCAGTTGTGTTAGCTCAACATTGTGAAGTTGAAGCTCTCTCTTGCGGTGGCTACATGCACGAAGGGGCCTGGTCCTCTCGTCTTGGTATTCCCGGACAACCGGCAGAAGCTGAAGAACTGATGGTTTCACGAGATATAGCTCTCGTTCGTCTTACTGGCGCCCACATGCATTTTCAACATCTATCAACAGCAGGATCAGTTGAGATGGTTCGTATGGCAAAACAAGAAGGTCTCCCAATAACCGCTGAAGCTACTACCCATCATTTCAGCCTTACCGATGAGTCATGTGCTTCTTATGATCCAGTATTTAAGGTGCACCCTCCACTTCGCACCGAGCAAGATGTGATCGCAGTGAGAAAAGGTTTATCTGATGGGACTATTGATGCGATAGCCACCGACCACGCCCCCCATACCGACCATTCGAAGGAAAAATCTTTCGCTGAAGCTCCTCCGGGAATGCTTGGTCTAGAAACGGCTTTTAGCATTTCTCTTGAGGATTCGGGGCTAGACCTACCGCAAATTCTGGCTCTTTTATCGTGGCGTCCAGCAGCAATAGCTGGGGTATTAGATCGACATGGAAACACTGTCTCAATAGGAGCAAAAGCTAACCTTTGCGTTATAGACCCTGATATCACGTGGACAGTATCAGGCAACTTGATGGCGAGCAGGAGTTCAAATACTCCGTACGAAGGCAGACGTTTAAGGGGGCGTGTTCGACACACTATCCAATCGGGAGAAGCTGTAGTTATTGATGGAGAAATTCAACGATGACCAGAGACGTGAAGATTGCGAGACTCGTGCTTGCCGATGGAACAATATTTGAAGGAGAGATGATTGGAGCAGCACCAGTTAATGGAGTTGCCACCGGAGAAGCCGTCTTCAACACTGTCATGTCGGGGTATCAAGAAGTAATCACTGACCCTTCCTATGCCGGGCAGATAATAACTTTTACCTATCCGCACATAGGAAATTATGGAGTTAACAATGAAGATTTTGAGAGTAGCAATCCTTTTTGCTCCGGAGTGATCGTCCGACAACTAAGCAGAAGAACTAGTAATTGGCGTGCCACTAATAGTCTTGATGCGTTTTTGAAAGAGCATGAAGTGCCTGGAATAGCAGGAATAGACACTCGACGCCTTACACGGCATCTCAGGGATCAAGGTTCAATGCCAGCAGCATTTGGACAGGGAGATCTAAATGAGTTAATTCAATCGGCCCAGAAAGCTCCACCTACAGATGGAATTGACCTTGTCTCAACTGTCACCTGCAAAACAAAATATATTGTTCCTTCTCTCGGTGGAACAAGGCGAATAGTTGCCTATGACTTCGGCATAAAAACCACAATTCTTCATCATCTATCTAACTTAGGGGAAGTTATTGTGGTGCCCGCTCAGACCTCATACGAAGAGGTTCTAGATCAAGAACCAGACGGAGTCTTCTTGTCAAACGGACCAGGAGACCCTGCTCCATTAACAAATATACGTTCAAATATTTCGTCGCTGCTCGGAGAAGTACCAATATTTGGAATATGTCTTGGCCATCAATTACTTGCCGCAACTCTTGGAGCTGAAACTTATAAATTGCCATTTGGTCATCATGGAGGAAATCATCCTGTAAGAAACTTAAAGACAGGAGCTGTTGAAATAACAAGCCAAAATCATAACTACTGCGTAGCTGACGGAGGTATTCCTTCCGTGGACCTAACGCATATCAACTTGAACGATGAAACCATTGAAGGTCTCCGCTGCCAAGAAGTTCCAGCATTTAGTGTTCAGTATCACCCTGAAGCGGGCCCAGGACCACATGACAGCCAGTACCTTTTCAAAGAATTCGAAGAACTGATGGCTAAAACTAATGGAGGTAAGTTCTAGTGCCAAGACGAACGGATATCTCCAGCATCCTCCTTATTGGATCCGGACCGATAGTTATTGGTCAGGCTTGTGAATTTGACTACTCAGGAACCCAAGCATGTCGAGTTCTAAAAGAAGAGGGCTATCGGGTAATACTCGTCAACTCCAATCCTGCAACTATCATGACAGACCCTGATTTCGCCGATGCGACTTATGTTGAACCTCTCCGGTTGGATGTTTTGACACGAGTCATAGAACAAGAGAGACCAGATGCTCTTCTACCAACATTGGGTGGACAAACCGCTCTGAATCTTGCTATGGAATTAGTTGAAGCCGGAGTACTTGATGAATATGGAGTTGAGCTCATTGGAGCGCGATCTGACGCAATTGCTACCGCAGAAGATCGCCATTTATTCAAAGAAGCAATGCTGGAAATCGGTTTGCAAGTTCCGTCTTCTGGTATTGCTCATTCATTAGAGGAAGCAAAAGAAGTAGTTAAAGACATAGGACTCCCAGTCATAATACGCCCTGCCTACATACTCGGAGGTAAGGGAACGGGCATGGCGCACAGTTCAGAAGAGTTCGAGAAGGTAGCCCAGAATGGTTTAGACGCCAGTCCAATTACAGAAATACTTATTGAGCAGTCGATTGCTGGTTGGAAAGAATTTGAATTAGAAGTTATGAGAGATCAGTCTGACAACTGCGTGGTTGTATGTTCAATAGAAAATTTTGACCCCATGGGCGTCCATACCGGAGATTCCATTACTGTGGCACCCGCTCAAACTCTCACAGACATTGAATACCAGACGATGCGTGACGCTTCTTTTGCGTGTTTACGAAGAGTTGGCGTAGAAACAGGTGGTTCTAATGTCCAGTTTGCCGTCAACCCAGAAAATGGCGATCAAGTCGTTATAGAAATGAACCCAAGAGTGAGCCGATCTTCTGCTCTTGCATCAAAAGCAACAGGCTTTCCAATTGCGAAAATAGCAGCAAGACTTGCTGTCGGGTACACCTTAGATGAGATACCTAACGACATTACAGAGAAAACTCCAGCTGCTTTTGAACCCACCATTGATTACGTAGTAACTAAAATTCCGCGCTGGGCATTCGAAAAATTTCCAGGTGCTGATGGAATCCTTGGCACGTCCATGCAATCTGTTGGCGAGGTTATGGCGATCGGTAGAACTTTCCCTGAATCTTTACAAAAGGGGTTACGTTCTCTTGAAAATGGCCGATTCGGTTTGAACGCTGACCCGGCAGAAAATTCTCTCAAGAAAATGGATAACGAAGACCTAAGGTCTGCTGCAAAAGTAGCCACACCAGACCGCATATACCAGGTAGAAGCGTTATTTCGACGTGGATTTACCGTTGAAGAGGTTCATTCCGATACGTCTATTGATCCATGGTTCCTAGACCAGATACTTACTATTACAGAAGAACGATCATATTTAGAAAACGAAACTCTTGACACTTTAGATAAATGGTCATGGAAGAGAGCGAAACAGCTCGGATTTTCTGATGCTCAACTTGCTTATCTTTGGGAAACACGGGAGTCGTTAGTGAGAGAAAAGCGAGAAAATCTTGGCGTATTTCCTACCTACAAAACAGTTGATACATGTGGAGCTGAGTTTGCAGCTGACACCCCTTATCACTACTCAACTTGGGAAGACGAAAATGAAGTAAAGCCATCCGAACGGCCCAAAATCATGATCCTTGGATCTGGACCGAACCGAATAGGTCAAGGTATTGAATTCGATTACTGCTGTGTACATGCAAGTTTCGCCCTCCGTTCTGCTGGTTACGAAACAATCATGGTTAATTGCAATCCCGAGACAGTTTCAACAGACTATGACACTAGCGACCGACTGTATTTCGAGCCGTTAACTTATGAAGATGTATCTAACGTCATAGAAGCAGAACAACCTGAAGGAATAATTGTTTCACTTGGTGGCCAGACCCCGTTGAAACTCGCCGCAGTCCTTCCCGAAGAGCTCATAGCTGGAACTAATCCGAAATCTATTGATATCGCTGAAGATCGCGAACTTTGGAATGAGTTATGTCGAAATATTGGTATCAATCAACCACCTGGCGGAACAGCCGTCAATTTAGATGAGGCTCAAGGAATAGCTGATGATGTTGGTTTTCCTGTATTGATAAGACCTTCGTATGTTCTTGGTGGCCGGGCCATGGAAATTGTTTACGACCATTCTCAGTTAGAGAAAGCTATGGCAGAACTTTTAGAGTTCGGAAGTCTAGGAATTGAAGGAGGACTTTCTTCAGAACGCCCAGTTCTTGTTGATCGTTTCCTAGAAGAAGCAATCGAAGTGGATGTTGATGCGATTCGGGATGCAACTGGAGATGCTGTCATAGGCGCGGTAATGGAACATGTGGAAGAAGCAGGTATCCATAGCGGAGACAGCGCGTGTGTGATCCCTCCGCCGCATTTGAGCGAAGAAGTAATATCAAAAATTGAAGAATTTACATTACAGATAGCCGAAGCCCTTGAAGTAAAGGGACTGATCAATGTTCAATTTGCAGTAAAAGAAGATCAGATTTATGTGATTGAAGCGAATCCTCGCGCGTCACGAACTGTCCCTTTCGTAGCCAAAGCGACAGGGGTTCCTCTAGCAAAAGTAGCGAGCCGAGTGATGGTAGGCGCCACACTTGCGGAATTACGAGAAGAAAAGTTACTTGGGCCTCGAGTATCTGGAGATCACGTTGCAGTTAAAGAAGCAGTATTGCCATTCAATCGTTTTCCAGAAGCTGATCCTGTGCTTGGCCCAGAAATGAGGTCCACGGGAGAAGTAATGGGTATAGACCTCACAACAGGACTAGCTTTCGCTAAGTCGCAAATTTCTGCAGGAGGGGCACTACCAGAATCAGGAACAGTGTTTATGTCTCTTGCAGATAGGGATAAAGAAACCGGGCTTGAAGCAGCACGAAGCCTCTCAGATTTAGGGCTTGAGATAGTAGCAACAAAAGGCACAGCAGAGCATTTAGAGAAAAATGGAATACGAGTTAAAGATGTAGTAGCGAAACTGGATGAAGAGGGAACAGATGCAGTTGAACTGATTCGTTCGGGAGCAGTCCAGCTCGTAGTTAATAGTCCCCATGGACGAGGGCCACGCGCCGATGGAGACCATATTCGCGGAGCTGCTGGAGCAGAAGATATCCCACTTCTTACTACTGCCTCTGCGGCATTAGCAGCAGCTAAGGGCCTTCATGAATGGAAAAATAGTTCACTAGAAGTTCGCACTCTTCAGACATATCACGAAGGTGTCAAAGCAGAGCATTGATATGGGACATATTCCAAGTACTGATTTGACGACGAGAATAGGGTCTGTGGTTCTTCCGAACCCGATCATGACTGCATCAGGAACATCTGGACAAGGCGCTGAACTTTCAAAATATTTTGATCTCTCCTCACTTGGAGCAATTGTTGTGAAATCCCTACATGCCAAACCCTGGCCTGGTAATCCTGCGCCTCGGTTACACCCAACTTCTGCCGGAATGATAAATAGCATCGGTCTTCAAGGTCCCGGAGTAGAAGAATGGATAACAAATGATCTTCCCTTATTAGAAAGAGCTGGAGCAAGAGTAGTTGTAAGTATTTGGGGGCAAACAGTAGAAGAGTTTACACAGGCTGCGAAATTCCTAGCAGGCGCTTCAGATGCTGTGATAGCGGTAGAAGTGAATGCTTCTTGCCCAAATTTAGAAGATAGAACAAATCTTTTTGCTCATTCAGCGACAGCAACTGCCGAAGTTGTAAAAGCTTCTCTAGTTTCAGAAAAACCTTGTTGGGCGAAGCTCAGCCCAAATACCCCCGATTTACCACAAATTGCGCAAGCAGCCGAAGAAGCTGGAGCAGAAGCAGTAACAGTGGCAAACACGTTATTAGGCATGGTGATTAACACGGATACTCGTAAACCCTTACTAGGGGCTGGACGAGGTGGCGTCTCAGGCCCAGCGATCAAACCAATAGCAATCCGATCGGTTTTCGATACCTACGCAAGCAATTTAGAAATACCAATCATTGGGGTAGGAGGAATCGCAAAAGGGGAAGACGTTTCTGAGTTTCTGATGGCAGGGGCAACTGCAACACAAATCGGAACAGCAACATTCGCTAACCCTCGCGCCCCTCAGAAGATCCTCAAAGGGTTTTCAAAATGGTGTAAAGATCAAGGTTTAGATCACGTAAATAAGTTGATTGGAGCAGCTCATGTCTGAAGAAAATTTCGATAGCGATGAATTTGAAGAAATAGATGAAGGAGAAGTCCCTTCCGAAATTCGTTCTCGTTTGGCACTGGCGTTAGACGTTGATGATGTTGTCGCAGCTCGACGTCTTGCTGCAGATCTTGATGAATTTTTCGGAACGGTAAAAGTCGGATTAGAGCTTTATACAGCTGCCGGACCAGATGTAATTGCAGGACTTGTTGCAAACGGTTGGGATGTATTCGCAGATCTCAAATTGCATGACATACCAACGACGGTCAACAAAGCAGCTCGAGTTGTTGGATCCTTAGGGGTCCGTTGGCTCACTGTCCATACATCCGGTGGTGACGCAATGCTTCAAGCAGCCGTCGAAGGATTAAGAGAAGGAGCAGAGGGTCTTGACGGGCCACCACCAGGAGTTTTAGGAGTGACAGTTTTGACTAGTGATGCCGAAGCCTCTTCAGAAACGTTGAGGGCTCGAACTTCTCTTGCGGTAGAAACTGGATGCGCCGGAATTATTTGCGCCGCTCCTGATTTACCTATCACCGAGCCATGGGCAGACCAATTAACACGAGTCGTGCCTGGTACTCGTATGCCAGGATCTGAAACCCATGATCAGGCACGAGTTTTGACGCCGCAACAGGCTATAAACGATGGAGCAGACATTTTGGTTATTGGTCGCACAGTGACGTCTGCAGAAGAACCGATCCTTGCAGCAGCAGAACTTGTTAGTTATTTACTCGGATGATTTCACCAAAAGCATTTTCGACGCTAAAGTCCCTGTCATGACAGGACTTCCCGAACTTACAGACGAACAACGACGAGCGGCTTTAGTAAAAGCAGCTGAAGCGCGACGAGCTCGAGCCGAAATCAAAGAACTGCTAAAAATGGGTTCTCTCACATTTCCTGGGCTACTTGAACGCGCAGATAATGATCCGGTTATTGCGAAAATGAAAGTTCTATCTGCTCTAGAGTCTCTTCCTAAACTCGGCAAAGTAAAAGCCAGACGAACAATGGAGGAAATAGGCATTAGCGAAAGCCGAAGACTCAAAGGACTAGGGAGCCAACAGCGCTCCGACCTCTTATCTCGATTTTCATAGAGGACTAATGGCACCTACGAAACGAGAGCCACTTTTAGTGGTTCTTTCAGGCCCAGGAGGAGTAGGAAAAGGTGTCCTCGCAGAGAAACTTGTAACCCGAGACAAAAACCTTGCACTCAGTCAATCATGGACAACTCGGATACGTAGATCTGACGAAGATCCAGAAGCCTACAAGTTCGTTAACCGCCAGGAATTTCTTGATCATCAAAATCACAAAGGGTTCATTGAATGGAACGAGTTTTTAGGAGAACTTTATGGCACTCCTGTTCCTGATGCTTCTGCCGCTCATGACATTCTTCTAGAAATAGATGTGGCAGGCGGTAACCAAATCAAGGAAAATTATGTAGATGCTCTATTAATTTTTGTTGATGCCCCAAGTGTAGAAGAGCAGCGCCGACGCCTTCTTGAGCGCGGAGACACTCAAGAACGCGCAGAAGAAAGAATTATTGAAGGCGAGCGGGAAAGAATAGAAGCAGAGTCTTTGGGATATCTTAAAATTATTAATGATGACCTCGAAGAAGCAATAAAAAGAATCCAAGAAGTGATTAGTGAAAAACGGGCTATTTGAATTCTTCACCGCTGACCTATCGAGGTAATGAGCGCCATATCTGATACCGTTTATACGTCTGAAATGCGTTCAGGCATGAACATCAACTAAAGATGAGGTATTTTTGTGAAGGGTCACGACACCATGATCACCCCCGAGATAGAAGGGCTTTTAGATCGGGCTGAATCCAAGTTCCGTTTAGTTGCTCTTAGTTCTAAACGAGCTCGGCAAATAAACTCGTATTTCAATCAATTAGGGGAAGGTCTTGGAGCTTCTATTCCTCCTCAACTTCCTTCAACAGCGCGTAAACCTTTATCCATAGCATTTGAAGAGATCTCAGTAGACAAAATAATTCCTGTTGAGATTTCAGAAGACTCGGAACCATCAGACGAAGAACTGATGGCGATTGAAGCTATGGAAGACTCAGAACTCGAAGAAGATGCCGAGTCTGAAGAGACAAGCGACGAAAGCGCTTGATTTAACCTTGAACCTATGGGCATCTTTGATGGTCGTCGAATTGTTCTTGGAGTAACTGGGGGAATCGCTGCGTATAAGGCAGTTGAGGTTTGCCGCCGTTTAATAGACGCAGGAGCTCATGTTTCACCTATTCTCACAAAAGGTGCTGAGAAATTCATAGGGCGAGCAACCTTTGATGCTTTGGCTTCAGAAAAAGTTCAGACTTCTCTATGGGAAGAAGAACATCCAATACCCCATACAAACCTCGGTCAAAAAGCTGACTTGATTCTGGTTTGTCCTGCCACAGCAAGATTGCTCTCTGATTATCGAACCGGTCGTTCTGCTGATTTGTTGACCGCAACCTTGTTGGCTACTCGGGCTCCCGTAATAGTTTGTCCTGCGATGCACACTGAGATGTGGGAACAACCTTCCGTTCAAGAAAACATTCAAGAGTTGGTCAAACGTGGTGTAGAAATAGTCGGACCAGATCAAGGACGTTTAGCAGGAGGTGATGACGGGGCAGGTCGCCTTTCCGATCCAGTCTCTATAGTCGCAGCGGTGGAAAAAGTATTAAATTCAGGCTTGAATTCTAAGACCCAAGACTTCTCAGGACTTCAAGTCTTAGTCTCAGCGGGAGGAACAAAAGAGCCTATCTGTCCGGTTCGTTATATCGGGAACAGGTCATCTGGTAAACAAGGCCATGCCATAGCGTTAGAAGCAGCTACTCGAGGAGCTTCAGTCGTTTGTGTAACTACTGAACCTAGTCGAGCCCCCAATCACCCGAATCTGCAGGTGGTTGCAGTTGAGACCGCAGATGAAATGGCAAAGGCAGTTTTTTCTGAAGCGCCAAAAAGTGATTTAGTGGTTATGGCAGCAGCCGTGGCAGATTTCACTCCCATAATAAAAAGTGAAAAAAAGATTAAAAAATCTGAAGAATGTTTAGAGATACGTCTTGAACCCACCGTAGATATTCTTGCCTCTTTAGGTTCCTCTCATACTGGGAAACAAATTCTGGTGGGTTTCGCTGCCGAAACAAACGATCTTGAAAAAAATGCAAAGAAAAAACTTGAAGCTAAAGGTATTGATTTGATCGTAGCGAATGATGTTTCTGCCGAGAATACAGGATTCAATTATGATACGAATGCAGTAACTTTGTTTGATTTAGCGGGAAGAAAAACCGAGTTTCCTCTCGCTGATAAACGAGATATAGCACAGGCGATACTTGATGCCGCTCTAAAATTGAAGGTTAATGGACATGAAGAAATTGGAAAAAAATAATGAGTCGTAAATGGACCTTCACTTCAGAGTCAGTTACTGAAGGACATCCTGACAAGATGGCGGATCAAATATCTGACGCAGTTCTTGACGCGATGCTCATTGAAGACGCAGAGAGCAGAGTCGCTTGTGAAACTCTTGTTACGACTGGTTTAGTTGTTGTTGCTGGAGAAGTCACCTGCAAAGGCTATGTAGACATCCCCAGCATTGTGAGAAGCACGATAAAAGAGATCGGATACGACCGCGAAGATTTTGGATTTGATGGGGATACCTGCGGGGTTATGGTCAGCCTTGACGGGCAATCTGCAGATATAGCTCAAGGGGTTGATGATTCTGAAGAAACCCGTACTGCTAACTCAAGTGAAGAGGATCTGGACCGTCAAGGAGCCGGCGATCAAGGCATGATGTTTGGTTATGCCTGTAATGAAACAGAAGAATTGATGCCCTTACCTATCAACCTTGCCCATCAGATGGCAGAACGTCATGCCTCTGTACGTAAGTCAGGTTCAATCCCGTATTTGAGACCAGATGCAAAGACTCAAGTCACATTTGATTACGAAGACGATCGACCAGTTCGGCTAAAGACAATTCTTGTTTCAACCCAGCACAACGATGGAATTGACCGAGATTCAATGATTCGTCCAGATCTGATAGACGAGGTTATTCGACCAGTAATTCCAGAACAATTCGCTGATGACGATTATCAAGTCTATGTAAACCCCACTGGACGGTTTGTCATTGGTGGACCAGTCGGAGATGCAGGACTAACTGGACGTAAAATAATTGTTGATACTTACGGAGGGATGGCTCGTCACGGAGGCGGAGCCTTTTCTGGTAAAGACCCAAGCAAAGTTGATCGGTCAGCAGCTTACGCAGCTAGATGGGTTGCGAAAAATCTTGTAGCAGCTGGAGCGGCTCGCCGATGCGAGGTTCAAGTGGCTTATGCAATAGGTATGGCTAGACCGGTGTCTATCTATGTGGAGACTTTCAATACCGAAACCGTGGACCCAGGGAAAATATCAAATTGTGTAAACGAAATTTTTGATCTCCGCCCTGCTGCGATTATTCGCGATCTTGATTTAAAAAGACCTATTTATAAGGACACTGCTGCTTATGGCCATTTTGGCCGAGAAAAGTTTCCTTGGGAGCAGACAGGAAAAGTCGAAGAAATTCGTT
>CACPKO010000008.1 GCA_902634555.1 Actinomycetota bacterium
CGCGAACAGTGACCAGCATTCGCGCTATTCGCGCGAAGATTCGCGCGAATAGCGCGAAGAAATCCACCAAAACATAGTGTTTTAGTACTAAAGTCCTTTTTACCGGAGAGACCGGTGAACATAAGGAGGAAACAGTGCTAATTATTTTGGGGCTCGCAGTTTTATGGGCAGCAGTTCTTCTTCCCCCCATTCTCCGACGAAACACTCAACGACCAGTTCTGAGACCTCCTCTTGCAGTCGCTGGAGGCCACCACACCAACGCTTGGCAAGCAGTACAGAAGGCAGCTAAAGAGATTCCCAATAGTGCTCGGGCCGCTAAACGCCGTCGAAGAGATGTTCTAATAGCGCTCATTGGAATCGCAGTTATGACCTTCTTGTTTGCCTTGGCAGTAGGAAGTTTCATGTGGATGATTCATTTCCTCGCTGACGTCGCACTAGTTGGATATGGAACCTTGCTCACACTCCGAAATCAAAAAGAATTTGATTCTCAAGATGTAGTCGTACCTTTCCGGCCGGCAACACCGTTGGTACCAGATGCCGGTATAGCGATGAGAGACGAAGCAGTTCTTCGTCGTCAAGCTAACTAGAGACCACTAGGCTACGATCCACCCGATATGGGGGTGTAGCTCAGTTGGCTAGAGCGCTACGTTCGCAACGTAGAGGTCGGCGGTTCGATTCCGCTCACCTCCACCAGATTCTCTGGTTGAACTCTCTGAATTTCCTTTAGAAGAAAAGATGACGATTCTTCTAAATCTATAAAACCTTCTTTAGAGCAGTCGACTGTAAGAGTCTCCGAGTATTTCATCAGTCGGACCGCCCAGCCAATCAAGTGCAGTTGCATAAGTAGATCGTGTATCAATGGTTATGGGGAGATCCCCGTCAACTAGATTCCCTAAATCAAAATCTCCATATAAACCTTTTCCAGAGCCAATCAGAAATTGAACAGATGCCGCACCATGGTCAGTTCCACTAGAGCCATTTTCTGCAACTCTTCTACCGAATTCACTTGTAGACATCAGCAGTACGCGGTCCGCGTGACCATTGGACTCAATACGATTCCAGAAATTAGATACACCGGTCACGAAATCTTCCAAGAGGTTTTGATGTCGACCTAGTTGGTCAGAGTGGGTATCAAAACCAGAAATGCTGACAACAATAACTCGAGTATCTAAATTCATGTTTATAAGTTCCGCAGCAGTTTCTAGAAGAGATGTAAAAGATTCTTCTGCATAAGGATCTGGATCAACTTCAGATTTAGCCGAATCAATGACCCCAATTGCATCCAAAGAATTCGGTATAGCGGATTGTGCTGCAGCTAAAGCGGGATCACTTGCTAGGGGAGAAGCAGTGTTCAAGAAAGCCAAAACGACACTTTCGCTATCGGTGCCAGGGGGTGTGGCTAGTCGAAAATTTGAAGGTGAGTTAATGACTGTTGAGATACTTGTCTTTCCGGTAAGAATTGGCGCTCCACCACCAAGAGCGATTCCTCGGAGTGGATTTGGAGTTGTACCTTCGGTGGCATCTAGCCACCGACCAATCCATCCTGTTTCTTCCTTATCTGTGTATCCGCTATGCCACGCATCAGTTGCGGCAAAGTGTGATCTTCCTTGTTTAGGTATTCCGGAACCAGCAACAATTCTCAGCATCTCGTTATCCCAAAAATCAGATAGTGGGGCTAATGCCGGGTGGAGGCCAAAGTCAGTTCTTCCAGCCAGTGGGATCAGATTGGAGTCTGGTAAACCAATCGTAGGGCGTGCACTGTGGTATTTACCGTCGAGGGGAACCAGAGTATTTAATCCGTCGTTCCCGCCAGCCATCTGGACAATCACCACGACAGGGTTTTGGGGAGGTACTGGCGGTGCTGTTGTAGCAGTAGCTGTAGTCGTGGTAGTAGAAGTCGCACTTAAAGTTGTTGAAGAGGGAACCAATATGCCTTTTTCAGATTCTCCACGCAGTAGCGCAGCCCATACACCTACTCCAGTTGCTGTAGCGGCAGCACCGCCTGAAAGGTAAAGAAACCGACGACGACTTAGTTCACTCATTTAAATCACCATGAAATCCGGAGAGGAGAGTGCTATGGATAGACATACGCGACCACCTTGAGAGGAAGAAGGGGAACTTTCCCAAAGATCCTGAAGGGAATCAATAGTCGGTTGATTGAAACCATTTATGTGCCCGCAAATACCAGCTAAATCTCCCCAGTTAGCAGATTTAGCAGCTTGAAGTGCTACGGATTCTCGAGGGGTTTTTGAAACGATGATGCCAGCAGCAGAAAAACGTGCTGCGGTAGAGGAAGCACTTAAATAATGCTCTGTTTTAGGAAAACCTCCCACGTTTGGAGGTCGACCGGGGAGCATATTCATTTGACTCAACATGTTGGCCCGCTCTAGAACGTCCAATTTAACGCCAGTTACTTTTTCCGCGTTAAGAAGCCAACTAACAGGATGACGGATAATTGGAACACGTTTACTCATTGATAACCCTGCATCAACAATTGCTTCGATAAGCGGAATAAGTTCTAGATTGTTGTTGGCAAAAACCGTTGCGAACTCTTTAATTACTGCATCAGGGATTTCGGTACCCAGAACAGCATCCGAGAGTTTTCTTGAAATGAAACTAGGAAGAGCTTCATGATTGACCACGGCTTCCATGACTGTGTCGAGATCATGAACATTGTTTGAGCCTAAAAAAGTTTGAGGAGTGTCATCATGCCGGTTGGCTTTGAACTCAGTTCCATTTTCTGTAACGCGCCATCCGGTGAGCGCTCTAGAAGCAGCCATCACATCATCTTCTGAGTAGTTTCCTATGCCTAATGAATACAGTTCCAGGAGCTCTCTGCCATAGTTCTCATTAGGTTTCTTAGCAGTGTTTTTATATCCATCTAAGAAAATAAGCATGGCAGGGTCAATAGTGACTTCACGAAGCATTGTGGGGTAACTCCCTCGTGCATGGGTGCGTAGGAGACGTAGGTGTTGTACAAACGCTCGCAAGCTTTTAATCTCTCTTGCGCTAATAGCGAAATGGTCGTGCCAGAAAAAAGTCATCCATTCCAGAACAGGATCTGAAGTGTCTCTCATCTCGTCTAACCAGAGATCAAATAATTCCAGAGAAGCAGCTCGTTCCTGTTTTTTGAATTCACTGGCGTCTTCATCCGTAGGAATAAAGTCCTCAGCATTTGCGAAAGGGTCTGCTGGTATTTCTAAACCATGCTTCTCCGGGGCAATCCGCTTTCCAAGAAATTCAGAGAAATTTTGATTTTGATAGAGCTCCATCTCGCTAGGGCTCAAACCGAAGCCCATACGGTTAGATATCCAGAAAAGATTTTCTTGGTCGCTCATCAAAGAAACCATAATGAATCTAAGCGGGTGCGTGTGTGTTTCATGATTGAATCATCACATGCTTTTGTTAGAGAAGCATTAAGAGTTGGTAAGGAAGAGGTTGTCTATGGTTTCTCGTTGTCGGACTCAACTGCTGCTAAAAGATCCACAAAGACTTCTTTATTTTCGCTCTGCACTTCAGACCAACTTGAAGTGAAAGGATTCTCTAAAGGGTTCTGAAGGAAATCTTCTCCAGCCTCAAGTACAGATTGCCCAAAGAGAGAGACCATAGATTCTTCTTGATTGCGGTCATAAGCCATGGAATTAGATACAGCGTCACTTTCGTAGTGTTCAATCAGTTCATGAGCGACTCGCATATAAGTGGCTCGCAAGGTTCTAAAACTTTCTTGGGTAAGAGAGAACCCAGAAATCGTGAGTTTCCTAAAAAAAGCTTTTGCGATATCTCGGCTCATGCGATGAAGGCCCGTAGTTTTATCGTCATCCGACAATGGCTGATGTTTATGGTCATAATCGCTCGCTATATCAACTTGGCAAATTCTTGCATTTGGATATCGGGCGTAAACTTCTGAGAGCACTCCGATTTCAAGGCCCCAGTCTGACGGAAAGCGGAGTGAACGAGCCACGCTTATGTCCATAGCGCTTTCTCCGGCGAGTGGATAACGAAAACTGTCGAGATATTCAAGTTCATCTGTGCGGCCGAAAGTTGTAGAGAGCGCTCGAATTAATGGCGTTACGTAAAGACGACTAACGCGACCATGCAGACGAGTCTCACTTTGATTGGCTGATGCTCGGTAGTAGTAGCCCTTAGCGAATGCGTAATTAAAAGATGGTTGAACTACTGGGTAAAGAAGACGGGCGAGTAGGGAACGATCATAATTTTTAATATCAGCGTCGTGACAAGCAATTGTCTGAAACTCATTCCTACCTAAAAGATAACCGAGGCAATACCACATATTTTTTCCCTTACCGGATCTTTCTGGAGGGAACCCAAAGCGTCCAAGTGAGTGATTGATTTCTTGGAGACGCGGGCCGTCATGCCAGAGAACCCGATGTCGTTGTGGCAGTTTTGAAAAAAACTTTTTAGCAATTTCAAACTGGTCTTTTGAGGCATTATCAAGACCGATCACTATTTCACTTAGATAACTGGCCTGTGTGAGTTCGTCAACTATTTTTGGTAAAGCAGAGTTCTCTAATTCGCTGAAAAGGCATGGAACAACAAGAGCGATCGGGCCCTCTTTTCCCCATTGGGCAAGGTCTTTTTCCAATTCGGCGGTGTCACGTTCATTCAATTGATGAATGGTTCCAATTGAACCGTTTTGAAAAAAGTCAGGCATAAGTTAAGGCTAGACGCAGGTCAAGGGGTTATATCCATCTACGATCAGTATTAGATGAAAATTGATTTACATGATTACGGCTTCAGGCCAGAGTTAGAAACCTCTTCGGGTGAACTTGGACGGATAGTGCGAGTTGATCGTGGAGAATGCGACGTTGTTACGTCACAGGGAGTTTTGCGAGTCCTCTCAGATTCTCAACGATCACAAGATGTGTTAGCTCCAGTGGTTGGCGATTGGGTTGCAATAGTCAAAGACCCCGATCTCGGGTTCCTTATCCATGAGGTACTCACAAGGTTCAACACAGTTTCTCGACGCGACCCTTCCGAACAAGTAATTGAACAAGTCTTAGTGGCGAATATAGATCACGTGTTCATAGTTCATGGCTTAGATCGTCCATTGCCGCCGGGACGACTTGAACGATTTTTAATTATTGCTCGAGATAGTGGAGCAGATGTTTCGATAGTTCTAACGAAAGCAGACCAAGTTCAAGAGTTCATGGAAATAAAAACAACCATTCAGGCCATAGCGGTAGGGGTTCCAATTTTTACCGTGTCCTTGGCGGATGAGTCGCTAGAAGGCTTAGAAGCGTTAGAAGATTTAATAGGAGTTGGGAAGACTGTTGCACTACTTGGAGAGTCAGGTGCAGGAAAATCCACCCTAATTAACGCTCTTGTAGGACACGAAGTGATGACCACAGGTGAAGTGCGTACAGGCGACAAAAAGGGTAGACACACTACGGTCAGTCGAGAAATGATCCTTAAACCAGGAGGCGGTATTCTTATTGACACTCCGGGTGTTCGCGCTGTAGGAATTTGGGACGCTCAAGAGGCTCTAGAAAGAGTTTTTGAAGACCTTGAGGATCTAGCAAAACAGTGCCGGTTTAACGACTGCATGCATGACACAGAACCAGGTTGCGCAGTTACTGAGGCTAAAGAAAAAGAAGAAATAGATTTCCGACGTGTTGAGAGGTACATAGCGTTACGGAACGAGTTAGAAGAACAAAAAAGTCGAGATCGAAAAGAATAAAATGTTCCTCGGTGACCCGATGAAGTCTCAACTTCTCTAAGGTGCAGTTATGGGTTTGAAGAAAATGTTTATAGACCATCCTGCTTCAGTAGGAGAAACATATTTTCAACATGCCGGGCGAGCCATAATAATGGGTTTTCGTATGCTCGGAGCAGGTCTAGTTGCTTTTATTCATGCGATTATTCCAGGTTTCTTTACGACGAAAGCTGGGGATATAGCAATCGAAGTTGCGGAAGAAATTTCTGAACTTCGTGATGCATCTAGTGACCTATGAGCTCTGCACCTCTGTGTATAGAGCTCACACGCGGAAACTCAATAGAGAGTTTTCATTATGTTGACGTCGCCGTAGCAGATTTGTCTGGAAAGACAATTTCGACTTGGGGGGACTATGAAAAATCAGTTCTTCCTCGTTCCGCGATAAAACCTCTACAGGCTCTTCCTCTCATCGAAACGGGAGCTGCTGACGTATTTCAATTAAGTGAGGCAGAAATCGCTTTGGCATGTTCTAGCCATAATGGCGAAAAACTGCATGTAGAGGCGGTAGAAAATTGGCTTTCAAAAATAGGTTGCTCTGCAGAAGATCTTGCTTGTGGGCAGCATGACCCGATGGACTTTAATTTGGTAAAAGAAGAAATACTTCATGGAAATTATCCGAAAGTGACCGCAAATAATTGCTCTGGAAAACACACTGGTTTTCTTACCGTCATGCGGCATTTAGGTATAGACCATGAAAATTATTTACATCCGAACCATCAGTTACATACAGACTATATAACTCCGATTTTAAGTGAGATGTGCCATGTGGACCTCTCAGTTCAAGAACCGGGTGTTGATGGATGCGGGGTCCCCGTTTGGGCGGTGCCATTAAGCGGACTAGCGATTGGCTGGGCTGAAATGATTGCTAAACCTTCAGCCTCCCCGTTATTTCAAGCAATGGCGAATCAGCCTTTTTACATTGCCGGGACAGGGCGCGCCTGCACCGAGATTATTTCATCCACTAAGGGTAGAGCCATCGTCAAGACAGGAGCAGAAGGAGTTTTTTGCGCAGTTATTCCGGAACAAGGTTTGGGAGTAGCATTAAAAGCCCGTGATGGCGCTTCACGAGCAGCAACAGCAGCCTTAACATGGCTCTTAGCTGAGTTTGGAATAACTGAGAAAGAGGAATCTCGACCTCTAACAAACCATGCCGGTAAACGTGTAGGGGAGATTCGCATATCAATTTAATGGAAGATAAAAATTCTTTACAGACGAGAAACAAACCCGAAACGCACTGAATGTAGTTTGTGACATAACATGACGTAAGCACAAGTGCATTAATCTTTATGGTAAGAATTAGGCATTAGATGAATTAGGAGAAATCTTGAAGCTAGTTACAGCAGTTATAAAACCTTTCAAACTTGACGATGTCAAAGACGCATTATCTGTACTGGGTATTCAAGGTATGACCGTAAGTGAAGTCCAAGGATTTGGACGTCAAGGCGGACATAGTGAAACTTATAGGGGAACTGAATACAAAGTTTTATTCACTCCGAAAACTAGAATTGAAGTAGTTGTTGATGATGATCAGGCTGATCTAGTAGTTGAATCAATAGTAGATGCGGCACGAACAGAAAAAATTGGCGATGGTAAAGTATGGGTCACTGACGTAGATAATCTGATACGTATCCGAACAGGAGAACGTGGACCGGACGCTATCTAAAAATAAATAGGAGAACCTGTGGCAAATTACACCGTATTTCACAACCCAAATTGACATGCTTCAAAAAATGCTTTAGCGGTCGCTGAAGAATTAGGAAAAGAAGTAGATGTCATCCTCTATATGAAGGAACCACCAACAGCTGAAACGCTGCAACGTATCGCAGATGGTTTAGATGGGCCTGTAGAAGATTTAGTGCGTAAAGATTCCCAGTTCAAAAAATTAGAGTTAAATGAAGAGGACTACATTGGGGATGCCTCGGCAGTAGTTGAATTGCTTTCCCAGAAAAAAGCTTTAATTCAAAGACCTATTTTGGTTCACGGCGATCTATCTAAAGATAAGAAAATTGCGGCTTGTGTGGGGCGGCCAAAAGAAAAAATTTATGAATTCTTTGGACAAGATGGATAATGAAACTCACCGCTGATCTTTGCGATGAACACGGCGAGAAAATAAAAGTCATTCCAGGGCCATTCATCAGTTACGGCGAAGCTAAAACTTGCAGCGGGGAAGTCGTCACCCTTGACGTTGAAGATGATAATTCTCTTGTTCGAAGCGCGTTAGAAGAGAACGGTCAGGGGCGAATCCTAGTTGTAGCCGGGAAAGGTTCAACACGCTGTGCCTTAGTGGGAGGCAACCTTGGCGTATTAGCTTCAGAAAACGGATGGGCAGGAATTGTGATCGACGGCTGTGTTCGAGACGCTCAGGAACTATCAAGCAGTCCAATAGGAATCTATGCACGCGGTACTTGCCCGAGACGCAGCGAAAAACTTGGAAGAGGGAGCCGAGATGTTTCAGTAAAAATTTCTGATGTAACCATCTCTCCCGGCATGCATTTATGGGCCGATTCCGACGGAGTGGTAGTGGCGGACCAGAGCGTTCCTTTATGAAGACTTTTTGGCATCTCGTCAAAAGATTTTTAGGTTCGCTTCAACAAAAATCCGTCAGTGAACAAGACCTCTTATGGGTAGCGGAAATACTGTCTCAGTCAGAGATGGCTTTATGGAAGTCAATGCCGGAAAATGATCAGTATCACTCAATAGAAGTAGCCCGTCGGGTAGAAGAATCTTTAGCAGAACCAGAACAAACAATCCTTGCAGCTGCGTTACTGCACGATGTCGGAAAAGTAGTAAGCAAAGCCGAAATATGGATTCGAGTTTTGGCCACCCTAATAGGTCTAATTACATCTGGGCGCCAGCATCAGCGTTGGTCAAAGCGGACAGGAATTATTGGAAAGATCGGTCAGTACCTGTGTCATTCCATTGACGGAGCTTTGTTATTAAAAGAAGTTGGCAGCGACTCACTTGTTGTGACCTGGGCTAGCGAACATCATCTTCCGGAACATCAATGGACGATCAATCCAGAAATAGGAAACCTTCTTAAATCAGCGGATGATGATTGACTCGTTATCGAGGAAGTAGACCAAGATTATTTTTTGCTCTATCAAGAGTGGTGCTCGCTATTTCGCGAGCCTTGTCGGCGCCTAGCTTTAACAATCGATTAGTTTCACTAGGGTCGTTTGCCAACTCGTAGTAGCGATTTTGTATGGGTCGGAGCATCTCAATCACTGATTCGGCTGTGGCTCCTTTTAGTTCGCCATAGTTACTTAATCCCTTGCCTGCGTCTTTAGGGTTTTGTCCGGTTGCTGCACCAAGTATTGAGAGAAGGTTAGATACTCCAGGCTTATTTGCAGTATCAAAGAAGACGTCTCCGTCGCTGTCAGTGACGGCACGTTTGATCTTTTTTTCAATGGTTTTCTCGTCATCTAACAAAGAAATTGAACCTTGAGGACTATCTTCCGATTTTGACATTTTGCTGCTTGGATCTTGAAGGTCCATGACTCGTGCCCCCGCAGGCGGGATGACAGCCTCTGGTACTACAAAAGTCTCTCCGTATCGGTTATTAAAGCGCTCAGTGAGGTCGCGAGTTAATTCAACATGTTGACGCTGGTCTTCTCCAACTGGCACTTGGTCCGTGTCATAAAGAATAATGTCGCTTGCTTGTAAAGCAGGGTAAGTAAATAGTCCTCCTGAAACAAAATCTGCTTTATCGGACTTGTCTTTGAATTGTGTCATTCGTCTCAACTCTCCAAAAGAAGCCGTGCACTCCATAAGCCAAGCACATTCAGTATGTTCTGAAACATGACTTTGGATAAAAAGAGTGCTTCTATCAGGATCAATGCCAACCGCTATAAGCATCTGAGCTAAAGAGAGAGTTGAAGTTCTAAGTTCCTCAGGGTCTTGTGGCAGAGTCAAAGCATGTAAATCAACAACACAATAAACACTTTCATTCTCGTTCTGCATAGCCGCCCAGTTGCGTAGAGCGCCTAAAAGATTCCCGAGGTGAACTGAACCGGAAGGTTTTATACCTGAAAAAATACGTGCCATCAACGCTCACACTAATAGGCTGACCACCGAAATGGGGTGACAATTTGCTGATAAGGCCTCCTATTCACCCCTTTGGGGCGTTCACCCTCTACGGTCAGTCCTATGAGTGTCACCGTTAACACCCCAGTATTTGATGGCCCGTTTGATTTGTTGCTTCATTTAATACTCAAAGAAGAAGTTGAACTCTATGAAGTGTCACTGTCGTCAGTGGTTGACGCCTATATAGCGGAACTTGAAAGATTAGAAAATCTTGATCTTGAACTGGCCACAGAGTTTCTTTTGATCGCCGCCATTTTGGTAGAACTCAAAACTCGCAGGATGCTCCCCGACAAAGAACGAGACGATTTAGAGGATGAATTTGGGCTTTGGGAAGAACGAGACCTACTGTTGGCTCGACTTCTTGAATGTAAAACATTTAAAGACGCTGCAGTAATTCTTCGCCGTCTTTCAATAGATGCATCGCAGTCGTGGCCGCGACGAGCAGGTCTTGAAGAACGCTTTTTGGGCTTAGCGCCAGATTTATTAGCCGGTGTCACCTTGGAAGACATCCGTAACTCTTATATTTCTGCACTCACGCCTCGACCAACGAATCACATTGATACCTATCACATAGCGCCAATCAGATTGAGTGTCGCCGATGCGGTTAAAGAGATTGTTGATGAAATACCAACTTCTGGGACTATTTCATTTAAGCAAATCACTATGGATCTCGTAGATCGCATTGAGGTAATAGTGCGTTTTCTTGCTGTCCTTGAGTTATACAAACAAGGGGTAATAGAGATTGATCAATTGGCTAGTTTTGGAAGTATTGAGATGCGTTGGGCAGAAGATGCTGGACCAGCAAATGTTGATCTCATCGATACGTATGACGGTTAAGAAATGAACACATCAGAAGAACTAAGTATCAAACAAGCAATTGAATCTATTCTCATGGTGGCAACTGATCCTGTGCCACCAAACCTTTTAGCTCAATTATTAGAGAAACCGACATCTGACATTGAAAAGATATGCGAATCTTTGTCGGAAGAGTACAAGCAAGAGAACCGTGGATTCATTATGGTCAGAGTGGGTGGAGGGTATCGATATCAGAGCCACCCTGAGCAAGCACCGTGGGTAGAAAGGTTCGTTATTGAAGGACAGAGCACTCGGTTAACTGCAGCAGCATTGGAAACTCTTGCCATTGTTGCCTATAAGCAACCAATATCACGTGCTCAAGTTTCTTCAATTCGCGGAGTTGATGTTGACGGAGTTATCCGGACGCTACAACAGAGAGGGTACATTGATGAGCTTTCCCGTGACACTGGACCCGGAAACGCCGTTCTTTTTGGTACGACACAGAGTTTCTTAGAACGTATGGGTCTGAATTCCTTAGAAGACTTACCCTCTCTTGGGGACTTTGTCCCTGGAGCAGAAGTTGTAGAGGCCTTGGAACGTGGGCTTCGTTATGACACAGACTTAGAAGAGGAAGTAGAAGAGAAATCTTCAACCACAGAGTCTGAGTAATGTGAACACAGAGAAACCATCAGGAGAGCGGTTACAGAAAGTTCTGTCGCGCGTAGGTTTTGGCAGTAGAAGAACTTGCGAAGAGTTGATTGCTGAAGGAAAAGTAAAAGTCAATGGGCAGCAGGCTGAGCTCGGGTGCAGAGTAGAAGTAGAAGTAGATCTCATCACAGTAGATGGAGCCCCTATAGGGGTGCGACCTGATTTCGTTTACTACTTATTGAACAAACCCGTTGGAGTGGTAACTACAGCAGATGATCCTCATGGCCGTCCGACAGTAGTAGACATGGTACCCGCCGACCCTCGAGTCTTCTCAGTAGGACGGCTTGATGCAGACACCGAAGGTTTACTGATCCTCACAAATAATGGCGAACTAACTCATCGGCTTACTCATCCGTCATTCGGGATAGAAAAAGAGTACGTAGCAGTAGTCAAAGGAAACCCTTCTCGCTCTTCGTTACGTTTACTAAGAGAAGGGGTGGATCTTGAAGATGGAAAGACCTCACCAGCAAAAGTTGCGTCAATAGAAGAAGAAACGATTCGTCTCACTATCCATGAAGGAAAGAATCGTCAGGTAAGAAGAATGTGTTCAGCAGTAGGTCACCCAGTCGAACGACTAATACGAACTCGTATAGGTTCGTTGTCTGATCGTTCCCTATCTCCAGGGGAATGGAGAGAATTAACCATGGCTGAAATCCGTTCCTTAGAAAGAGCAGTTGCAGATTCAGATTAATTCAACAGAGAGTTAAGCCAGCCTCCTGTAGCATTTGAAGTGATGAATATTTCCCTACATGTGATTAAGTCACAAAGAATCTCATGAGTCGCCACGCAACAGTAGTAGGCATTGGTCTTATAGGTGGATCCATAGGCCTTGCGTTACGTCAAAGAGGTTGGCATGTAAGCGGCGTTGACACCAATGAGGAGAGTTTAAGCCGGGCTTTAGAGTTAGGCGCGATAGACGCAGCTGGCTGGGATGAAAAATCAGAAATAACTTTCGTCGCAACCCCAGTAAGTAAAGTTGCCTCGTTAGTAAAAGAAGCTCTTGAAGTTTCGCTTTCAGGAGTGGTCACAGACGTCGGAAGCGTAAAAAATCCTATAGTTCAAGAAATCGGAGATCAGAGATTCATTGGAGGTCACCCAATGGCTGGTTCCGAACAAGAAGGAGTAGACGGGGCTTCTGCCACCATGTTCGCCAATGCGAATTGGGTTTTAACGCCTACAGAACTGACAGACGACAAAGAATTTGCGATAGTTCGAGAAGTGGTCACATCTTTCGGTGCAGAAGTAGTCACTCTTTCTCCTGAACGTCATGATGCCTTGGTCGCCACGGTTTCACATGTTCCACATCTCACCGCAGCGACTCTCATGGGTCTTGCCTCTACACAGTCAGAGGAACATTACGCCGTACTTCGACTCGCTGCAGGTGGATTTAGAGACATGACACGTATAGCTGCCGGAAGTCCAGGGATCTGGCCAGATATTTGTAAAGAAAACAGTGGGGCGATCACAGAAGTCCTTGATGACCTCATTGAAGATCTATCACGTGTCCGAAATGAAGTCGCCCAAGAAGACAAATCGGCCTTATTGAGAAGACTAGAGACCGCACGTCAAGCCAGAATCAGTCTCCCCACGGGAGCACCTCGATCTTCGGAACTCATAGAAGTTCGAGTCCCCATTCCAGACCGGAAAGGAGAACTTGCTGCCATCTTCGCACTCGCCACAGATCTTGACGTAAATATCTATGACCTAGAAATGGCTCATTCATCTGAAGGCGATAAAGGCGTGGCAGTACTTATAGTCGAAGCATCTTTAAGTGAACGTCTCCAAGGTGGGCTAATGGCGAATGGCTATCGGCCCACATCTCAGCCTTTAGCATGACCATCCAAAGGATAAACCCAATAAGTTCTTTGACGGGACGAATAAATGTTCCTGGAGATAAATCTATTTCTCATCGAATTCTCATGCTGGCAGCTCTGGCAAAAGGAAATTCTGAAATCTCAGGTTTAAGCACTGGACAGGATGTTCAACAAACACAACTCATCATCTCTGCTCTTGGAGCAAAAGTAGAGAGCGATAACGGAAACTGTTTAATTGAAGGCGGGAAGTTTGAAACACCTAACCAAGTGCTGGATGTAGGAAATTCCGGTACTGGCATCCGTTTATTCGCTGGCTTACTATCGGGGGTTCCTCTACGTGCTGTAATAGATGGGGATTCTTCAATCCAAAGCAGACCTATGGATCGTGTGATTTCTCCGCTGAGACAAATGGGAGCGGATATAAGAAGCAGAGATGACAACGGCTATGCACCCCTTGAAATAACAGGAAAAGAACTAGTCGGAATTGAATACGAAATGCCCGTCCCAAGTGCCCAAGTCAAAAGTGCCATACTTTTTGCTGGGCTTTCTGCTCAAACTCCAACCACAGTTCTTGAGACACAGCCCACACGAACCCACACAGAAGAATTGATGGCAATGTATGGAGTTGATTTGAAAACAAATCAAAATGAGATCACGGTCGCTCCTGGCAGGCCAGAACCGTTCAAACATAAGGTAGAGGGAGACCCTTCTCAAGCAGCTTTCTGGGCAGTAGCAGGAACCATTGTCCAAAATTCTCATATCGAGATTGAAAACCTGTATCTGGGTCCCACAAGGACAGGCTTTATCGCCGTACTTCAACGCATGGGGGCCGATCTTCAAATTAACCATGAAACCGGAGAGTTAGTTGTCCGCTCTTCACAGTTACAAGCAACAAACGTTGAACCTCATGAAGTACCAAGCATGATCGATGAGATACCCATTCTCGCAGTGGCTGCAGCCTGCGCGGAAGGAACCACAGTATTTGAAGGCCTTAGCGAGTTGCGAGTAAAGGAAACAAATCGACTAGAAACTATTCAGTCAGAATTGACTCATATGGGGATTGCGGTAGAAATAGAGCAAGATTCGTTGATAATTCATGGAGGATCAATTGCTGGAGGGAATGTAAATTCACATGGAGATCATCGAATAGCGATGGCATGTGCCATAGCAGCACTAGTTTCAGAATCGTCAACATCTATAGAAGGATGGGAAGCTGTTTCAACGAGTTATCCGGGTTTTAAGAATGATCTAGAGTGTTTAAGTGGAGAAGGTGTTTAGGTGAGAGTAATAGCTATAGATGGTCCCGCTGGATCAGGAAAATCAACTGTGGCAAAAGCTTTAGCCGCGCGTTTGAATCTTGACTACTTGGATACAGGTGCTATGTATCGGGCGGTAGCTTTTGCTGCTATTCAAAAACAAATAAATCCGAGTGAGATTGAAGAAATAACTGAAATAGCTAAATCTTTAGACTTGGAACTCACGGAAGAGTCTTGTGTGGTTAACGGGATAGATGCCACAACAGAAATCCGTGGATCAGAAGTTACTTTATTAGTAAGCCAAGTGGCAACAATGCCGGAAGTACGCATCGAGATGGTGAAGCGTCAAAGAGCATGGGCAAAAACTCGCAATGGGGGAGTGATGGAAGGCCGGGACATCGGTTCCGTAGTTTTCCCAGATGCAATGCTCAAGATATATCTCACTGCTTCGGAAGAGGTTCGGGCAGCGAGAAGAGCCGCAGAAGTCAAAGAAGGAGATGTCGCAACGATCGCAGCAGATATAGAAAGAAGAGATGCGGTTGACACTCAACGGACTGCGAGCCCATTAGTTGAAGCTGAAGACGCAATAGTGGTAGATACATCTGCGATGACACTTCAACAAGTCGTTGATCATGTTATTGGTTTGATTCCATGAAAGATTATGGGAAAAAGCTGAGCCTCATCGAACGGGTTGCTTATCGATTCGCATGGTCAGTCCTATGGGCATTGTCCAAGATTATTTTCAGATTCCGAGTCGTTGACAAAAAGAATTTTCCTACTGAAGGGGCGTACATTCTGTCGCCGGTGCATCGCTCCTATTTAGACACTCCAGTTGGAGGGATGGTTACTGCCCGACGTCAAAGATTTATGGGCAAAGAGTCTCTATGGAAAAATAAATTTTCAGGATCTCTGCTAAGCCTTGTAGGGGCTTTTCCAGTAGAAAGAGGAACTGCAGATCGGGCAGCTCTTCGCGCCTGTCAAGAAATATTGGAACGTGGAGAGCCTCTCGTGATGTTTCCGGAAGGAACAAGAAGGCATGGGCCAATAGTAAAAAAAGAAGAGATGCATGCCGGACCAGCATTCGTGTCTTTACGAACCGGTGCACCTATTGTTCCAATGGGTATAGCTGGCACTGATTATGCGTGGCCTCCCAGCACATCAAAAATTAAACCCCACAAAGTGATCTTGGTTGTCGGAGAACCTATATACCCGAAAGTCTTTGAAGGCCGTGTACCGCGGCGAGCAGTAGATGAGCTAACAGAAGAATTACGCCAAAAACTACAAATAGTTTTCGACCAGGCACAAGAAATACTAGGAAAGCCTGCCCTTCCAGAACCATCCAACCTCGAAAAGGACGATTAGTCAGTACTCAAGCTTTGGAGAGCTTTAGCGGCGTCAATAGATCGATCATTGAGATGACCAGTAGGGCTTGGTCCTGCAAAACCGAATCCAGCAAAAAAACGAATAGCTGAAAGCAATTCACGCAAGTTTCGAGGAGGAGGAAAATATTCGTCCTCCTCAGTGTGCGTAACTATCGAAACCCCTTTAGCGGGATTCAAAGTTTTTAAAACAGCCTCTACTGTTTCCTCAGGAGCAGAAGCTCCAGCAGTGACCCCTACCGTCCCAGATAGGTCTTGAGGTAACTCTTCCGCTCTGTTAATCCAAATCACATTAGGACCATTGGCCTGTTCAGCAAGCTTTACTAAAGCTTTCGTGTTCGAACTGTTAGTTGAACCAATCACAATCACCGAATCACAATGATCAACTAAAGCTAGGAGAGCGGACTGTCGATTGGTTGTAGCGAAACATAAATCACTTCTTCCCGGAGACCAAAGATCCGGCCATCTTTCTTGCGCAGCATCAGTTACCCCTTCCCAGTCACGATGACTAAGTGTGGTTTGAGCGAGCAGAGCAACTTTCTCTCCGAGATCATTTAGTTCAGCAACCTCTTCTGGGTTTTCCACACGATGCATGGATTCAGGGGCTACAGCTATCGTGCCAACAGCTTCTTCATGGCCTGCATGGCCAACATACACAATTTGATAACCCTGCTTAGTTCTAGTTTTTACTTCGTGATGAACTTTTGTCACCAAAGGGCAAACAGCATCAACAGTGTAACCTCCAACGTTTTCCGCCTGTTGAGTCACTTCAGGAGCTGAACCATGCGCTGAAAGCATTATTGGAGCCCCTTCGGGCACTTCATCAATAGAGTCAACAAAAA
Organism: Actinomycetota bacterium; assembly: GCA_902634555.1. Classification (GTDB taxonomy): domain Bacteria; phylum Actinomycetota; class Acidimicrobiia; order Acidimicrobiales; family MedAcidi-G1; genus MedAcidi-G2B. Next base: position 16,612 of record CACPKO010000008.1, read on the forward strand.
TCACACCCTGAGCCTCAAAACGCTCAACAACAATCTTGTTGTGGACAATCTCGTGATAACAATAAACCGGTTCATCAAAGGCTCTTACCATCCAAGTAAGCGCCTTAATAGCCATTTCAACGCCGGCACAGAAACCTCTAGGTTCTGCGAGAAGTACGTGTTCAACAGCCATAGTAAGAAACTCTACCGGTGCTGAGCCTCATCGTCGGTAGCCTAGAGAAATATGTCTACGCCTTTAGTAATAGCAGTAACTGAAGATTCTCCTGCAGATCATGCAGGAGTACTAACTGGCGACCTCATTTTCCAGATAAACAACGAAACGCCTAGAGACATAATTCAATATCAACTTCTAGTAGATGAACCAGAAATAGTTATGGATATCGAGCGAAAAGGAGAGCGCCAAGTACTTAGCATTACAAAACCAACTGGTGCGCCATTAGGAATCGAGGTAGATAGCCCTCTCTTTGATCAAGTCCGAACCTGCGATAATCATTGCGAATTTTGTTTCATATACCAGTTGCCGCGCGGGATGAGGCGCAGTCTTTCAGTCAAAGATGATGACTACCGGCTTTCTTTTCTTTACGGTAACTTCACCACGCTTACGCGCTTTACAGAAGCGGATCTTGAACGAGTGATAACCGAAGGCCTAAGCCCTTTGTATGTGAGCATCCATGCAACAAACCAAGATAAACGTGTAGAGATGCTAAGAAACAGACGCGGTGGAACAAGTTTGCGCTGGTTGCGCCTTCTTTTGGATCATGGAATAGAAGTACATGGTCAGATAGTCGTATGTCCAGGTATCAATGATGACCTGTGGTTAGAGGACACAATTGCAGGAATAGCAGATCAATTTTCAGAAATCAAAAGTCTGGCTGTTGTTCCATTAGGGGTAAGTGCCCATACCTCAGAACCAAGGATGCGACCTCATACAGTTGAAGAAGCTGAAATGGTTATAGACATTGTTGAAGAATGGCAAAATTTGTTTCTTGAGATAGCCGGCAACAGAGTCGTATATGCCGCTGATGAATACTACTTACTAGCTAGTCGGTCATTCCCGGAAGCTGAAACTTATGGAGATTTCCCAATGCACGAAGATGGGATAGGAATGGCTCGTGCTTTTGAATACGATTTTCTTCATAGCGGTCATGAAGTGTCTCATCATCGACCAGGTTTCTTTTCTTCGGTGGATGGTGCACCAGCGCAGGGATATCGAGCTCCACGTACTGGTGAAGTTTCTGTGCAACTAACCAAGAAAAAAAATTATCCAATTACAGTGCTTACAGGTACGTTTGGTGCTTCAGTTATCAAGCCATTGTTAGAAAAGATTGAAAGAAAAGATATTGAAGTGCTACCAATAGAAAACAATTTTTTTGGCGGAAATATAGGGGTAACCGGATTGCTAGTAGGAGAAGACCTCAAGAGAGTGTTAGAGAAGCAGCCTGAAGATCGCCGCTACTTGTTGCCTGATGTGTGTCTTAGCGGGGGACGCTTTTTAGACGATCTCACTCCAAGTGATCTCCCACGCTTAGTTGAAGTCATTCCTACGGATGGCCGCTCTTTACGACACGCCATCGAGTCAGGAACCTCATCATGAATCCAGTGGTAGCAATCGTAGGGAGACCTAATGTTGGTAAATCAACGTTGATGAATCGCATCATAGGAAGGCGCGAAGCCATTGTTGAGGAACGGCCCGGCGTAACGAGAGACAGAAAAGAAGTAGAAGCTTTTTGGCTGGATCGCTCTTTTACTCTCATTGATACGGGAGGCTGGATTACCGGTGGAGACTCCCTAGACGAAAAAGTTAGCCGCCAAAGCGAACAAGCCATGTTTAACGCCGATGTTGTTCTTTTTGTTTTAGATTCCACAGTCGGCATAACTGAAGAAGATGCCCAAGTAGCTGATTTGTTACGCAAGGGAGTTGAATCAGTGATTGTTGTTGCCAACAAAGTTGATGACCGAAACCATGAATCAGCTGCGTGGGAACTTATGTCGCTAGGGCTAGGCGAACCTTCAACAATCAGTGCTCTACATGGGCGAGGGACAGGCGACTTGCTTGACCGAGTAATAGAACTTCTCCCAGAATCTGAAGAAATCGTTGAAGAGGAAGTAACTGAAAAAATTGTTTCTGTTTCCTTAGTAGGGAGACCAAATGTTGGAAAATCAACGTTGTTTAACCGTCTCATTGGTGAAGAACGAGCAGTGGTGCATGACCGTCCCGGCACCACTCGAGATGCCGTAGACACAATGGTCGAAACCCGTTATGGGCCAGTTCGCTTTGTTGACACTGCAGGAATGCGTCGTAAGGCACGCATAGACGAAGACACTGAGTATTACTCTCTTGTTCGTGCCCTTAAGGCTGTAGATGCAGCGGATGTGGCTCTTCTTGTTATTGATTCGGTTATAGGAGTCACTCATCAAGATCAACGACTTGCAGAACGAGTAGACGCAGCAGGATGCCCCATCGTCGTTCTATTAAACAAATGGGATTTATGTGATGGTGAACAAAGAGAAGATGTTTCAGCACAGGTGGGAGAGAAACTTCATTTCGTTGGAGATGCTCCTGTAATAAAGATCAGTGCCTTGACCGGAAAAAATGTTGATCGTCTATGGCCGGCGCTTTCAGAAACTATTGAGGACTATCGCACTCGAATACCTACAAGACGAGTCAATGACGCGGTTAGAGCTGCGCAACAAGCCCACCCTGCACCCGGTGGTGCTCGAGTTCTCTACGCCACCCAGGGGGCGACAGATCCACCTACATTCACTCTTTTCACAAATCGGGAATTACCGCGAACATGGATCAGGTTTCTGGAAAGACGATTACGAGAAGATCTTGATCTTGGCTCCACCCCAATAAAACTAAGGGTTCGCCGCCGCTCCGAGTGAATTTAATGGTCACCTAATGTGATAAAAGACGGAAAAGTCTTTATTAGGGTTACTGCACGTTAAGTCAGATACGATGTTGGCTATGGACACCCCGGTACTCACCGTTGTAGGTGCAATTTGTCTAGCAGCTGCACTTAGTTGGGCGCGCTCGGCTCGCTATCGATATCGACTAGTGCACCGAATAGACCCAGAAGAAGCTCCTGATGCCTATACGTTGGCATGGTCACAGTTCCGCAAAGACGCTCACGCAGTTTTCTTATACGGATTCCTCGCTTTAGGTTTCTTTATCAATTCAACAACTACGGCACCTTGGGTTTTTGTTTTAGTTGTTCTACCCGCTCTCATCTCTAGCGCTTGGGCCCGCAACGCAGTTCGAGAAGCACGACTTGCCCGCCAAAGAATCGATATTGAACGCCGAGCACACGAAGCATTAGCTCAAGAAGATTTAGCTCCCAAAGCATGGGCCGGCCGACTAGCCCCAGATGACTTGCCTGATTTCTCAGGATTCGAAATCGGAAGGGTTTATCAAGCAGGTGCTGGATTAATGGGCGGAGACTTTCTTGACGTGTTTCTTGCCAGCCCCACACGACTAGTCGCAGTTATAGGTGATGTTTCCGGACACGGAATTGAATCTTCCGTGACAGCATTCCAAGCCAAATACCTATTACGAACTTTCCTAAGGCAATATCGCGATCCGGCTCAAGCCCTTGAAGAACTAAATCGCCAAATGTCGGCTGTCGAAAGAACAGAAGAATTTATCTCTCTTGTAGTTTTAATTTTTGACACCGAAGCAGCAACGATGCGATACGCATCTGCTGGCCACCCGGCTACCTTCCTCTGGCATCAACGCGAAGTGCGTTCACTACGAGCAACTGGACCTCTACTCATGCTTGATCCGAACGGAACATATTTCAGTCGAGAAATACCGCTTGAACACGACGACATGGTGCTGATGTATACCGACGGTTTAGCCGAAGCACGTAATGGCGATGAACTATTTGGTGAAGAAAGAATTGAAAATGCGATTCGTCGCGATCCTGGGATCACACCAAATGATTTATGTAACCGTTTATTAGAAGCCGCTAACGATTTCAGTCCTGCTGGAGTAGAAGACGATATTGCGATTCTTTCCATTCGTAAAGTCTGATTTCGTAATAGAGGAAGAGTAGTCCGTGCCGTGGTGTGAACCCTGTGAGAAATATCTCAGCCCTAATGCAGTATCAGTGGTTGGGACTTGTCCAAAGTGTGGGGAAAGAGTCGAGGATAGTGAGGGGAATCCAGCCCAGTCACAGAAAATACCTTGGCATTTTTGGGTGTTTGTCGGAGCTGCTGTGATTTATCTTGGGTGGCGACTTATCGAAGGACTTGGGCTTTTATTCACCTGAGTTAGGCATCAACAGTTTCAGTAACCCCGGCCATCAAAAGCCCAACTTTTTCTCTTTCGGCGTCCTCGCCAGACACTACGGCAATTACTTTGCCCTCATACATGACTGCTACTCGATCAGATAAACCGAGTACTTCGTCAAGGTCTTCAGAAATTAGAAGCGTTGCTGTGCCGAGTTCTCTTTGTTCGATTAGTCGATTATGAATGTATTCTGCAGCGCCAATATCCACACCACGAGTTGGCTGACAGGCGAGTAGAACTGAAGGAGATGCAGACAACTCCCGCGCCAAGATTACCTTTTGAATGTTTCCTCCAGAAAGACTAGAGGTAGGGGTGTTTACGCTTGGAGTCTTCACATTGAAGTCACTGACGAGTTGTGAACTATGTTCAGAGATCTTGTCAAAGGAGAAAAGGCCACGACTGACAAAATCATCGGTTTCATGATCCACGAGAATAAGATTTTCCCCGACAGTGAATTCAGGTATCGCTCCGTCAGGAACCCGTTCTTCTGGGATAAATCCAAGTCCTTGATCCCGTCGTGATCGTGTATTGGTGTCGCTGACATTTGATCCATTGATTTCTATCAAGCCATCAGGCTCAATAGTTCGCAGACCTGCAATAGCTTCTGCTATTTCTCTTTGGCCATTGCCAGAAACTCCAGCGATGCCAAGAATTTCTCCGGCTCGGACTTCAAAAGAAACGTTGTCAACAGCGAGAGTGCCGCTGTCATTTTTTACCGACACATTGTTCAAAGACAGGCGGCTTTCTTTTACTTCGTTTGGTGGAAGATCGGGAGTTAGCCGAACGGCTCGACCCACCATCATTTGTGCAAGTTCTTCGCGGCTCGTTTGATCTGGAGTGGTGGCGCCGACTACCTGCCCGTTCCTCAAAACAGTGATCCGATCGCTCAAAGACATCACTTCACGAAGTTTGTGAGATATAAAAATGAGCCCGCGTCCGTTGTCGGCCATTCTTCTGAGTATCACAAACAAATCATCTACTTCTTTAGGAGTAAGAACAGCAGTAGGTTCATCTAGAACTAAAAGTTCAGCGTCTCGATAAAGAGCTTTTATTATTTCTACTCTTTGACGTTCCCCAACAGAGAGATGCGCTACTGTTTCAGATGGATTAACAGTTAAGCCATGTTCTTCAGAGATTTCAGAGATCCTTTTTGAAACTTTGTCAAGGTCAGTTAGCGGGCGGCGTGTAGATGGCATTCCGAGAGCAACGTTTTCAGCAACAGTGAGGGTAGGTACCAGCATGAAATGCTGGTGAATCATGCCTATTCGTGAAGAAATAGCATCAGAGGGAGAACTGATTTCCATCTTTTCTCCTCGTAGTAAAAGGTCTCCTTTGTCTGCTTGGTACAAACCAAAAAGGATCTTCACTAGAGTGCTTTTTCCTGCCCCATTCTCACCGAGCAGGGTGTGAACCTCCCCGTAACGAACATCAAAATCAACGTCGCTATTAGCGACGACTCCTGGGAAGTACTTCGTAATTCCCCGCATTTCTAAAAGATTATTTGATTGATCGTTCATAGGTTTTACATCCAACCCCGAAGTCTTAACCGGGAGGGTGAGTGTTAACTCGCCCTCCCGGAAAGACAAAAGGCACTATTTAGTGTTTATTAAGCTCCAGTGTCTATAGAGCCGTCAATGATTCCTGCAATAGCAGCATCGGCTGCAGCTTTAACGTCATCGGAAAGTTCGAAGCCGTCGTTGAATTCAATTACCAAACCACCGTTTGCCAAATTGATTTCAAATGTTTGACCACCTTTTGTTCCGTTGTCGCGAAGTTGAAGCATCTCTTCAAGTGCGAACTCCCAGTGGTAAACCTGTGAAGCTACAACAAGATCCGGATCTAAAGATGTCTGATTTGATTGAGTTCCAAACCAAGGCACTCCGGCATCGCTAGCTACGCCAACAGCACCTACAACCATTTGAGCGGTTCCCGTAAGAACATCAGCGTTATTGGCGAGATGAGCTTCAGCTGCTTCTGCGGCAAGAGCTACGTCGCCGAATGATCCGGTGTAAGTTACGTTCACGGTCGCTCCGCCTGCTTCGGCGGCGGTTACGAATCCATTGATATAGGCAACAGCGTCGCCTGCTTCAACTGGTCCGACTACGCCAATAATGCCGGTTTCGGAAATGGCTGCGGCAACAACTCCATTTACATAGCCGCCCTCATCAGCAGCTGGAGCGTAGGCAAACACGTTGTCTAATCCTTGAGTGTCAGTAGCGGTTCCCCAAACAAATGTTGTGTCAGGGAAGTCCGGTGCGATTTCTGCTAGAGAAGCACCAAATTGTGTTCCGTGAGCGACAATAACGTCAACTCCATCTTCGGCGTAACCGCGAATAGCGGCTGCAGCATCCTCAACGATGAAAGTTCCATCAGTTACTTGAACTGTGATATCTCTATCAAGTGCATTGACTGAATCAACCATGCTTTGGCTGAACGCCAAGTCATCTGAGGCGCTTGGGGCCACAATTGCCATAGTTAAGGCACCGCCACCACCGCTACTAGAGTCGTCAGACCCGCATGCAGTAGCGCCGAGAGCCAGAACTCCTAGCACTGCTATGAGGCTTGAAATTATCCTCAGTTTCTTTCTCATTTTGTTTTCCTTTCCGGGATTCCCCCGTTAATAGATTATTTAATGTCGGCTGAATGGTTTCGTTAAAGCTGCGGGAGCGTTAACACGTCGTGCTAATAAAATCAGGGCACCAATGGTGACAATGGCTGGTGCCATTCCAGCGAGATCAGAGATACTGACAGGAATGATCCCCAGCGACTTCCACTGAAGGACAGTGGCGTTTACTAGGCCGTAAAGTAAGGCTCCTCCCATGACACCGAGGGGACGCCAAGCGCCAAAGTAGACAAGAGCGACAGCTATGAAACCCATCCCTTGGGTCAGGTTTGGTTGAAAGATTCCTAGCTGGAGGACAAGAGCGGCTCCGGCTAGGCCGGCAAGTGAATTGCCGATCAAGATGGCGGCAAAACGAGTTCGTTCGACTGAAACACCGAGACTGTCTGCTGCTTGAGGGTTTTCTCCGACAGAGCGAATGTTTAAACCAAAGGTGGTTTTGTTAAGGAGAAGAAAGGTGAGTGGTACTAGAGCGAAAGCTAGGTAGGTCAAAAGGCTTCTCTGGAAGAGAGGTTCACCGATGTAGGGGATGTCGGCTAGTACTGGGATGTCAACGCTTGGTAGACGCTGTACTGGTTTTGGTGTTCCTACTTGTTGCCGGAACATGAGATCACTAAAACCTAAACCAAAAATAAATATTCCAATTCCGCTGATGCCTTGAGTCGCTTCGAAGAACACGGTGATGATTCCGTAGAGGACACCCATGATGATCCCGACTGCTAATGCGACTACTACAGCAAGCCATAAGTTTCCGGTTTGGAGAACTGTCCAGTATGAGAAAAAAGCGCTTAAGAGCATGACGCCGTCAACACCTAAGTTGAGCACTCCACTTCGTTGTCCAATGGTTTCCCCCAGTGACGCAAGCAAGTACGGAGTGGCTAGCCGTATCGCGGAGGCGAAGGTAGCTACAAGCACACTTGAAGTAAAGAAATCGCTCATGTCGTCACCTCAGCTGTGGAGTTGATTTCTTCGTCATCCTCGTCGTCTTCTTCTTTGCCAAAGAGATTTGTGTTACCGAGAGTGGTTTGAAGCCATGTTCTTACCCGTGAACTACTTATAACGAAGATAACGATTATGCCGTTAAGGGCTACCGCTAATGAAGAGGGGACTTGCAGTACTCGTTGTAATTGTGTCGCTCCGGTTAATAAAGCTCCGAAGAGGAAAGCTGAAGGGATAGTCCATAGCGGATGCAGTCCACCAAAGAGTGCTGCAACGATGCCATTAAATCCTGCGCTGCTAGTGAATCCTGCAGCAGATCCATCGGTAACCATTCGTTGCCCCTCACTGCCGAAGACCAAGATGGCGCCTGCGATACCGGCTAAAGATCCAGAAATCGCTAACGCAAGAGTGATGTTTCTTTTCACGTTAATACCAGCTGCTTTTGCCGCTTTTGGCGAATGCCCTACAGCTCTTAGTCGAAAGCCAACAGGGGTTCTCCAGAGAATAATGTAAGCAACTATTGCTGCCGCCACAGCGATGAGCACACCGAGATGGAATCGAGTACCGCCAATGATGGTAGGGAGAGCAGCGTTGTCAGATAAACGCTCAGTTTGAGGGATCCGTGTGCCTGCTTCAAGTTCGTACGGGTCAATAAGTGGGCCTCGTAGCAGATAGTTCATGAATTGAACCATCATCAAGTTCAACATGATGGTGCTTAAAATTTCGTTCACGGAAGCGTAAGCCTTCAACGCTCCAGGTATAGCGCCAAGAATTCCTCCACCGATAGCTCCAGCAATAATCACAAGCGGCACAAGAAGGAAAGCAGGAAGGTCAGGAAGCCCTAAAGCGACAACTGTTGAAAGGAGAGCCCCTCCGATGATTTGGCTTTCTCCACCGATGTTGACCACGTTGGTTCGGAAAGCAATAGTTATTCCTGCTCCGACAAGAATAAGGGGGGTGGCTTTCACTGCTGTAGCGGCTAAACGCTCGCCGCTACCGAAAGCACCATCAAAGATTGCTTCTAAACCTTCGAACGGATTTGCGCCTAGGGCGATGAGCATGATCGCTCCAAAAGCGAAAGCCACTAAGGCTGCGAGGAAAGGCACAAGCCCGCCTAAAACTTTATTAAGCATGCCCCTCCTTCCCAAGAGGACAATAGCCCTCTCAGAAGGAATATAAATAATTGGGAAGGGTGAATATATGAGACTTCGTTGACAGGTAGGGTGATCGGTTCAAAGCGGGCTGTGGCGCAGCTTGGTTAGCGCGTCGGTCTGGGGGACCGAAGGTCGGAGGTTCAAATCCTCTCAGCCCGACTACTTGGATTTAGTTTTTTTGCCGTCTTTTCCACTGCTTGTGTTTTGCTCTAGGAACTAGAGGACAAAGGCCTGGGTTCAAGAGAGCAGAAGACGGTTCCCTCGAACTACGTAACTAAATTCAAGGTTCCAGACACTTACCAGTTATCTAGTTCTTCTTCTTCATCCCATCTGCTGTCCCTATCGCATTTTGGGCACCATCTATCTGTCAATTCCATTACAGAACCACAGTATTTACATTCATCTTTTCTTGCAGGTTTCGGCTTCGCCGGTGAGGGTTTTTGTTTCGGAGGCTTACTCTTTCGTCGAAAAAATGACATAAACGAACTATAGGCTCAAATGTTGACATGTATCACTTAATTGATGTCACACGTTTGTGCTAGAACTTATGCATGCCCCATATGCTTTCGCCTTCAAAAATCACAGCGTGGATGGCTTGTGAACATTATTTGACTCTCAAATTCCGTGGTGAAGTTGGAAATAGCGATCAGAATAAGACGAATGAAGAAATCAAGAGAAACGAGAGCGGCGACCTCATTATTTCTCCGCCAAAAGATTTCTCTGATTTGTTGCAGAAAAAGGGGATTCTTCATGAGCAAGAGTGCTTGAAGAGGTATCAAGAAAAATACCCTAATCAAGAAGCTGTATTTGAAGTTGATCAAGCGGATTGGCAGGGTGGTGAAACTTTTTCAGATTGGAAAGACCGTGTAGGAGATCCCAATCCCTTAGAAGTTGGATATCCAATTATTTTCCAAATGCCGTTTATCTATGAAGGGATTAGAGGGATTGCTGACTTCCTTGAGAAGAAGGATGGAACCTATGAACCAGTTGATTCCAAACTTTCCCGAACTGGGGCGAAACCGGGCCATTTGCTCCAATTACTTTTCTATGCAGAAGCAATTGAAGCGAACCCTGATATTTCAAAACGGCCAGAAGAGGTTCATGTGGACCTCGGCTCAGGAGAAAGTCAATCATTTTCGGTCTCAAAGTTCTGGTGGTACTGGAAGCATCTTCGACAAAAATTGGAGAAAGTGGTGGAGATTGGAGGAGCTGCCAAAACTGAACCTAAGAAATGTTCTTTTTGCGGTATGTGTGAGTTTCGTAATAAGTGTTTCTCAGAATGGAAAGAAAAGGACTCTTTGATTCTTCTTTCTGGATCTCATTCAACGCATCGAGAAGCTTTAGAAGAAGTAGGTATAACTACTTTGAGAGGCTTAGCAGAGTTACCGAAGAAAACCCTTCAAGTGCTCCTAGATGATCAAGATAGTGAGGCTTCTAAATTCCCTATGAATCTTGATATGGAAGAGGAAATAGAAGCAGATTTTTGCCAAGTAATGCCGGAGGTTAGCGATGAAGTTTTTCAGGATGCAAAACCAGACTTGAAAGTTAAGCACCTCGTACGGTTATGGAAACAAGCTCGGCTTCAACTGATTGCCCGTGAGAAAAACTTGGCAATCAAAGATTCTCCTGTTCATCTTTTCTCAGAAGTCGAGATGATAGAAAAAATGGAAGGTCGACAGGGATGGAAAAAAGGAGAAAGCCTGCTTCATCTGCCAGAGTGTTCCGATTATGACATTTACCTGGACTTTGAAGGACACCCATTCCTAACAGCCAAAGAAGGAATCATTTTCTTATTTGGTTACTTAGAAAAAGTTGACGGTGAGTGGGTCTATGTATCTCGCTGGTCTCATGATGTTGAAACGGGAAACCCAAGTAAAGACAGAGAAAAAGAAGAGGGAAGAAACTTAGTGAGGTTTTTTCATCAGCGATGGAAAGAAAGTAAAGAAAACGGTGCGGATATGCATGTGTATCACTACAACCATACTGAAAGGTCGTTAATGGCTGAGTTGACAACTGATACCAGCCATGCCTCGCATATTGTCGATATTTTTGGGCAGATGCTTGGAGCGGAGGTTTCAGCGGAAGATTTAAATGACCGAAAGCTCTTAGATGAACTGATAGAAAATGGAGTGTTTGTTGATCTTTTAGCAATTGTAAGAAACAGTCTTCAAGCCGGATTGGAATCCTACAGTTTGAAACTTATGGAGCAATTAGCAGGCTTTGATAGAGAAGACGATGGAGAAACATCTGAGAATGTTCAGGTGACGGAAGACTCTTCAATGTCTGATGTTTCTGGAAATTTGGAAGTTAGTGATGGGTCAGGCGCCGTATTGCGCTACGAACTTTACGCAAATCATAAGTTGTATGGGCAAGAAAGAGACGAGAGCCATTTAGACGAAATCGCTAAATATAACAAAGAAGACGTAGATGCTACTCAAGCGCTCCACAGGTGGTTGTTAAAAAAACGTTTTGAAACTGAACACCTACCAAATGAAGTAGTGGAGCTATCAGCGGATCCAGAGATTTTTACTGGAGGTTGGGTCGCTGAGAGAGTTGAAAATTTGAAAGATGAAATTTTGAAAAGAGTAAGTGCCTAATGTCTTCTGAGGTAGACCTTTCATACGGATTGCTTTTCCACCTCTTGGAGTATTGGGAGAGAGAAGAGAAATACGCAAAAATGGACGCCACGCTTCGTCTGGAATCAGCAGACATCGATGACGTCGAAACGTTTGTAGATTTACAGCACATAAAAACGGTACCCAAAAAAAACAAAGCCGATGAAATTACAAATTATTGGGTTCAGTTTGGTTTCCCCCCTCAACCCCTTGACGTTGAAAGCGAATTCGCTTTTCTTTCTTCAGAGGGCCAGTTTGAAACAATTTCGTTAATAGGTGAAAAGCGCACCCCTGTTGAAAAACGGCTTACAAATTTTGACAAAGGCACGATTTGTTTGAGGGTGTCAAAGAACAGGTATGAAGAATCTTCTGATATAGAAAGCATTCGCGTTCTTACTAAGTATTCCTATAGGCATCCAGGTGCGAAACAGCGTTCTCTTCTAGGTGGTGAAAATGCTCCTAAAAGAATTAATGAACAATTAGCCGATGGAGAGATAACAGAGGAAGAGGCTGAAGAAGAAAGAGCGGCGCTAACGGAAGTTCAAAAGGAGGACCATCCCGGGCTGGTTAAAGAATTTGTTTCTAATCCTGAATCAAAGAGTGTCTCGTTTGCTTTGCTTCGTCGGGATTTGCCCAATCCATCTTTACCTGAACACTGGCGAGAAAAAGTTTCCGCTCCAACAGTTAAAGAACTATTGACAGTCGCGTCGTCACTTGACAACTCGTATTTGGCTATACAAGGGCCGCCTGGTACAGGAAAGACATGGACCGGAGCTCGCATTATCCATCATTTAGTAACAGTTGAGAAAAAGAAAGTTGGGATAACAGCGCAAGCGTGGGCGGCGGTAGACAATCTGTTAGCAGGAACGGTGAAATATACAGAAGATGAATTGAAACAAGATCTAAGTTCGCTTAATGCTTATACAGGATCCCCCAAGCAAAAGATTCAAGGAGTAGGCAATCTCACAGCCAAACAACCAAGATCGTTTAGTGATAAGGAAGCTGCGTTGGTGGCAAGCACTACTTGGTTCTGGGCACATAAAGACTTCAGCGACGAAGAGAACAAGTTTGACTACTTAGTCATTGATGAAGCAGGCCAACTCTCACTTGCTGATGCTTTGGCAGCATCAAAAGGAGCAAAAAATATCATACTTCTTGGGGATCCTCAGCAATTACGTCAAGTATCACAAGCTTCTCACCCAAAAGGAGAGAGTTTTGATTCCGGGGCAAGTGTTTTGGGGCACCTAATAGGAGAAGAGTCCACCATTTCAAGAGATAGAGGAGTGTTTTTAGATAAGACTTGGCGTCTTGATCCTAAAATATGCACTTTTATTTCGGAAGAGTTTTATCAAGGCAGATTAGATCCTGTTAAATCCATAAATCGTAAAATTAGCGATAGGGAAAATGGTCTGTACTGGGTTCCTGTGCCGCACGATGATGAAGATCCTTCTGTAGATGAGAATCGCAAAGAAGCAGAAAAAATTGTAGAAATAATTTCTTCGTTATTGGGTAGTTCAGAATTTATTGAAAACAAGGAGAGGCGCCCTCTCTCACTAGAAGATTTTATGGTTGTGGCACCGTATAACAGGCAGCGCAGACAAATCAGAAAAATTCTTGAAAAGAAATTAGGAGAAGACAGTTCGACTGCGGACAGTATTGTTGGAACGGTTGATAAATTTCAAGGCAAAGAAGCACCCATTGTTCTTTATTCTTTGACTACTTCAAGCCATGACCATGTGCCTAAAGGTCGCGAAGAGTTCTTGTTTTCTCCTAATAGGCTCAATGTCGCGATTAGTAGAGCACAATGTATGGCATTTCTTGTTGGATCAGAAGCACTGGTAGACGCTCAGGCCAATTCAATTTCACAAATGGAAGCACTTAATCATTACTGTCGCTATGTTGATGACTTGTCTAGCGCTTGGTCATAAAATTTATGTTTATCTGTGTTAAAAAATAACAGTTCTGCGACTAGATGCTCCAACTCGTAACGCTGCAAAGGCTTCGTTGATGTTTTCTAGTTCAAGATTTCCTTCATGAATTAAATCCAGTTTTAATTTTCCTTCTAGATAAAGATCCACATAGTAAGGCATATCTATACGAAACTGGTTCGACCCCATATTCGAACCTTGCAAAGTTTTTTCGCTTAAAAGCTCTGACCCTAAAACTTCTACTTTTTGCCCTTCAGGAATCATGCCAATCACTGTTGCAACACCACCCGGACAAAGCATCTCAAAGCACTGTTCTGCAGTTTCTTTCTTCCCTAACGCTTCAAAAGAAAACTCAACCCCACCGTTACTCAGATCTAAAACAGCTTCAACAGAGTCAGAAGTAGCGGCATTTATGGTATGTGTGGCACCAACTTGACGAGCTAAATCAAGTTTTTCTTCCGACACGTCTATAGCAATAATCTTTGAAGCACCAATGATTGAGGCAGCGTTTATGGATGAAAGACCAACTCCGCCACAACCCACAACAGCGACAGTTGCCTCGGAAGACACGTTGGCGGTGTTTGTGACCGCACCAAAACCCGTAGTGACGGCACATCCAATTAACGCAGCCCGGTCAAGAGGCATATCCTTACGAATCCTCACTAGCGCACTTTCATGCACCAACATTTTCTCAGCGAAAGCCCCCAACTCGTAAAGCTGTGTGATCCGTTCTCCATTAAAACGAATACGCGAAGCATCGTTTTCGCTTCTTCTCACACTCGGATCCATACAAAGATACGGACGACCACTTGAGCAATAATTGCAGACCCCACAGAACACCGACATGCAAGCAATCACATGATCACCAGGTTGAACATAATTAACGTTTGAACCCACAGACTCCACCACCCCGGAAGCCTCATGTCCAAGCACCACCGGAAAGTCAACGCCGTAATGGCCATCAATGAAATGAAGATCGCTATGGCACACGCCGCAGCCAAAAGTGCGAACCACTACCTCGTTAGGCCACGGATCATCCAATTCAACGTCTTCAATGACAAGAGGCCCACCAACGTTATGCAAAACCGCGGCTTTCATAAAAATCCTTACTAGTAGAGCAAACCATCTTCTAAGTTCATTGAAACACATACACGTGGCGTAACACTCCTCGGAGTGTTAGTTTAAATTTGCTTCAAAAAAGAAGAAGGGGAGAAGCAGTGGGAACATTAAAAGAACTCAGATACGAGGTAAGTAAAGCAAACCGGCTTCAAAAAATGATGCAAGCCTTCGGTTCGAGCCGAGTAGGGGCATGGTTTTTTTCTAAATCGCTGCACGGGCCGGACCGCCTATTATTCAAACTCACAAATGGACGATCAACACTTCCCACCATTCTTGCCGGCTTACCTGTCATCATGCTCACCACCACAGGAGCAAAAACAGGTAAAGAACGTACCATGCCTCTATTAGGAATTCCGATAGAAGGAAACATTGCAATAATCGGTTCAAACTATGGCCAGAAAAAAACTCCAGGGTGGGTCTATAACCTAGAAAAAAATCCATCTGCAGTTGTCTCGTACCAAGATCGATCAGCCACAGTCACCGCTCGTCTAAGCGGAGAAGAAGAAACAAATAAGATTTTCGAACTCGGAGGAGCGTTCTATCCTGGCTACCCGAAATATCGAGTACGAGCGGATCACAGAGAAATTCGTGTATTTGTTCTTGAAGTAGCAACTTAGTCAAATAAAGAAATTCTTGATTTCAATCAAACTGTATGACTGGTCTATGTTTTTAAAATGAACGATCCGCTGCTAGAACCCTTCCAGTTAAAGCATTTAAAGATACGTAACCGAATCTTCACGTCGTCACACGAGCCGTCTTATTCTGTTGAAGGGATGCCAACAGACCGATATCGCCTTTACCACGAGGAAAGAGCGAAGGGTGGGGTAGGTCTCACTATGACCGCTGGTTCAGCTGTAGTGGCTGAAGACAGCGCTCCAGTTTTTGGAAATCTTCACGCCTATGACGATGCAATCGTTCCTTGGATACAGCGATTAACTGATGGCGTGCACGAGCATGGTTCAGCATGCATGATTCAACTAACTCACCTCGGAAGGCGTTCGATCTGGTCGCACGACAATTGGTTGCCGGTTGTCGCTCCAACCTCTTTGAGGGAGCCTGCTCACCGAGCAATCCCTAAAGAGGCAGAAGACTGGGATATAGAACGCATAATCAGAAAATTTGCTGATGCGGCCGAACGTATGCAAGCCGGGGGAATGGATGGAATAGAAATCGAGTCCTATGGGCATCTCTTTGATCAGTTTTATTCACCAACTACTAACTTTCGAGAAGACGAATTCGGCGGACCTCTAGAAAATCGCCTTAGATTCTCCACCAGGGTCTTAGAAGCGATCAGAGAACGAGTAGGACCAGAATTCATTTTGGGTTTGAGAATGTCAATAGATGAAGTCGTACCGGAAGGCCTGGATTACAACGCTGGAATCGAGATACTCAAAAAATTTGAAGCCACAGGATTAATAGATTTCGTCAACGTGATTCGAGGGCTAGTAGCAACTGACGCTCAACTCTCCAATGTGATTCCCATACATGGAATGCCAGCCGCACCTCATCTAGATTTCGCTGGATTAGTGAAAGAAAACACTGACCTTGCAGTCTTACATGCTTCAAAAATTGATGACGTGGCAACAGCGCGTTATGCGATTCAAGAAGGCAAAGTCGATTTAGTCGGAATGACAAGAGCGCATATGGCTGATCCTCATATTGTCTTAAAGGTCATCGAAGAGCGAGAAGAACAAATTCGTCCTTGTGTCGGGGCGACTTTTTGCTTGGATGGAATTTACGAAAATGGTGAAGCTCTCTGTGTGCATAACGCGGCAACAGGACGAGAAGCAATCATGCCGCACAAAGTATTTCCAGCTGAAAAACACCGGCGAGTAGTAGTTATAGGGGCTGGGCCAGCAGGACTAGAAGCAGCAAGAGTGGCCGGAGAACGCGGTCATGCCGTAACAGTTTTTGAAGCTATGCCTAAAGCCGGCGGCCAGATCGCGTTAACAGTAAGAAATAAGCGCCGGCAAGACTTCCAAGGAGTAGTGGATTGGCGACTCGCTGAATTAGAACGCTTAGGAGTTGAAATCCTTTATGACCAAATCGCAGAGGTCCAAGACATAACCGTGTTGGAACCGGATGTGGTAGTCATAGCCACCGGCGGGCTACCACAAATCCCAGCTCTCGAATACGGTGCTGAACTGGCGGTCACATCTTGGGAAGTTCTAAGTGGAGAAGTGACTCCACAAGGAAATGTTCTTCTCTATGACGACAACGGCACTCATTCTGCGTTATCCACTGCAGAAATAATTGCACAATCCGGAGCGAACCTAGAAATAGTCACTCCAGAACGAATGCTAGGAATAGACATAGGAGGGGTGAACCATGTTCCCTACGCTCGAGCATTCAATGAAACAGAAACACGTATCACACTTAACCAACGCGTAGTTAGTGTCAGTAAAGAAAACGATCAGCTTCTTGTTGAATTAGGTAGTGACCACTCTCCGCACCGAACGAAACGAGCCGTGGATTGCTTCGTTGTTGACCATGGAACTCTTCCCAACGCAGACCTGTACTTCAGCCTCAAAGCTCTTTCTTGCAATCAAGGTGAAGTTGACCATGCCGCTCTACTTAATGGCCAGCCACAGCCATGTTTTGAGAAAGAACAGGACTCTTTCGCCTTATATCGGATAGGAGATGCGGTAGCGAATCGAAATATTCATGCCGCCATTTATGATGCTCTTCGTCTTATGAAAGACATTTAGGAAGAACTTTTAGAGGCCACCCATTCGCTACGGGCTTTGCCATCTCGGATCTCTTGTCGTCGTTGAGTAACAAAAGCATCTAATTCTTCAGTTATGGCTCCATCTAACGCCGGAGGTTCGTAGTTGTTGAGCATCTCTTTCCAAACAAGGTTTGCTCGTTGGCCAGCGTCAGTGCTTCCTTCATCTTTCCATTTTTCGTAACTGTCTGTATGAAAAACCTTTGGCTGGAAAAAAGCATCTTTGTAATGTCTCATGGTGTGGGCCGTTCCCAGAAAATGATTACCTGGCCCAGCTTCTTCGTAAGCATCCCAAGCAAATTCTTCTTCAGAAAGATCAAGGCCCTTTGAGAATTTTGTTAATGCTCCAAGAGTTTCTACATCAAGAATGAACTTCTCATATCCAGATGTCAATCCGCCTTCTTGCCATCCTGCTGCATGAAGAATGAAGTTCGTGCAAGCTTGAACTGTAGGCCAAACAGTTCCGGCAGATTCATACCCAGCCTGTCCATCTGGCACACGCGATGCGGTGTAATTGCCTCCTGAACGGAAAGGAAGCCCATAGTAACGAGCCATTTGAGCGCAGGCATAAAGAGCCAAATTGCTTTCTGGGCTACCAAAAGCAGGAGCTCCAGTTTTCATATCAACATTTGGTAAGAACGGCCCCTGTATGCAAGGGGTTCCAGGATTTAGCATTTGGGCGTAAGCGATAGCAAAAAGTGATTCAGCGTTTTGTTGAGCTATAGAAGCAGCGATCGTGCTTGGGGACATAGCACCAACGATGATGAATGGAGCCAAAATCATGGCCTGTTTGGCTTCCGCGTAAACCTCTAGAGCGCTCAGCATTCGTTCATCCATGCGCATAGGAGAAGAAATACTTACGATAGAAAGCGCTGCTGGGTTTTCCCGAATAGCTTCAGCGCCGAAAATGATTTCACTCATAGTCACTGTGTCACGGGCATTATCAGGATGTATGACGTTCCCCATATAGGCCTTGTCATTTAACGTGATATGAGCGAGCAGCATGTCAAGATGTCGTTCACCTAAGTCAACATCATTTGGTTCAACTAGAACGCCACCAGCGTGATGCAATTCCGGGGTCATATACGTAAGTTTCGCGAAATTATGAAAGTCCTCTAACGTTGCTGGGCGACGTCCTTTATCTAAATCAAAGGCAAATGCCGGCCCATAAACCGGAGCGAAAATTATTTGATTTCCACCTACTGTTAAATTGTTCAGCGGGTTACGAGCCAACTGTGTGAAAGTGCGTGGAGCCATATTTACGAAATGCATGAGCGTGTCTTCATCAATCCACGCCATCTCACCTTCAACTTTCACTCCGTTAGCTTTCAAATTCTCAAGAGCAGGTGGATGATCTATGAGGAGCATTCCTGTTTCGCTAAGGAGGCGCATTGATGCTTTATGAATGGTTTCAATATCTTCACTTTTTAAGATTTCAACAGGATCTAAATCGTAAGTTAAAGGCTTTACACCTTCAAAAGATAAGACAGGCTCGTCTCGTCTCCGCCTAGTGGAGCGACGTTTACGAGTTGAAGATCCAATTACTTCAGAGTTCTTTTCATGTTCCATTTAATTACTTTCAGAAAGTTTGGTTTTTATGGTTACTGAGTTTCTTAAAGAGTCGATTTCTACTATGTCTCCATCTTTAATGCTCGTCATAACTTTTGCAACACCTATAACGGCAGGGATTTCAAGTTCTCGAGAAAGCACGGCGGCGTGAGACATCGCTCCACCCTCAGCGGTAATTAATCCACCAACAAGTGTTAGCACTAAGTTGTAGGCAGGAGAAGTGGCTCGAGTAACAAGAATTTCTCCTGGTTGTAAACGACTCATTGCTTCTTCAGCGTTTTCTGCGACTCGAGCCACACCAATTGTTGTTTTCTCTCCGATGCCTACTCCGGTTAGGTATTCGCTTGAGTTACTTCCTTGAGTCCCATCCATGCCGAGTTCGTTAATGACAACTTGAACCATACTTACCGTTGTTGCCAGCGGCGCTGGAAGAGCATCAATTGGGGGAGGGGTTTCCGGAGGTCCAAGTGTTAGTGGCGGGTCAAGAAGCTTTTGTTGAATACGATTCTTTTCTCTTTCACTGATTTCTTCAGAAGAGGGCCCTGTGTCAGTAGTTAGAAGGCTGGTTATTTCTGTGGCGGTTAAAGAAAAAATATGGGACTCTTCCAGAATCTGAGTGGAGGATTTGAGGCGTTTACTAATTTCAAGCATCGCTAACCGCAAAAGCCCACAAGGCCATTCAACAGTTATTGGACCATTATCGTCACGTAAATCCATGGCTTCTCGCGCGTCATGAAGTATTTCATCGAAACGCAAACGTTCATTTGCGGGAACGCGTTCACGAAGTTGAGCGGCGATTTCCAGTGGCTTGTTCGAGTTAGAGATCGAGTCAGTGGCAGCAAGAATAGTTGTAAGGAGGATTTCGGGCGATTCCTTTAACGTGGGAGAGTCAAGGTCGTATCCGGCATAGAGAACAGATCCATGATTTTTTAGGTAGACCTCAAGTTCAGCAGAAGCAGCAGGGGATCTTTTCACATCTTCAAGAGTTTCTGGGATTACTTGGTCTTTTTCTAGGAGAGTTTTTATTTTAAATAACGATTCACGTGGAGTTTTCGTGGAAGGTGATGCGCCAACTAAAGCCTCGAGAACTTCTGGGCCTTCAAAACCCCATCTCTTGCTTTCCAGCAGAAGCATTCCAAGTGGGCCAAGATCAAAGTTATGGAGTCGAAAATGTTCTTTCATTGAAATGTGGAGGTGGGCGAGAACAGAGTTGAAATGGTTTACTAAACCCTCTTCATTTAGAAGTGAAAGATCAATATCTTGGAAATTTAGGTTCGCTGAAGTAAATCGAGGTCTAATTTCTTCATGCCATTCTTGGATCACCGCTCGCGTCGGAGAGGAAGTCAAAGTTTTTTTAGCTGCTTTAGTGCGTCTCCGAAACTCCGGATGTATACGTGTAAGAATTTTAAGGAGAAAAGTTGGCGGAGGTTTAGAGGACGGACGATCTGCTAAAACGAGAGGTCGTAGACGCGAGTACATGAAACCATTCACGAAAGCCACAGACATGGTTTCAGCAGGGATACCGCGAAGAGGCCAGTGCTCCCTAAAAGCGTTCTCTATTGACTGATGCATCAAAGATTGCATGATTGGTGTAGTTCCACCAGGGAAATGCGATCGATCAAGACTCCATTGCCCTGGTCCTGGGATCTCAAACTCAACATCCATTTTTACAACCTAGAACACACAGATGGTGAAGACGAGTCCGAGTTGGGTAAGTCCATCTAAATTTGGATGGTTTTTTGGATCAGAGTTAAGCAGGAATTGTTTGTTGCGATTTTCGTGTAGCGAACAAGGCAATCAAATAGGCGCCAGCAACAATGAACAATAAAGAACGGTAACCCATCAAAAGTGCCATGTACTCTAAAAGGCCACCAACTACTGCTCCTAATAAATTAGCTCCGAAAGCGGTAGTTGATTCTTTCTCGTCACGGAATCGATCAGCAAATATAAGGTTTGCGATGAAAACTGGAAGGAAAGCAATACCGCCGCCGACAAATAGGCGGAGAGTGGGTCCAAGTGAAAGAAGCCAAGACGCTGGAACCAGCCAATTTAAGACGAGAGACAAAGCTAAAAATCCATAAAGCAAATTTTGGCTCTTGAATTTGACTCGACGACTCACTTCAACTGCAGCAAGAACAGAGCCAAGAAGACTTACAAAAACTAAAGCGTTAACAAACCATGTGGTTCCAAAAAGTAAAGCAAATTGAACAACATTTTTTGTTTCTAAAAGAAGGAAAGCTAATCCCATGAAGAAAACATCGGTTTGACGGCGAATACCTTTTAGGGGGCCAGCTACCATTCGGACGGCCAGTGCGGAAACTGCCAGTATCAGGCCAATAGTTAGTAAATAAAAACTAGGAATGTGAGCAGTTCTCAAGTAGGGAAATGGATGGTCATCGGAAACTGGGTCAGGAACATTGGAAGAAGCCATCCAGAGCGCCCCTTCGGGTTCACCTGCAGAACAATCAATGGAAGAAGCGTTATCTGTAGCTACCAAGATTGAAAAGTGGTCTGCATCTTCAAAATCGACCACACAAGGTGGTTCATCAAATTCTTGATCAAGAGTGGAGGCGTAACGATCCACTAGCCATCTTTCACGCATGAAGTTGTACATTCCAAAAACCCCACCGGGGCGAAGGTGCTCGTTGTAAGAAGCAAGAGCTTCTTCAGTGAAGAGATAACTTTCAAGGCGTACAGACCCCTGTCCTAAGACAACCGTTAGCGAGTCAGGCAACGCGAGAAGGATCATGTCCCATTGACGGTCAGTGCGTTCTAGGAAAGCTCGCCCATCATTGATGTGGGTAAAGACTCTAGGGTCGGCATACGGGTCATCTGGGTGGTTCTTGCTGGCGATTTCATGAATTAATGGATCTATTTCAACTGCATCAACTCGGTTCGCTCCACGCGCTAGTGCTTCTGAAACGTCGTTTCCTGATCCGGCACCAATGATTAAGACGTCACCAGGGGAGTCGGCAGTGCGAACGTCATGAACGAACGAATATGGACTAACTACTCCAACTGGAAACTGCTTCCAAGTTCCTACGTCATTGATGCTCATGTCAATGCCGCCTACTTCATTGTCTTCCCAGGACAGGGCGTAGTAGGGAGACCAAGCCTTATCTTCGCCAATGGATTCCTCAGCTAACACTCCAAAGAGAAGGCCAACTGCGACAAGACGCACCAATAAAGCTTTTTTATCAGAGTCATGTAGGAGTCCAAGGAAGAGTAAGCCAGCCACCACACCCCAAATGATTGGGGGAGCACCTAGGAAGGAAAGAACAGAAAATCCAATGACTCCAGAGATGGAACCAATGAGGTCCCACCGGTAAGCCTCTAGGGGTTCAAGCTTTGCAAAGCTTCGCGCTACTCCATCGGCGATGCAGGCGATGATTGCGGCGGCAACAATAAAAATCACGGTAAGTATCAACCACCGTGGTGGACCTACTGGTCTTTGATCAGCGAAGAAAATGAGATCGCTTCCTCCAACTTCAACATTTACGCCTGCGAGTCGGATGAATAGAACAAATAATGCTAAAGCAACAGGGGCTAAAGGAAATAATGAACGTTCGAATCGGCCGGCCCATAAAAATCCAAGGCCGATTCCCAGGAAACTTCCCACTAAGACGAAGTTTGAGAAATAAGCAAGGTAGATGACGTTGGCTCCTAGCCAACGGATTAAAGCTAGTTCAACGAAAAGTAACAGAAAGGCAGATAAGGCAAGACGAGTCTGTATCGCTCGAATGCTGTTTGAATCGTTCATTAGACTAAGAGCGTAGCGACTAGCCACAGGTATATCAGTCTTTATAGTCTTTATTGCCGTTAGTCTCTCAAGGCGGAGGCAACACTATTTATCACAAGAGGTATTAAGTAAGTGCGAATCGTCGTAGTTCAAGAACAACTAGAGGGTGAGTGTCGTGTAGCTTCCACCCCAGAAGTCGTTGAAGAATTCGTCGCGCAAGGTAACGAAGTTTCTGTCCAGAGCGGAGCAGGTGCACTTGCAGGATTTGATGATGAAGAGTACCGGACAGCCGGGGCAACAATCGCTCCAGATGTTTCTTCTGCTATCGGTAGCGAAGGAATTGTCCTGACAATACATGGATTGTTGGAAACCGATCTCACCTCTCTTACTTCCCAACACGTAGTTCTCGGTCTTCTGGATCCTCTCTGGGACCCAGAACATTCAAATAAATTGACTAAAACTGGTGCTTCAGTTTTTTCTTTAGATCTCGTACCAAGAAGTACACGAGCGCAAGCTGTAGATGTTCTGTCGTCAATGGCAACTGTTGTTGGATTTCAAGCAGTTCTTATGGCAGCGGAAAGAATGCCGAAACTGTTCCCTCTTTTAATAACTGCGGCAGGAACGATCCCTCCGGCAAGAGTGGTGGTTCTCGGAGCTGGAGTTGCCGGTTTGCAAGCGATGGCTATTGCTCGACGGTTAGGTGCCAATGTTGAGGGATTCGACATAAGGCCAGAAGCTCTAGAACAGATACGTTCTCTCGGAGCTAAATCTATAGATCTTCCAGAAGGTGAAGAAGGGGAGACCCCTCCTCAACGCGATGAGCGAATACAAAAAGACATGATTCCCTATTTGGCGGAAGCGGACCTCGTTATTACTGCTGCTCAGATACCTGGTGCTAAGAGCCCAATTTTGGTTACACAAGAAATGGTGGAAGCCATGAAACCAGGCTCACTGCTTGTTGATCTTTCTATTCAACGAGGGGGCAATTGCTTCCTTAGTCAAATGGACACTGAAGTTATGCATCAAAGAGTGACAATTCTTGCGCCAAGTAATCTCGCTTCGGATATGGCACTATCGGCTTCTCGCATGTTTGCTAATAATCTTTCAAACTTAGTGCAACTCATTACCGACGAAGGAAAGATAGTTATCAATCGTGAGGACGAAGTCGTTGAAACAATGTTGGTTGCCCACCAAGGCGAAATAGTAAATAACGCCATGATTCAAAAATTCAATACAGAAAATCAGAGGACTGACGCATGACCTTACTCATAGCCTTCACTCTCTTCACTTTGGCAGTTTTTCTTGGTTTAGAACTCATTTCTAAAGTCCCAGCGACTCTGCACACTCCCTTAATGTCTGGCTCAAATGCTATTTCTGGCATAACTCTCATCGGGGCTCTAGTTTCTGCTGGAGCGGACCACTCAACCCTTACGACAGTCCTCGGATTTTTTGCTGTAGTGCTAGCAACAATAAATGTGGTTGGAGGATTTGTAGTCACTAACCGGATGCTTTCAATGTTCACGAAACGTAAGAAGCGTGAATCATGAGTAGAGCAAATGTGATTGACCTCGGATATCTAGTAGCTGCAGTTCTTTTCATCGTGGGGCTCAAAGGCCTAGGACGACCAAGAACCGCGCCTCGAGGAAATCTAATGGGGGCAACCGGAATGCTGATCGCAGTTCTTGTTACCCTCGTGGACCAATCAATACTCAGCTATCAATTCCTAGCGATCGGATTGGCGATAGGAATAGCGATTGGAGCCCTACTGGCTCTTCGAGTTCAGATGACATCAATGCCAGAACTCGTAGCTCTATTCAATGGTTTCGGCGGTGGAGCCTCCGTTTTGGTCGCAGCTTCTTCATTCATAGAAATAAACGAATTAGGAAATTCAACTGGACAGATAGCGGTAGCCGCCGCAGTCACTTCACTCGTAGGAGCGATGACTCTTTCTGGTTCCATGATCGCTTTTGGAAAACTGCAAGGAAGGCTGACATGGAATGGTTTCCGCGGACTTCCAATTGTTCGAATCCTTGTCGCCTTGATTTCACTCGCTTTCGCAGTTCAAATCGGTGGGTTTCAACCCGAAGGCCAACTCTCACTTTGGTTACTTATCGCCGGAGGGTTCCTGCTTGGCATACTTTGCGCAGTTCCAATTGGCGGAGCGGACATGCCAGTAGTCATAGCTTTATTGAACGCCCTTTCCGGAGTGGCAGCTTCCACCACAGGATTCGTTCTTGATAACTCACTACTAATAATTGCTGGATCATTGGTAGGGGCGAGCGGTTTAGTGCTGACGCAAATCATGTGTAAAGCCATGAATCGATCCCTCCTTGACGTTCTATTTGGGGCAGCACCTTCAGCTGTTGATTCCGGAGACGACATTTACGGCGACCAGGTCACGTCAACTTCAGCGGAAGAAATCGCCATGCTGTTAGAAATAGCGGAGAGAGTAGTCATAGTTCCTGGCTACGGAATGGCGGTAGCTCAAGCTCAACACGCAGTCAGAGAACTCATGCAAACCCTGCAAGCATCAGATGTAGAGGTTTCCTTTGGAATACATCCGGTAGCAGGAAGAATGCCTGGGCACATGAACGTACTTTTGGCAGAAGCAGAAATCGACTATGAACACCTCTTGGATATGGATCAAGTCAATCCGACATTTAAACGCGCCGACGTGACCATAGTCATCGGAGCAAACGACGTAGTCAATCCCGCTGCACGAAATGATCCGGACTCTCCAATAGCAGGCATGCCGATTCTTGACGTTGATGACTCCCGCACGGTGGTTGTGGTGAAAAGATCGTTAAGCCCGGGCTTTGCTGGAATAGCAAACCCATTGTTTATCGCGGACAACACCCTCCTTTATTTCAGTGACGCAAGGGAAGGAATTCTTGAGGTCACAAAAGCTTTAACAGAGTCCTAAAAATCTAGATATCTACAAGTGGGCTATGAACCCGTTCGGTTGATCCCTTAAAGTGAATTTCAGAGAGGAAGAAAATCATGGTTCACGGAGGAAAACTGGCAGCAAAAGCACTTAAAGATGCTGGAGTTGGAGCAATTTTTACTTTAAGTGGAGGGCACATCATGCCTATCTACGACGGCGCACTAGATGAAGGCATCGCCATCATTGATGTCCGACATGAACAGGCAGCCGTTCACGCGGCAGATGCATACAGCAGACTGAATCCAGGAAAGATCGGGTGTGCAGCTTTAACTGCTGGCCCGGGAATTACTGATGGAGTGACGGGCATAGCGAATGCTTGGAGAGCCAATAGCCCGATTCTTGTTCTTGGCGGACAAGGACCATTCAACAATTTAAGGCGAGGATCCCTTCAAGAAATGGATCACGTTTCTATGATTCGCCCAATTAGCAAGTGGGCAGATGCCTGCTATGAAACCAGCAGAATACCCGAATACATAGAGATGGCAGTCCGAGCGGCCGTTACAGGAACACCCGGACCGGCATTCCTGGAAATTCCCATGGACGTTCTCATGGGTCCGGCGGAAATGGAAAACGTCTACTTCCCGCAAATTCGTACGACACCACCTCAGGTGATACCAGACCCGCAAGATGTCCAACAAGCAATAGATCTTTTAACTCAAGCTGAACGGCCGCTCATGTTGGCAGGAACGGGAGTCAAATGGTCTCAAGGGAGTGCTTCTTTAGCAGAATTCGCTGAAAAAACTAAGGTACCTGTTTTCTTAAACGGCATGGGAAGAGGGCAACTCCAATCAAATCATCCGCAATTTTTTAATCGAGTTCGTAAAGAAGCAATGATGCAATGCGACGTCTTCATTCTTGCTGGCTCTCCTCTTGATTTCCGTCTCAAATATGGGGGAGCTATACCACAGGAAGCGAAAATCATTCAATTAGAGATGGAAGCCTCTCTTATTGGGCAAAATCGTTCATCAGACGTGGCGTTAGTAGGGAACATCGGAACTGCTTTAGAGGAGATCACAAAAGGAATTTCAAAAGAGTTCAAAGAATGGTCCTCTGAATTGCGTAGCCGCGAAGAGGAAATAGCAGCAGGATTTGAATCACAACTTTCCTCTGATGAAAGTCCGGTAGATCCGCTTCGTTTTGCTGCAGAAATAAGAGACTTCATCGACGAAGACACAATTCTCATAGGGGATGGTGGAGATATCGTTGCTCAAGTTTCCAAAGTGGTTCCTGTGTTGAAAGAAAATTGTTGGATGGATCCTGGCCCACTAGGAACCTTAGGTGTCGGCATGCCGTTTGCTTTAGCGGCTCAACACACGTTCCCAGACAGAAGAGTTCTCATTATCTACGGCGACGGCGCATTCGGTCTTAACGGCTTTGAATACGACACCGCTATTCGATTCAACCTTCCAATTGTTGGAATTGTCGGAAACGACTCAGCTTGGGGGCAAATGTTACGTCCACAAGTTGGGATATATGGAGCAGAAAGAAAAGTAGCGGTCGATCTCGCGGACACCCGTTACGACAAAGTCGTAGAAGCTTTAGGAGGTCACGGGGAGCACTGTGAGCGGCCAGAAGAAATCAGACCAGCATTAGAGCGTTCATTCGCTTCCGGTAAACCTGCTTTGATCAACGTAAAAATCAGAAAAGACGAAGGGGCACCAAAAGGCAGTACCTACGTCTAAGAGTTTTATTTCTTAAACTACGATCAACTACCTATTTAGTTTTATAGCTACAGCAGAGAAAGAAAGTAAAGATGCAAGAACAAGACCCATACGAATTAGCCGCAGAAGCAGCCAAAGTATTAGCGAAAGCCACCGGAGTGGAAAACCATGACGTGGTCTTAGTGCTCGGATCTGGTTGGGCTGCCGCCGCAGATGGACTCGGAGACGTCGTCGCGGACGTTGGGTTAGATGAATTGCCAGGATTTCCCGCACCAACAGTTTTAGGGCACCGTAATCTCGCTCGTTCTTTAAAAGTCGGAGATAAATCAGTATTAGTGCTTGGTGGTCGCGCCCATTTGTATGAAGGACACTCAGCTGCGACAGCGGTGCATGGAGTCAGGACAGCAATCGCGGCAGGATGCGAAACAGTGATACTCACTAACGCCGCTGGCGGTCTTAACCCGGCATGGAAAGATGGTCAACCTGTTTTAATTTCCGATCAACTGAATTTGACTGGAACGTCACCAATGGTAGGTCCCGCCCCATCGGTTGGCCTTCCCGTTCACTTTGTTGACCTCACTGAAGCCTATTCGTCTCGCCTGCGTGACATAGCCAAAGAAGTGGACCCATCTCTTCCTGAAGGAATATATGCAGGTTTACTCGGGGGAGCCTTTGAAACCCCGGCAGAAGTCCGCATGTTTCAACTTTTAGGAGCGAACCTTGTTGGAATGTCCACCGTGTTGGAAGCTATAGCAGCACGGCATCTAGGGGCCGAAGTTCTCGGCATCTCACTTGTCACTAATGCCGCAGCGGGAATAAGTGAAGTAGAACTTGACCATGAAGATGTGCTCACAGTAGCTGCAGAATCAGGTCCACGGATCATGGCGCTGTTGCGAGAAATTTTGGAACGTCTGTGACCAAAACTTTGTCTGGAGATCAGGCCCGTGTTGCCGCTAAACAATGGCTTGAGTGTGAATCTGACTTAAATAACTGCCAAGAAATCGAAGCACTTTTAGCAGGTCCAGAATCTGACTTGATTGAAAGATTTACCGGTCATTTAGAGTTTGGGACTGCTGGCTTAAGGGGTCCCTTAGGGGCCGGGCCTCAGCGAATGAATCGTTCTCTGGTGCAGATGACCGCAACAGCAATAGCGAAACGTTTACTTGAAGAAGATCAGAAAGAATCTCCGTTAGTGGTTATTGGGTTCGATGCTCGGACACAAAGCGACGTTTTTGCTTCTGATACAGCCCGTGTTTTAGCGAATCATGGTATTCGTTGCGTATTGTTACCTAAAGCGTTACCTACCCCCGTGCTGGCTTTTTCTGTCCTGCAAATCAAGGCGTCAGCTGGAATTATGGTTACAGCTAGTCACAATCCGCGTCAAGACAACGGTTACAAGGTTTATTGGAAAGATGGTGCGCAGATCAACGCACCTCTAGATAAAGAAATAAGTGCTTACCTTGACGAGATAAAACCAAATGAAATGGAAATCGCTTCGTTAGATAGCCCTTTGATTACTCACGATGAAGGAAACTTACTAGAACAATATTTAGACATGGCGGCGAGTTGTGTAACTCAATCTCCTGAATCAGAGTTGAAGATAATGTACACACCGATTCATGGAGTAGGAAGAGACACTCTCGTGGAGGTGTTTACTCGAGCAGGGTTTACTTCCGTTCATGTACTTGAGGAACAAGCCGAACCTGATCCGGATTTCCCTACTGTTAATTTTCCAAACCCTGAAGTTCCTGGAACATTAGATTTGGCTCTCGCAGAAGCAAAGAGGATAGACGCAGACCTTCTAATAGCTAATGACCCTGATGCGGATCGTCTTGCTGTAGTAGTTCCAGATGGGAAGACGTGGCGCACCTTGAACGGCAACGAAATAGGGTCGCTATTAGCGGAACACGTGCTGCAGTCGTCAGAGGGGAGTGACCGATTAGTGGTAACGACCATTGTTTCTTCTCGGATGCTTAAAAAAATAGCAGAGCATCATAACGTTCATTATGAAGAGACTTTGACTGGCTTCAAGTGGATCATGCGGCCAGGTATTGATAGTCAGGAAAAGAATTTTGTTTTCGGCTATGAAGAAGCACTTGGATTTGCTGTTGGTGATCATGTGCATGACAAAGATGGAGTAACTGCAGCTCTTGTTTTTGCGGATATAGCGAGAAGAGCAAAGCGGGATAAACGGCCAGTGGTCGAATTTTTACATGAGCTATGGCATCTTCACGGTTGTCATGCAACTGGACAGGTAACTCACCGCTTTGAAGGGCCAGAAGGTGTTGAAGCAATGAAGCAAATCATGAATTTGATTCGTCAAAATCCGCCGAAAAGAATCGGTAGTTACGGTGTTAAAAAGGTAACGGATTTTTCAAGCCAGTTCAGTTGGTTGCCGGCAACAGACGCGGTTGCTTTCGAAACAAGTCAATCACGAGTTGTTGTTCGGCCTAGTGGAACAGAGCCACTTATTAAAATCTATGCAGAAGTTGTGGTTCCGGTACAAAGTGGTGAGGTTGCATCACGTGAGGACGATTGTTTGGTTGACAATTACGAAAAACGTATTGGTGAATTTTCCTCATTTCTAGATAGAGAAGACGAGATTCGGTTAATGGAAGAAATTGAAGAGGGTGTCGCTGCCGATATAGCGCTAGAAAAAAATTGGGGAGCAAACTTAACGCCAACGGAAGAACGAAAATTACGACGTACGGTAATAAAAGGGGAGCAAGCAAAAGTAAAATTTACTGAGCCATATCTACATCTTGTAGTTCTTATCGCTAAAAAATATCGTGATTCTGGTATTCCGCTAATGAATTTAATTGAAGAAGGGAACCTTGGTTTAGACCGTGCTGTAGGAGAATTTGATTGGAGAAAAGGCTTCAGGTTCTCTACTTATGCAACTTGGTGGATTCGAAAAGCCATCACGGATAGCTTCGCTGCTCGTAAGTATCCTTATGCTGCGGCGAACATGTTAGCGGAGACAGAATTGAAACATGCTCTTAAGAGTGTAAGTGATCTTTTAAGTAAATAAATTCTTCACTTTTCAATATGTAAAGTTAGATTTTTACTGTAAAGTGACATGTGAGGTTAACATGTCAAGTCAAAAAGATAGCGACCATCGCCTAAAAGTCAAGCCCTACCGGCTGACTCTTGAAGCCAAGATCCAAGCCGGAGAGCTAGAACTTACTTCGGTTCTTTCTTCTCAACGCGAAGCATGTAAAGCGATGGGGGCATCAAGTGCATACTTACAGTCCAAACCGCATGAGTCTTTCCGTACCATGCAAAAAGAAAACAAAGTAACAGTTGACGACCTCCTGTATCACTTAAAACTCTTAGAGTCGACAGGAGAATCAGGAATAGAAGAATTAAAAGAACGCAACAAACTATCCGTCGGAACTCACACAACCTTAAAGTTGGGCCGAACACGAGATTTCTTCCTAACTCCGTCTGTGGACCAGGTCGCTTTAGAAACTAGAGCGAGTTCTTTAGCGACACGCTCAATAAAAAATGATACAAAACGAGCAGCTCTTGAGTTATCTATCCGCTGCATGGATCTAACGACACTTGAGGGTGCAGATACACCAGAAAAGGTGGCATCTCTTTGCAGAAAAGCGATTCGCCCTGATGCAACAGACTTTTCAGTTCCTTCAGTTGCGGCGGTATGCGTTTACCCGGAAATGGTTGACTATGCAGCAGAATTTACTGCCGGAACTTCTGTCAAAGTAGCAAGCGTGGCCGGAGCTTTCCCAAGCGGTTTATCAAATCTGAATGTTCGACTTTCCGACATTACTGATGCGGTTAGTCGGGGTGCCGATGAAATAGACATAGTTCTGAACCGTTCCGCGTTTCTCACAGGAAAGTACATACAAGCCGCAGATGAGATTTCAGCAGCGAAAGAAGCATGCGGAGACGCTCACTTGAAAGTGATTCTTGAGACTGGGGAAATTGGTGGGTACGACCAAATACGAAGAGCTTCTGAACTCGCCATGGTCGCTGGAGCAGATTTTATAAAAACTTCAACAGGGAAAATTCCAAAAGCTTCAACTCTGCCGGTAGTACTTTGTATGGCAGAAGCCATACGTGACCATGCGGACAAGACAGGTCAGATCGTTGGGCTCAAAGCAGCGGGAGGTATCAGAACAGCGAAACAGGCTTGGCATTATTTGGTAGTGATAGGCGAAACGCTTGGACAAGAATGGTTAAACCCTGACTTGTTCAGAATCGGAGCATCCAGCCTTTTAAATGACGTTCTTCAACAACTCGGAAAACTAGAAACTGGCCGTTACTTTGGCCCTAACTATGTGACGGTGGACTAAATCATGAACACAAATGAGCCTTTTAACCTTGAATACGCTCCGGCACCAGAATCAACAAAAATCGTAAATATCGCTAAAAGTTATGACCTGTTTATCGGCGGAAAGTTCGTTAAAGCCAAATCTGGGAAAACGTTTTCCACAATAAATCCCGCTACAGAAGAACATCTTTCTACTATCGCTGAAGCTTCAACCGATGATGTGAATAAAGCAGTTAAAGCAGCGCGAAAAGGGTACAAAAATTATTGGCGTGACATGCCGGGGAAACAGCGAGCCCGGTACCTTTACCGCATTGCGAGACAGATTCAAGAAAGATCTCGAGAATTCGCTGTATTAGAAACGCTAGATGGTGGGAAACCAATAAAAGAAAGTCGAGATTTCGACCTTCCACAAGTTGCGGCTCATTTCTTTTACAACGCAGGGTGGGCCGACAAACTCGATTACGCCTTCCCTAATAGAAAAGTTTCTCCTCACGGAGTAGTGGGGCAAATCATTCCATGGAACTTCCCACTACTCATGGCTGCATGGAAAATCGCGCCCGCATTAGCGACCGGTAATACCGTGGTGTTGAAACCAGCAGAAACTACGCCGTTAACTGCGTTACTTCTCGCCGAATTGATTCAAGACGCTGACCTTCCACCTGGAGTTGTCAACATCGTTACTGGAGCCGGAGAAACCGGTGAAGCACTGGTCAACCATCCCGATATCAACAAGTTGGCGTTCACTGGATCAACAGATGTTGGGAAGATGATTCAAAAGGCAGCGGCGGCCCGTCGATTACCACTCACTTTAGAGTTAGGCGGTAAAGCCGCTCATGTCGTGTTCGAAGATGCTGCGATTGATCAAGCCGTAGAAGGAGTGGTGAACGGCATATTCTTCAATCAAGGACACGTCTGTTGCGCAGGTTCACGCCTTCTGGTTCAAGAATCAATAGCTGAAGATTTCATAGCACGCCTTAAAAGACGAGTTGCTTTATTGAGGGTTGGTGACCCACTTGACAAGAACACTGATGTAGGAGCAATCAACTCGGGTGCACAACTTACTCGTATACAAGAATTAGTCGAATCCGGAGTCGCCGAAGGAGCAGACATCTTCCAACCCGACTGCAAATTACCGGCGAAAGGATTCTGGTTTACCCCAACACTTTTCACTGGAGTGCAACAAAGTCATCGGATAGCTCGAGAAGAAATCTTCGGCCCAGTGCTTTCTATACAAACGTTCCGAACAGCGGAAGAAGCCGTAGAGAAAGCAAACAACACTCCTTACGGATTATCGGCCGGAATATGGACAGAGAAAGGTTCAAAAATTCTATGGATGGCCGACCGGCTACAAGCAGGAGTTGTTTGGGCTAACACCTACAACCAATTCGATCCCTCTAGCCCCTTTGGCGGCTATAAAGAAAGCGGATTCGGCCGTGAAGGCGGATTACAAGGGCTGTCACCTTATGTGCGGAACGCTGTTGGAGGTCGATCATGAACAAAAATCTTCCTGTCGCAAAAACCTACAAATTATTTATTAATGGGGCGTTCCCGCGTTCAGAGTCTGGATATACGCTTCCGATACGAAACACCGAAGGTCAACTCTTAGCAAACATTTCGAAGGCTTCCCGTAAAGACCTTCGAGATTCAGTTCGAGCAGCTCGATCAGCGCAAGAGTCTTGGGCGAGTCGAACCGCATACAATCGCGGGCAGATCCTTTACCGCATCGCCGAGATGATGGAGGCACGACGGGAAGAATTCATCGCAGTGCTTGAAAGCACCGGTGAAACACATAAAGAAGCCGTCGGGCAAGTGGAAGATGCAATAGAACGCTGGGTTTGGTATGCGGGATGGGCAGACAAAATCCACCATGTTCTCGGCACGGTCAACCCCGTTGCTGGACCTTATTTCAACTTCACCATGCCGGAACCCACCGGAGTGGTAGGAGTCGTAGCATCCGAAGAACCAGCTTTACTAGGGTTAGTTTCACGACTCGCCCCAATAATTGTGAGCGGAAACACAGCAGTCGTAGTAGTAGACGTAGAAGCAGGACTCGCAGCGGTAACCCTCGCAGAAGTCTTAGCAACCTCCGACCTCCCAGGCGGAGTAGTCAATCTTCTCACCGGAGACAAGCAAGAACTACTTCCATGGATGCTTGGGCACCTAGACATTAACTCAGTCGATCTCACAGGAGCACCGAACGACATTGATCACGAAATACTTGAAGAATCTGCAGTCAATGTGAAACGAACTGTCTGGGGAGACCCAACAGACGAAACGCCGTATATCATTGCAGACTTTTTAGAAATGAAAACAGTCTGGCATCCAATAGGCCGCTGAGTAACACGTAAGACACTCGTCTAAATTGAGGATTTTGCTTTAGCTTTCTTCTTTGTTAAACAGAGATAACAGAATGTTAATTATGTAGGAGTTCTGGTGTTTACTAAATATTTCTCTTCGATCCTCTTTGCTTTAGTGGCTATTTTTTGTTTCGTGTCTTGTAGCTCATCTTCAACAACTCAAAGTTCCCTCGAAGAACGGATATCAGTTTTAGAAGCCGTAGTAGAAAATTTGGAAGGATC
>CACPKO010000009.1 GCA_902634555.1 Actinomycetota bacterium
GTTGATCTTGCAAAAGACGCAATCCCAATTTTGGTAGGAGGGTAAATGTCTAAATATGCATTTGGTTCCCCAAAGGCGGCTATTCCGGCAGATAATCTGTATTTAACACCAATTATTCAGGGTTGGTGTTGGTCTTTACCCATTGAAATAGTTAGGTTCTAATTCCGTGTCTGAGTTCCTTCGTAGTTGGTTAACCCTAGTTCTTTTCGGCGGCTTAGCCGTTGTTGTTGTGGGCACTTTTCTCGGATTGTCAAGTCTTATTCGCCCGCGTAAAGACACACCTGAAAAAAACATTAACTATGAGAGCGGGGTAGATCCACAAGGAGATATGTGGAGTCAATCAAACATTAGATATTACGTTTTTGCATTGATGTTTGTATTGTTTGATGTTGAAGCTGTCTTTATCTTTCCGTGGGCCGCACGACTAGAAACCTATGGCGTTTTCGGATTAGTAGAGATGGCCATTTTTATTTTTATCCTTGCTCTCGGGTTATTTTATGCTTGGCGGAAAGGTCTTCTTCGATGGGTCTAGTAGAAAACGGCAAGCTTCCGAAACCACTAACGACGCTACTTAATGTCAGTCGTAAATATTCTCTTTGGGTGTATCAGTGGGGCTTAGCTTGCTGCGCTATTGAAATGGGAGCCGCATTTGCTTCGCCTCGTTACGACGTAATGCGTCTTGGAGTAATTCCCTTCCCTGCTAGCCCTCGTCAAGCGGACATGGTTGTCATCGCAGGTACTGTGACGGACAAAATGGCTCCCGTAGTACGCAGACTTTATGAGCAGATGCCAGAACCAAAATATGTAATTTCTATGGGGTCATGCTCAAATAGCGGCGGACCATATTGGGATAGTTATTCAGTCACCAAAGGTGTTGATCAAATAATCCCAGTTGACGTTTATGTCCCTGGCTGCCCGCCAAGGCCTGAAGCTCTATTAGAGGGAATAGTGCTACTCCAAGAAAGAATTGCATCAGAGGATATGACTGAGCGATGGAACGGTGATCCAATTGTCGTCTCATGAAGAAACAACCGAAGAAGAGATCGAAATTCCGAAACGAGATGATATTCGAGAAGATTTGATATCAAAATTAAAAGACGATCTAGGTGAATCACTTGTTGCTACAGAAATAATCGCAGAAGTTGATGTTTGGGCACGTGTTACAAAAGAAGCATGGTTAGAGACTGCACAAATCCTTTTGACCCGCTACAACATGAAGTACTTTAATTTTCTTTCAGCTATCGATTGGCTACCGTCACCTTTCGGACGCGACATGGATGCGCAAGTAGACCAACCAGAACCAGTTACACCAGAAGAAATGACCTGGGGAACAACAGGAGGAGAAACAAGATTCCAACTGCTAGCGAGAGTGCACGATCCAGAAAACCATTTAGGGATTTCTTTAAAAGTTGACTTAGAGGACACAGACCTCTCTATTGAATCATGGTCCTCTATTTACCCTGGAGCAGACTGGCATGAACGAGAAGTGTCTGAAATGTTTGGAATCACTTTCTTAAATCACCCTAACCCAGTGAAGTTATATCTCCCAGGAGACTTTGAGGGTTATCCGATGAGAAAAGATTTTGCTCTACTTGCTCGTCGGATAAAACCATGGCCGGGCATAGTCGATGTTGAAGATATGCCAGGAGAAGAGTCCGAAGAAGACGAGGTGGATGCATGAGCGATACTGCTGACACCAAACAAATGGCCTACATAGCTGCACAGGCAGCAGATGCCAGAGTCAATCTTGAAATCGAGACAGAAGGAATGACTCTAAATATTGGACCACAACACCCAGCCACACATGGGACCTTACGCATTGTGGTCAGGCTTGATGGAGAACAAGTCATTTCAGCTGACCCACTTATGGGATACATGCACCGAGGCTACGAAAAATTAACTGAGGTACGAACCTACCCACAAGTCACAACTTTGGTTAATCGAATTGACTGGTTAGGAAGTTTTGCCAACGAAGTTCCGTTTATTCTTGCCGCAGAGCAACTGATGGAAGTAGAAGCTCCACCTCGAGCTCAATGGATACGCACAGCACTCTTCGAAATGTCACGTATCGCAAATGTAGTCCTCTTCTTAGGCGACATGGGAGTACAACTAGGAGCTGTCACTCCTGTATTTTTTGCTTTCCGCGACCGGGAATTTATTTTGAACCAGATCGAGGCAGTAACGGGGGGAAGATTCCACCCTAACTTTGACCGAATCGGTGGTTTAAAAGATGATCTACCAAAAGGATGGATAGACGAAACACGAGGAGTACTAAAAAGAATTCGGAACTTCTGTGATGAAATCGAAACTCTGGTTGTCGGGAATGAAATTTTCCAATCACGGACAAGAAACATTGGGGTCATACCTGCTGACATTGGTCTTTCCTACGGTTTATCCGGAGCAAATATTCGCTCTAGTGGAGTTGATTGGGACATCCGACGAGATGGCGGGGTAGGACTAGTACACAACGAATTAGATTGGAAAGTATGGACACACCCTGATGGTGACTCATTCGCACGGTTCTGGGTACGTCTACAAGAAGTACGTGAATCTTGCACCATGATTGAACAAATTCTTGACGGGATACCATCTGGTCCAGTTATGGCCAAAGTGCCAAGAATAATAAAAGTCCCGGCAGGCGAAGCCTATGTAGAGACTGAGAACCCACTTGGAGTTATGGGATACTACGTTATTTCAAAAGGAGACTTAACTCCGTTCCGTGTGAAAATTAGATCTGCCTCTTTCAATAACGTTTCAATTACCCCTTGGCTACTTAAAGGAGTTTACGTCCCAGACGTAATCTCAATCTTGGCAAGTCTGTATTTCATATTGGGAGACATAGACCGATGAGTGTTGTATTAGCAGACCTCGCTTATTGGCAGGAAACCACCATCAGACTCCTTGTAGGGCTAATAGCGGTGCTTCTGCCTGCTGGAACATTGGTGTACCTTTTCCTATTCAAAATGATGAGCTTTATGCAGAGCAGGCTTGGACCAATGGAAGCTGGACCGTATGGCTCACTACAACTTTTAGCCGAAGTAGGAAAGTTTCTACAGAAAGAAGACATCCTGCCAAAAGCCGCAGATCGGCTCATTTTTAAACTGGCACCATTTGTGGTACTCATATCCACTTTCCTTTTAATCTTAGTTATCCCAGCTGGACCGGATCTTTGGTTCATAGATGTTGATACAGGGATATTTCTTGGTCTCGCTGTTTCATCAATCTCTGTCATAGGAATTCTTATGGCAGGATGGGCTTCATCTTCAAAATATTCGTTGCTTGGGGCGCTACGGGCAACTGGCCAGCTCATTGCCTATGAACTCCCAATGGTTTTAGCAGTAGTCGGAGTCATTATTCAGGCCGGAACATTGAATGTGCAAGAGATAGTGATGGCTCAAGCAACAGGAGAGATTTTCGGCTTCGGAGGTATCGGCAATCCATATGTTATTACACAGTTTGTTGGATTCTTAATTTTCTTGATCGCAGTTCAAGCCGAACTCACGCAACCTCCATTTGATATGCCGGTTGCCGAATCAGAACTCGTAACCGGTTATCTCACTGAATACTCCGGCTTACGATTCTTAATGTTCTTTATCGGAGAGTTTGCAACCGCTGCTATCTTCTCCGCGTTAGCAGCCACGCTTTTCCTAGGAGGATGGTACGTCCCGGGACTTGAACCAACAGATAACCTCTTTAATGTTATTGGCCCAATTGTTTTGCTTGGAAAAATGCTTCTAGTTGCTTTCTTTATTTTCTGGTTTCGATTCACTTATCCAAGATTTAGAGAAGACCAACTTCAACAATTGGCATGGAAAGTTCTCATTCCGCTTTCATTGGTCAATATCGTGATTACAGGTGTTCTTAAGGTGGTCTTTTAACGATGAGAAAAATTAAATTGCCTGGGTTAATTAAAGGATTAGGGGTTACTTTCAAGACTCTTGTCAGAACACTCACGAAAGGGTCACACACGGTCCAGTATCCACGCGTGAAAGAATCCCCACCCCCACGAGCAAGAGGAGTAATTGCTCTTCATGAAGAAAACTGCACCGCATGCATGCTTTGTGCAAGAGAATGCCCAGATTGGTGTATTTATATTGAAGGTCATAAATATAAGGCTCCTCCGCGCCGCCCTGGAGGAAAGCCAAGAAAGAAAAACGCACTCGATCGCTTCGATATTGACTTCTCCCTTTGCATGTTCTGTGGAATATGCGTTGACGTTTGCCCCTTTGAGGCATTGTTCTGGACCCCTGAATATGAATATTCAGAACTAAAAATCGCCGACCTTCTTCATGACAAAACTTTGCTCAGCCAATGGATGGAAACAGTGCCTGATTTTGAAGATTATGAAGCAGGCAGTGAGGCAAAGAAATTGACGGTTCCCCGATGAGCGTATACGCAGAGATGTCGGGCCTTGACCCTTTGACCAGCGGTGAAGTTGTGGTTGCGCAAAACATAGCGTTCGGCTTGATCGCTGTCATTATGCTCTTCAGCGCTCTTCGCATGGTTACAACTCGTAACGTGGTACACGCAGCCCTATATCTCGTTATTGTGCTTGCCGGTGCAGCCGCAATTTTTATACTGCTCGGTGCAGAATTTGTTGGAGTTACACAAGTTTTGGTTTATATCGGAGCGATAGTCGTTCTATTCCTTTTCGGAATCATGCTTACTCGAGGAGCTTTAGGCGTAGACGAAGAAGAAAAAGGAGAACAGCGCCTAATGTCCTGCTTAGTTGCTGGCCTTCTCGCGATTGTTACTGCTGGAGCGTTGATTAATACCTTCTCTGATGCTGAATTAACACGTAGCTCTCCAAGCACTACTGCCACCGTCGGAGACAGCATTTTCAGTCAATTCATTATCCCGTTTGAGGCTATATCCGTGCTTCTTCTCGCAGCGCTTATCGGCGCAATCGTCGTAGCGAGGAAAGATTGATATGTATTTGAATCAATTCCTCTTACTTTCTGCAGCATTATTCGCCATAGGCGTCTACGGCGTATTAGCTCGCCGCAACGGAGTTTTAGTGCTTATGTCAATTGAGTTGATACTTAATGCAGTGAATATAAATCTGGTCTCTTTCGCAGCCTTCCAAGATTCTATTTCAGGAGAAGTATTTGCTCTTTTTGTAATAGCCGTAGCTGCAGCAGAAGTAGGCGTAGGTCTAGCCATGATTCTTCTCCTATACCGTAATCGCAGAAATATTGATCTCACAGAGATCGATTTGATGAAGGGTTAAATGATGACAGAACTCTTCATCTTCGCAGAATCAGCATCACAAAGCGGGCTGCCTCTTGGAATCACTTCAGGAGGAGCATGGCTACTTCGTAACGCATGGCTGATTCCGTTACTACCTGCCCTTTCATTCCTTGGAATTCTATTTTTTGGGAAACGCATGCCCCGAAAAGGTGCAGAACTCGGCATAGCAGCCGTAGGTATAGCTTTCGTTTTAGCAGTCCTTACAGGACTGGCCTGGCTAGATCATAGAGACAACTACCACGGCGAAGAAACACATCTAGCAGTCGCAGCAGTTGAGCACCATGGAGAAATTTCTCATGATGATCATCACGACGATCATCATGATGACTCGCACGATGAGCACGCGGCATCAGGACACTCCGAATCAGGGCACCATGCGGCCCATTCCTCACTAGCTGTTTCAAACACAGTGACATGGTTTCAAACAAATGGAGTAGATATCTCAGTAGGAGTTCTAGTGGACGGGCTCTCCGTCATGATGCTTTTCGTGGTCACTTTAGTATCTCTACTTGTCCACATATATTCGACAGATTATGTAGGTGGAGACCGGCGTTACACACACTACTTCGCATTTCTCTCGCTATTTAGTGCATCAATGCTCACACTCGTAATATCAGAAAACACTTTACAATTACTGGTCGCATGGGAATTAGTAGGGGTCTGTTCTTTCGCTCTAATCGGCCACTGGTGGGAAGAAAAACCAAACAGCGATGCTGCACTCAAAGCATTTCTTACCAACCGAGTAGGCGACATGGGTCTCCTAGTCGGAGTAACGATTCTGTTCTTCGCTGTCGGTTCTGTTTTGCCAGATACATTCGGATCATTTTCAATCGCAGCCACAAACACTGTTGCAAACAACGGACTACTTTCCCACACAGCACTACTAGTCGCAGCGACCTGTTTAATGGCTGCAGTCATGTCAAAATCCGGACAGTTCTTTCTCCATACATGGCTACCGGATGCTATGGCCGGACCCACACCAGTCTCAGCCCTTATTCACGCAGCAACAATGGTCGTTGCTGGTGTATTCATGATCGCTCGACTTTACGGAGTCTTCTTTGAAGGACTTTCAATAGGAGGCTCATCAATAAACCTGATGGCATTAGTTGGAGGCATAACCACACTTGTTGGAGCTTCGTTAGCCTTTGTTCAACGCGACATAAAGAAAGTATTGGCCTATTCAACAATTTCCCAACTTGGCTACATGGTGCTTGCCTTAGGAGTAGGCGCTTGGACTGCTGCAGTATTCCACTTATTCACCCACGCGTTCTTTAAAGCCTGCCTCTTCTTAGGGTCAGGATCTGTTGCACATGCGGTGCATAGCTTCGATATGAAGTCGGATATGGGAGGCATGAGAAAAGCCATGCCACACACCTACCGCACATTCATTATTGGATCCATAGCCTTAGCGGGACTTCCCCCGCTAGCAGGCTTCTGGTCCAAGGATGAAATACTCGCCGGAACCGGAGGCTGGGGCTTATTTGGTGGAACTGGCGGCAATGGCTCCTATACCTTAATGCTCGTTATGGGCATGATTACTGCCGCTTTGACAGCCGCCTATATGACTCGATGTGTGTATCTCACATTCTTTGGAGAATTCCGAGGTCACGGAGACCTGCATGAATCCGGACCCCGCATTGTGGTACCTCTCTGGATTCTGGCTGGACTTGCAATAGTCGCCGGACTTTTCAACCTTCCAAAAGGCTTCCAACTTGTTCCAGATTCCTTCCAGGAACGTTTCGGTCATTACGTTGAACCAGTCGCTGGTTACTTCCCCACAATAAGCCACGCCACCCCATCATGGTCTCTAGCTATCATCTCTACACTCGTAGTGATAGGAGGTGCCTCCGCTGCTTGGTGGTACTACTTTGTCAAAGTAGAGGCTGCTTCAAAAGCAAGTGGCAAAAGCCTTACTGAGTTACCGAATGGACCGACCACTACATATCCATTAGCAAAAATTATTCACAATATTCTTGATAAGAAATACTACTTAGACCATCTTTACACTGGCATAATTGCCGGTGGAACAAAGGGCCCGCTCGCTCGCATGGCCTATCGCTTCAACCAACAAGTGATCGACGGAACAGTTGATCGCGTTGGAGAAACAGCGGTTAAGTCTGGACAATTTGTCTATGACAAAATCGATCAACTTGTGGTCGATGGAGCAGTCAATACCTCCGGACGTCTCTCTTCAGAGGCGGGCGGAGAACTACGTAAAATTCAGTCCGGAAAGGTCCAAAGCTATGCAGCAATTTTATTTGCAGCAGCCACGGTTCTTGCCGGAATATTGATCGTCATCGTTTAGGAGACGGCCAGCATGGAAAATTTCATCAACGATTGGGGACTAACAGTCACCACATTTCTCCCAATGGTAGGAGTAGCAATAATGCTGCTTATACCAAAGGCACAAGAAGAGCTTCACAAGAAGACTGCTTTAGCGACGTCACTTTTAGTCGCGGTTATGGGCATTCTCATCTTGACTCAGTTCGACTTTGATGCCACAGGTCAACTTCAATTTGCTGTTGATCACATATGGATAGATGTAATCAACAGTCATTATGCAATGGGGCTTGACGGCATGTCACTACCGTTAGTTCTACTTACGATGCTAGTAGTACCTCTCTGCATCATTTATTCATGGAATCATTTCCCTGAACCACAGAACCCAAAAGCTTTCCTCATCCTCATACTGGTCTTAGAGACCGGAATGATTGGAACCTTTATGGCCCAAGACTTAGTCCTTTTCTTTGTCTTCTTTGAAGTCGTATTGCTACCAATGTTCTTCATGATTGCTGTATGGGGAGGCGACGACCGCCGCTACGCCTCACTTAAGTTTTTCCTATACACCCTTTTTGGTTCCGCCCTCATGTTGGTTAGCTTTCTAGCTCTCTATTTCTTATCAGGATCAGAATCGTTCGTTCTCTCAGATCTCATAGCTGCAGTTTCTTCAAACGGAATTTCAAGAACCGCTGGACTCTGGATATTCGCAGGCATGTTCTTAGGCTTCGGCATCAAAGTACCCATGTTCCCTTTCCACACGTGGCTACCAGACGCCCATACACAAGCCCCAACTGTTGGATCAGTCATCCTGGCCGCTGTTCTTCTAAAACTCGGAACCTACGGATTCATCAGAATAGCTATCCCCGTTCTTCCAGAATCGGCGGTCGAATGGGCACCATGGATAGGGCTACTAGCGGTCATAGGAATCATCTACGGAGCACTGGGTTGCTTAGCGCAAACCGACATGAAGAGACTTATCGCCTTCTCCTCTGTTGCCCATATGGGATTCGTAATGTTGGGAATTTCAACGCTTACTGATTTCGGAATCAATGCGGCAATTATGGGAATGGTCGCTCATGGATTAATCACCGGAATGCTGTTCTTCATCGCTGGATCAGTCAAAGAGCGCTATCACACACTCGATATCGGTCGCCTCGGCGGACTTCTGGTCCAAGCACCACGAATGGGATGGATTTTCGGGCTATGCGTAATGGCTTCTTTGGGTCTTCCTGGATTAGCAGGGTTCTGGGGAGAGTT
The DNA here is from genome assembly GCA_902634555.1 of Actinomycetota bacterium. Taxonomy (GTDB): domain Bacteria; phylum Actinomycetota; class Acidimicrobiia; order Acidimicrobiales; family MedAcidi-G1; genus MedAcidi-G2B. The sequence continues at coordinate 8,788 of CACPKO010000009.1, forward strand.
CCCGGCCATTCTTTCTGCTTACAACCCAGGTAACGGACTGTCTGAAGTAACTTTCCGTGTATTTATGGTGATATCAGCACTCGGAACAGTTCTAGCAGCAGGATATCTTCTCTGGCTCTTACAAAGAGCAGCGTTTGGAACACCCAAAGACGAATTCGCTGACGATCCATCAATAACAGACGTCACTAAGCATGAATGGATTTCTTGGGCACCTTTCCTCGCTCTTATTGTCGCAATAGGTATTTATCCAAACTTAATCTTCCGAGTAACAGACGGAGCCGTGGATGCATCTTTAGATGACTGTCTACAAGTAAACGCATCCGAACTAACATCAGAACAAATAGAAGCTCTTGGATGTGCGTCAATTTACGACCTTGGCGGCGGTCATGACGACCACGAAGAACATGCAGCAGGAGAGTAGTTAGTGACGACTCAACTCCTGACTCTTGCTTTTGAACGTCCAGCAATTGACTGGCATGCGGTAGCTCCTGAACTCACTCTTCTCGCCGTCGGATGCCTGATAACTCTTATTGACATAATCTTTTTAGAGAAAGCCCGCCCGTATACCGCAACGCTTGCAGGATTGGGCGTTCTCGCCACTGCTATTCCAATTATCACTTTGGCTATGGATGGCGTCGATCGAGTACTCTTTGACGGCGCTTATGTAGTTGACGACTTTGCTCTATTTACCAAAGCAATCTTCTTGATCTCTGGATATGTGGTCATTCTTTTGTCAACAAACTACGTCGCTGAAGGCGACTACTGGGAAAACGAGTACTACGGCCTTTTACTTGCCTCTTTGATGGGCATGGTCATGATGTCCTCATCACGTGATCTCATCTCTATCTTTGTCGCTCTTGAACTTCTCTCTATCCCTGCCTACTTAATGGTTGCATGGAGAAAAAGAGATGCTCGATCAAACGAAGCTGGCCTGAAGTACTACCTCATGGGGGTATTCGCATCGGCAGTAATGCTTTATGGGATGTCACTACTTTTTGGAGTTTCAGGTTCTACACAACTATCAGAAATTTCCAACTTCCTTACGAGCGGCACCGTTTCTTCAGTTTCTGCAATTACTCTTGCCATAGTTTTTGTGGTTGCAGGATTTGCATTTAAAGTCTCAGCAGCCCCATTCCACACTTGGGCTCCAGATGTCTATGAAGGTGCCCCAACTCCTGTTACAGCGTTTTTATCAGTCGCCTCTAAGGCTGCAGGATTTGTAGCGCTACTACAGTTAATTTACGTAGGTTTCCATAATCAATCAGCTGTCTATGAACCTTTGATATGGATTCTGGCTGCTGCTTCAATGACTTTTGGAAACTTAGTAGCACTGAAGCAAACCAACATTGTCCGTATGATGGCATATTCCGGAGTCGCTCAAACCGGGTTCATTCTTGCGCCGCTAGCAGTCGCAGGACATGCAGGATTAGAAGACCAAGCCTTATCTGCGATTTTGACTTATCTCGCAATATATGCAGCGATGAACCTTGGTGCATTCGCAGTAATAATCACCATTTCACGAAAAACAGGCTCAGCGGAAATCGAATCCTTTAACGGTGCATTCCGATATGCGCCCGCAATGACCGTATCTATGGCATTTTTCTTATTTTCTTTAGCAGGAATTCCACCTTTAGGAGGATGGTTTGCCAAGTTTGAAGTCTTTAGCGTTCTTGCCTCTTCAGATGATGTCTGGGGTTATGCGCTAGCGGTCATAGCGGCCATCAACTCAGTAATAGCTCTTTATTACTATGCCAGTGTTGCTCGTCGTATGTGGGCTGATGAAGCTCCAGAAAATGATTTAACCCCCGTCTCGACAACTTCATCACTGGTATCAGCATTAGCCATATGTGCAATAGTTACTTTAGCTTTCGGAGTTGTTCCACAAATCGTAGGAAGATTTGCTGACGTAACTCTCCTGACCCTAGGGGGCTGAGATTAACGGCCTTCCAGAACGGTTGGCCGCTCGTATAAGGGCAGAAGGACCCCTTACCTTTGACCAGTGGGTTGAAGCATGCCTTTATGACCCACAGGACGGTTTCTACTCTTCTGGCGGCTCTGCAGGACGAAGAGGAGATTTTATAACAAGCCCGGAAGTAGGACCACTTTTTGGAACTGTGCTTGCCAATTGGATTGACAAAGTTTGGGCCAACCTAGGAAGCCCAAAAGACTTCGTCGTATTGGAAACCGGTGCAGGGCCAGGAACACTGGCTCGCTCTATTCTTAAAGCTAAACCTAAATCGCTTATTAACGGTCGCTATATCGCAATTGAGCGTTCAGAAATTCAACGAAAACTTCACCCAGCGGAAGCAGAGTCATTGCCGAGTTTTCCAGAAGAATCAATAACTGGAGTAGTCATAGCAAACGAACTTCTCGATAACCTGCCTTTTCGTTTATGCCGAGGAGACGGAGAGAAGTGGCGAGAAACTCTGATCACAGAAGAGTTCAAAGAAATCATAGGAAACGAAGTTGGATTACCTATATCTTTACCGCCAATTGAAGGAGCAAAAATCCCTATTCAAACAAAAGCCAGCAACTGGGTACAAGATGCTTTAGACATTGTGGATCAAGGCGCAGTACTAGTTTTTGACTACTGTTCAACCACTTCTCAAATGGCTAATGAACCTCAAAGTGAGTGGTTACGCACCTACAGAGGTCACGAAAAAGGAAATAACCCCATTGCTAACCCAGGAAGTCAAGACATAACAGTAAATGTTGCGCTTGATCAACTTCCCGGTGAATTTTCGGCTAATTCTCAAGCAGAATTTTTAACCTCTCATGGGATCAAAGAGCTTGTCAAAGACGGCCGAAGAATTTGGGAAAAACAAGCTCACATTGGAGGATTAGAAGCAATTGAAGCACGAAGCCGAATAACTGAATCTGAAGCACTCCTTGACCCAAATGGACTAGGCGGCTTCACAACTCTAGAGTGGCTGATCAGTCACTGAAGAAAGATTTCCCTTCGCTAAAGTTTCAATTACAAGTAACCAAGCAGAAAGAATAAGTTGTGAGTGAACCGACGATCGAAGATTATTACGTTGAGGACCGTACTTTTCCTCCGGCAGCAGATTTCGTAAAAGATGCTGTGGTATCAGATCAAACACATTATGACGAAGCTACGAAAGACTATGAAGGATTTTGGGCTCGTCAAGCACGAGAACTGATCTCATGGGATGAAGATTTTCACACCACACTTGAATGGAACCTGCCGTACGCAAAATGGTTTCTCGGCGGAAAACTAAACGTCTCCTACAACTGTTTAGATCGTCACGTAGAAGCTGGGTACGGAGATCGAATAGCTTATTTCTGGGAAGGCGAACCTGGAGACACTCGAGAGATTAGCTACTCAGATTTATTGGAAGAAGTTAGCCGTTTTGCCAATGTGCTTAAAGAGTTGGGTCTCAAAAAGGGCGATCGAATAGCCATCTATATGCCAATGATCCCAGAATTACCAGTTGCCATGCTGGCCTGTACTCGTATTGGAGTAGCTCATAGTGTCATCTTCGGAGGGTTTTCTCCTGATGCAATTATTGACCGTTGCGAAGATGCAGAAGCAAAACTCGTTATCACTGCAGATGCAGGATACAGAAGGGGAGTTCCATCAGCATTAAAAGTCAATGTAGACGTAGCCTTAGAACAAGGCGCTTCTTCAGTGCAAAATGTTGTTGTTGTAAATCGATGCGATACGGAAGTCACAATGACCGCTGGAAGAGATTTATGGTGGCATGAACTCATGGCAGAAGCCTCTCCCGATTGCCCCGTTGAACCAATGGACAGTGAGCAGTTGTTGTATCTCCTCTATACCTCAGGTACAACAGCTAAACCCAAAGGAATAATGCACACCACAGGTGGTTACCTCACTCAGGTTGCGTACACACACAAAACCATTTTCGATATTAGGCGTGAAGAAGATGTCTACTGGTGTGCAGCAGATATTGGATGGGTTACTGGTCATAGCTACATCGTTTATGGGCCTCTAACAAACGGCTGCACATCAGTCATGTACGAAGGAACACCGGACACACCTCGTCCAGAATTCCGCACAGGAGAAGATCGAACTAAATGGCCAAAAGACCGTCTATGGGACATTATTGAACGCTATGGAGTGACGCAGCTCTACACTGCCCCTACTGCAATACGAACCTTTATGAAATGGGGAGAAACAGAGCCTAAAGCACACAATCTCACTTCTTTAAGGGTCCTCGGAACAGTGGGAGAACCAATAAACCCAGAAGCATGGATGTGGTATCACGAAAATATCGGAGGAAGCAATTGCCCTGTTGTAGACACGTGGTGGCAAACTGAAACAGGCGGCCACATGATCACCCCAATGCCGGGGGTAACAACAACTAAACCTGGATCAGCCTGCCATCCCATTCCAGGAGTATTCGCTGAACTAGTAGATGATGACGGAAACCCTGTTGAGCAAGGCGGAGGTTATTTAACAATCACGCATCCTTGGCCGTCAATGCTTCGAGGCATCTGGGGCGACGATGAAAGATACCGCGAAACATACTGGTCAACCTATGAAAATCGTTATTTCGCAGGAGATGGAGCCAAAATCGATGAGGATGGATACCTCTGGTTACTCGGACGAGTTGACGATGTCATGAATGTTTCCGGACATCGAATAGCAACAGCAGAAGTTGAGTCAGCACTTGTGGATCACTTTGCGGTCGCAGAAGCCGCTGTTGTCGGAGCTACAGATGAAATTACCGGCCAAGCAATCATCGGTTACGTCATCTTACGAGGCGGAAATGAAGCATCAGAAAGTTTAGGAGAAGAAATTCGCGCTCACGTAGCGACGAAACTTGGCCCAATGGCTCGACCTAAAGCCGTTTTTCTCGTACCAGACTTGCCGAAGACAAGAAGTGGGAAAATAATGAGACGATTACTAAGAGACGTAGCAGAAGGAAGAGACTTAGGAGATACAACAACACTTGCTGATGCCAACGTTGTAGCGGAGATACGCGACAGAGCCTTATCTGACCCTCAGGAAGATTGAGTGTTAGTAAATTCACAAATCTACAAAGACACCCTTCCTGATCCCGGACCGGTGGTCTTAGTTGATATAGATGGGGTTCTTTCAGATGCGTCGGGGCGCCAACACTATCTTCTAGGTGAGAATAAAGAATGGTGGAATTTTTTCGAAGCCGCCATCGATGATCCGCCAATCGTTGAAAGTATCCAACTTGTTAATTGCCTAACTCAAAATCACACAGTAATTCTGTTAACGGCACGACCAAAAAGGCTTACAAAAATAACAGTAAATTGGATGAGTCAAAACAATATTCACTGGGATGCGTTAGAAATGCGACAAGACGACGATATCTACACCAGTTCTCCCGATGTAAAAAGAGAGATTCTTCACTCACTTCAATCACACGGATATGAACCAACATTAGCTATTGATGATGATCCACGAAATCTAGCTATGTATCAGACTGAAGGAATACCTACGGTTTATATTCACTCTGGCTACTACGAATAAAACTGGTATTACTTAAATAGATTCTCTGGCGCCGCCAATTCAACTCCCTCACCCGGAGCCCCAGGTGTTGAATAGAAACCTAAAACAGGACCCCCTTGGGTATAACCCATTAATGATCTCAGTTCAGGACTTAAATACTTCGCTACTTCAGGGGGACAGGACAGATACTGGTTCTCTTCCTGTCTAAGCCAACTAAGTGTGTAATGAAGCAACACAGCGATTCGATTCGTGGATTCAGTACTGTTTGTGCCGCCCCCATGCAGAACAGAACCGTTATAGAACAAAACCGACCCTGCACTCATTTCAGCTGAAGAAACTTCATGAGATTCAGGTTTTCTTTCGCGATCCCATGTATGAGACCCGGGAACAATTCTTGTAGCACCATTATCTTTAGAAAAATCTGATATCGCCCAAATCGTACTGAACTGCGTTTCAATAGATCTGTTTATATATGGCCCCCAGACGCCACGATCACGATGAAGATCTTGATGACCTTCTCCAGGGGCGAGGTCTATAGCTTGCGTGAAATGAAGCTGGTAACCCTGAGAATAGGGAGATAAATATTGTTCACAGACACTATTAACAAAGGGATGTAAAGCGAGTTCTCGACATTTAGGTGAGCGTGCCATTAAGGCCCCAATTCGCTTCGTTCTGTAGCCGGAAAACTCGTTCTTTCCGACAGAAGCCAACTCAAGATAAGGGTTTAAGTCTGCTTTTGTCTCTTTTAAATCGTTTTGATTCAAAATATTGTCAATAATCACCGCGCCATTCGAGTTCAAAACTTCTAGGGCGGACTCCGCTGAATCTGACAAACTTAAATGTTCAATTCCCATAATTGCTGCTCACTTAGTTCAAGATGATCAAACTTATACAAACCGTATCTAATGAAACTAAAAGATGTTTAATCAATTACAAAATGATGGGTACTGACTTTTTAGGAGCGCTCGAATCCTCTAGCATTAAGTAAGGATCTATTGAGGTGAATCAATGTTCAATAATTTTAAAACTTTTGTTCTTCTAGCTTTACTCGGAGGCATCTGCGTTGTTGTCGGGGGAGCATTTGGAGGGGCTCCTATTGGTTTAGGTATAGGACTAGTGCTCGTAGGAGGGTCGTATTGGTTCAGCGACAAAATCGCGATCTCATCTGCTCGTGCTGTTCTTGCCACCCCAGAGGAATATCCCGAATACCATCGCACAATGACGGAGTTAGCGTCAGATGCTGGGTTGCCAATTCCTCGTTTATACATCTCCCCATCTCCTCAACCCAATGCCTTCGCTACAGGAAGAAATCCCAAAAAATCAGCCGTAGCTATTACTCAAGGGCTTGTTGATCACATGACTTGGTATGAGATTCGTGGAGTATTAGCTCACGAGTTAATGCACATAAAGAATCGAGATATTCTCATCGGATCCGTTGCTGCAGCCATAGGGACAGGAATCACATTCGTAGCCCGCATGGTGATGTGGGGCGCTATGTTCGCTGGACGTGGTGGCCGTGACCGTAATCCAATTGGGGATATAGCTCTCGCTCTTCTCGCTCCAATAGCAGTGATGTTAATTCAAATGGCTGTAAGTCGTAGTCGAGAGTTTCAGGCTGATGCATCAGCAGCTCGTTTAATGGGCGATGGAGAACCTCTCGCGCAGGCATTAGAAAAACTTGAATACGCATCTCAACGTGTTCCCTCTGGCGTTAATTTAAACCAAGCGACTTCTTATATTGTCAATCCCTTACGTGCAGAAGCACGCGGTGCTCGAGGACCCAGATGGTTTTCTACCCACCCAGCCACTGAAGAAAGAGTTAAGAGGCTCCGAGATATGGCATGGAATAAAGGTGGAGATACTTTAGACGGAGGAGATCTTTTTTCCTGACCATTTCTGTCCAGAATCAAATACAAGATTTTCTAGTCTCTGAAATTAACAAAATTTAAAGGAAGATCAATGTCTGATTCTTTTAGAGAACTTATGACTTCTTGCAAGACATCTCTTTTCTTTCCTGTAACCCGCAATTGATCACCTTGTGTTTGGGACTGTACGCCTTTCAGCCCCATGTCTTTGATCATTTTGTTTAGGATGCGTGCGTTATCGGTGTTAATTCCTGCTTTAAGTCCTGCAGTTTGACGTGCTCTTCCTCCGCTAACTTCTTCAATGGAGCCCCAGTCAAGAGACTTTAGAGAAACTTTTCTTCGAACTAGTTTTTCCTCCAACACAATTACTAGTGCAGCAAGCCGGTCCTCTGAAGAGGATTCCAATTTGATGGCATCATCCCCAAGTTCAACAGACGATTCTGTTCCCTTGAAGTCAAATCGATTACGTATCTCACGATCAGCTTGATCAACGGCATTACGTATTTCTTGTAAATTAATTTCTGAAACTATGTCAAATGAAGGCATATAACCACTTTACTGGTGGTCACTGCATTCAGCGGCGCTAGTCTTCTCAGTTCTGGGTCGGTGCCCGAGCGGCCAAAGGGAACGGGCTGTAAACCCGTCGGCATTGCCTTCGGAGGTTCAAATCCTCCCCGGCCCACAAATAAATTGTGAAACCGTCTTAGTCCGGAGAATCTCCGGACAAGATGGTTTGCATAACTACGACGTCTTGCCACCGACCAAACTTTCTTCCAACTTCTCTTTCAATACCAACTGTAGTGAAACCATGTTTTTCGTGAAGAGCGATACTCGCATCATTCCCTCCCCCTATACGCGCTATTACGGCGTGAAAACCGCTAAGAGTCGCAACTACAAGTAATTCCTCTAACAGTCGACTTCCAATTCCTAATTGTCGCGCATCAGAGTCAACATAAATTGAATTTTCAACTGTAGTTCGGTAACCGTCTTTTTTATTGAAAGGAGATAGCGATGCAAAACCCAGCACTTGGCCTTCAATTTCGGCTACTAAAACACTGAAAGCGCCGGACCTTTCACTTAACCAAACTCTCTGCTCTTCAGTTGTTCGCTCTACTAAATCAAAAGAGGCAGTGGAGTTTAAAACTGCATGATTGAAGATAGAACGAATAGATTCAGAGTCATCCATGGATGCAATACGAATATTTATGGAACTTTCCATAGCGCGAATCGTAGCGAGATAACTGACATACATCACTTATCATGTTGGCGAATGCCTCATTGTCGTGGCATCCTTCTAAACGATCAATTATTGGTTATGCTCCCTTAGCTCAGTCGGTAGAGCGTCTCCATGGTAAGGAGAAGGTCGACAGTTCAATTCTGTCAGGGAGCTCACTGGCGACGTAGCTCAGTAGGTAAGAGCGCTCGACTCATAATCGAGAGGTCGACAGTTCAAATCTGTCCGTCGCTACCAGTAAAGTAAATAGAGAGAAAATTAAGGGGATCAAATGGCATCCGATAAAAGAGTTCAGGTCACCCTGGAATGTCAGGAATGTAAGCGACGGAACTACATAACAACTAAATCTAAAGTGAACTCACGTGAGCGCATAGAACTAAAAAAGTTTTGTCGCTGGTGTAGAACACATATTGCCCACAAGGAGACACGCTGAATTAATAGCATGCTATTTCTAGTCACTATGAGGCAACCTCGCTGCTATCCTGTCCTGATCAGTACTCCGAATTCAATTTTGAACCGGTAGTAAAAATAGGGCAGTGGCTCAACTGGTAGAGCATCGGTCTCCAAAACCGACGGTTGGGGGTTCGAGTCCCTCCTGCCCTGCGATGCAGTATGCATAATCCCCCTTATCCTAGTTTGTACCTTTCATACCGATCAGAGGCTTGACAATGTCAATGAACCGAGAACAAAAGCGAATGCTTCAACGGCAAGGCGAAGTAGACGCGGATGGCGAACCAATTCGTCAGCGACGACAGCAACAGCAACAGCGCAATGAAGAACGTACTGGTTTTCGTCAGTTCCTGAGGGAAATACGTTCAGAACTACGTAAAGTTGCTTGGCCGACACGTTCGGAAACTACAAATTACGCTGTAGTTGTAATCATAACTATTGTGGCTTTGACCGCGATAATTGCTGGCCTTGATTGGCTTTTCTCTAACTCCATACTCGAATTGTTTGATGTCTAATGAATACACCACAAGAAACTGAAACCACTACAACCGAAGAAGAACAAAACGACGCAGTCGCAGAGGCTGCTGATTTGTTGCCCATCGGTACAGCTGAAATTAGCGAAGAAACTGAATCGCAAGATGCAGTAGAAGTATTAGACGCTGATTCTGAAACAGAAGAAAATCTTTGGACTTCAGATCAAGATGAGCCGGAGACAATAGATGTTGAAGATCTGTTAGACGAGGTGGCAGACGAAGCGGCTGAACAATCCAGAAAACGTGCAAACAGCCCCTATGACCGTCCTGGAAAATGGTATGTCGTCCATACACAGTCTGGCTACGAGAATAAAGTTAGGAAAAATCTTGAAGCTCGTATTGCAAATATGCATCTCGAACAGAGCATTCTTGAAATTGTTGTCCCTATGGAAGATGTAGTTGAATTCCGAAGTGGCAAGAGAGTAAATGTTTCTAAAAAAGTATTTCCCGGGTATCTCTTAATTCGATCCCGTCTCGATGACAGAGCTTGGAATGCGATTCGGGAAACACCGGGAATAGTTAATTTCGTAGGTGCTGCTGGGAAACCTTCTCCGCTCAAAAGACGAGAAGTAGAAGATTTCTTAATGATTGAGGACGAATCTTCTCCAGAAACTCCAAAGAGGGCTAAAGCAAAACTTGGCTATGACGTTGGAGAGACAGTTCGAGTCAAGGGCGGTCCTTTTGCAGACTTCTCTGGCGAGATTATAGAAATTAATGAAGAACAGTTAAAAGTAAAGGTAGTCGTTGACATTTTTGGTCGCGAAACACCCGTAGAACTTGAGTTCTCCCAAGTAGCGCAACTTTGATTAAATAAACAGGTTGCCAAAATGACATCCTGCTCGCAGACTTGAACGTTCGTGAAAGTTGAAAGAAATCTTTCAACTCGAAAGATGAGTTATAACAATGGCCCAAAAACAAGTATTAACAACCGTGAAAATTCAGATTCCAGCTGGATCAGCATCCCCTGCTCCTCCTGTGGGTACAGCTCTTGGACCTCATGGGGTGGCAATCATGGATTTCTGCAAGGAGTACAACGCAAAGACCGAAGATAAACGGGGTCAAATAATCCCTGTAGAGATCACCATTTATGAAGATCGTTCTTTTACTTTCATTACTAAAACTCCACCAACCTCCTATCTAGTGAGAGAAGCTGCTGGATTAGAAAAAGCATCTCAGAACCCTGGTCGGGAAGAAGCGGGGTCTATTACTTGGGCACAGGTTGAAGAAATCGCAGAAGTTAAAATGCCTGACCTTAATGCTTTAGATATTGAGGGAGCGAAGCAGCAGGTTGCAGGAACAGCCCGCTCTATGGGAATTTCAGTTTCTTAATTAGATGTGAAGTCGCCGTCTTACTCGACGGTTTGAGATAAGAAATACCTCGTCTTATCCAAGTTAACGACACTTGAGGAAGCCAGGAGGAATGGCGAAATGAGTAAAAAAGGAAAGCGTTATAACGACGCGTTAACTAAATATGATTCTCAACATCATCATGGTGGTGAGGAATCAATTGAAATTGTACGTTCTTTAGCTCAAGCAAAATTTGACGAAACTATAGATTTAGTTGTTCGTCTTGGGGTTGATCCTCGCAAATCTGAAGAAATGGTAAGAGGCACAGTAGCGCTGCCTTCTGGAACAGGAAAAAATGTGAAAGTTGCTGTCTTCGCGCAAGGCGAGGCTGCAACAGCTGCTAAAGAAGCAGGCGCAGATTATGTCGGAGCTGATGATTTAGCTACAGAGGTAGAAGGCGGAATGCTTGATTTTGATGTAGCAATTTCGACCCCAGACATGATGCCGACTGTTGGGAAACTTGGTAGAGCTCTTGGACCACGTGGATTGATGCCGAATCCAAAATCAGGGACAGTAACTGACGACCCAGCAAAAGCAGTTCAAGACTTCAAAGGCGGAAAAGTTGAGTTTCGAACTGACCGTTATGGAAACGTACAGGTCCCGATCGGCAAGGCTTCGTTTGAAGTCTCAAGTTTGGTTGCAAACTTCAACGCCGTTGTAGAAGAACTAGAGAGACTCAAGCCCTCCTCGTCAAAAGGTAGATACTTTAAAAAAGTATCTATTTCTTCAACGATGGGGCCAAGTGTTTTGATCGATCCACAGAATCTAAGTGCATAGTTTTTCGCTAGAGGGTGGCGATAAGCCAAGGTTCGGCTAACCTTTCTTGACAATTAAATTGCTCACCAAAGACCTCCGGGTTGTTGAACGACATAACTGAAGCATTTACGAGTGCTTCTGCCCGAGCAGGAGAGCCTCAGGTTTCTAACTTGACTATTAGTCAAGCGTGATCTTCGGTGAGTGAAAATAACCGGAAGAACTAAAGAAACGAAAAGGAGGCAACTGAGCATGGGAGAAATCCGAAACCAAAAAGCCGCAGTGGTTGAAGAAGTTCGTGATCGAATTACTAGTACAGAAGCACTAGTACTCACCGAATATCGCGGATTAGACGTTCCCGCTCTTGCCGAACTACGTGAAGTCTTGAGAGCAGCCGGTGGCGAATACAAGGTATACAAAAATACTTTGGTTCGGCTAGCAGTTCATGAACTAGATCTAGACCTTGAGGAATTACTAGTAGGACCAACAGCTCTTGCGTTTGTCGCCGAAAAACCAGACGGAACAAAAGGAGACGCAGCTGCTGTTGCAAAAGCATTAAAAGATTTTGCGAAAGACAACGATTCTCTTGTTGTAAAAGGCGGCTTATTAGATGGAGAACTTCTTTCCCCAGCACAGATCGAATCACTAGCCAAACTTCCCCCACGAGAAGTATTACTTGCCCAAATTGCTGGCGCACTGGCTGCACCACTTCAAAAATTTGCTGGATTACTCAATGCGTTGCCACAGAATATGGCGTATGCATTAAAAGCACTATTAGATGAGAGAGCAGCAGAAGCTCCAGCGGAAGAAGTGGAAGAGGCTCCAGCGGAAGAAGCGGAAGAGGCTCCAGCGGAAGAAGCGGAAGAAGCGGAAGAGGCTCCAGCGGAAGAAGCGGAAGAAGTTCCAGCAGAAGAGATCGAAGAAATAGAAATCGATGAGGCTACGGCCGAAGAAAGTGAGGAAAGCTAATTATGGCTACCAAAGAAGAAGTTCTAGATGCCATCGCAGAGATGAGTGTTTTAGAATTAAGTGAGTTATTAAGTGAGTTTGAAGAAAAATTTGGAGTTACTGCAGCAGCTCCGGTTGCAGCAGTAGCTGCAGCTCCAGCCGCTTCAGATGGAGATGCTGCCGGCGGTTCAGAGGAGCAAGATTCATTTGACGTGGTTCTCGCTGATGCAGGCGACAAAAAGATCCAAGTCATTAAAGAAGTAAGAGGACTTACTAATCTTGGACTCAAAGACGCTAAAGACCTTGTTGATGGTGCTCCTAGCACTGTGCTCGAAGGTGCCTCAAAAGAGGATGCAGAAAAGGCCAAAGAAGCACTTGAAGCTGCTGGCGGTTCAGTAGAACTCAAGTAGTAAAAAGGTTGTCAAAAATTTTGCTTTCTAACAATTGAAATTTGGATACAAAAAGAATGATTTGTTTCCAAAAACCAGTCGTTTAAGCAAAATATTTACTCAAAAAGAGAAAATACTAAGAAATTTTTGGCAAACCAACTACAAGGCTTATTTGAGAAGCTTTTACTTAGGGGTTGCAGAGATACCAATGCTCTGACTATGATCCCTTTGCTGACCTTACTTTTTATAGAAAGATCAGCACTGCCCACCATCCGTTTTTCCTGGCCCAGGAGTTTTGTTTAGTGTCTGTTCGCCCATTTGACCGGGAACGGTATTCGTTCGGAAATCTTGAGGATACTCATGATCTTCCAGACCTGATTGCAATCCAAAGAGAGTCATTTCAATGGTTTCTCAATCAAGGTATAACGGATACGTTCCGAGATATAAGCCCTATAACCGATTTCAGTGAAACCCTTTCACTTGAGTTCGTTTTTGATCCCAAAGACGAAGATCTATGTCCACCACCCAAGTTCACGGTAGAAGAATGCCGAGAAAGGGACATGACATACTCATCTTCAATTTTTGTTCGTGCAACGTTCATGAACCGAGACACTGGAGAGATCAAAGAACAAACCGTCTTCATAGGTGATTTCCCTCGAATGACAGAAAAGGGAACATTTATAATAAATGGTACCGAGAGAGTCATTGTTTCTCAATTAGTTCGATCACCAGGAGTCATATTTGAACCAGGAGAGCGATATCGGTTACGCAACCTTACAAAGCATCAGCTAGTAAAAGGAACCATTCACCCTTATCGGGGAGAGTGGATTGAATTTGATGTTGAGCAAAAACCCGGAAAAGACGTTACAGCCGGAACCAAGGTGGCAAGAAAACGTCGCTTATCAATGTTCACTCTTTTACGTGCTCTTGGGTACGGCGAAGAGAATTATCCTGGGTTCTTACCAAAACTTGTAAATTATTTTGATTTCCTAGAAGGACAATGGGAAAAAGATAGAGACAACCATGTAACCGAGGAAGAGGCATTGCTTGAAATATACAAGCGTGTTCGACCTGGTGAACCAGCTTCAGTTGAAGCAGCACGCGCATATTTACGAAACGCATTTTTTGAATCCCGTCGCTACGACCTTTCACGCGTCGGCCGTTACAAACTAAATCGAAAACTCGGACCAGAGATACAGAAACTTGAAGAACTCTTCAATATTGAACTTGAGAAACCTGAAGAAGATCAAACAGTTTTAACTCGCTCAGAAGTTCTCGCAACTTGCACCTATTTATTGCATTTAGCAAAAGGCGAACCGGGCTACCGTCTCGACGATCAAGACCATTTTGCAAACCGAAGAGTTCGTTCAGTAGGAGAACTCATACAGAATCAGGTTCGAATTGGCTTATCACGTTTAGAACGAGTCGTTAGGGAAAGAATGACCACACAAGACGTGGAATCAATCACCCCTACTACCTTGATAAACATTCGACCAGTAGTAGCTGCAATCAAAGAGTTCTTTGGAGCCAGCCAACTTTCTCAGTTCATGGATCAAGTAAATCCTCTATCCGGTTTGAACCATCGTCGTCGCTTATCTGCACTTGGACCTGGTGGCTTATCTCGGGAAAGAGCAGGATTTGAAGTAAGAGATGTTCACTTCTCTCACTACGGGCGCATGTGTCCGATTGAGACACCAGAGGGTCCAAATATTGGACTTATCGGAGGCTTAGCAACCTACGGACAAGTGAACGACTTCGGATTCATTGAATCTCCTTATCGTGTTGTTAAGAATGGGAAAGTCACCGACGAAGTTCGTTATCTCGCAGCAGATGAAGAAGAAGAGTATGTAGTAGCGCAAGCGAATGCTCCTCTTGATAAGAACGGAAAGTTCGTAAATGACAGAGTGTTAGTGCGTCAGTCACCACAAGCAGCGTCGTTAAACGACTTAAAACTCCAACTTGAAAGAGATGTTTTCTTCGGGGCTACGACAGAAATTTCTTACGTTCCAGCTGACGAAGTTCAGTTAATGGATATTTCACCGAAGCAAATTGTTTCGGTTGCTACTGCGCTGATCCCATTCCTTGAGCATGATGATGCCAACAGAGCATTGATGGGTGCCAATATGCAGCGACAAGCTGTTCCTTTACTGCGAAGTGAAGCTCCATATATTGGAACAGGAATTGAAGCTAAAGCAGCGCATGACGCAGCGGACATGATCTTGGCTCTTGAAGGCGGGACTGTAATAGAAGTTGATGGTATAGCTATAACTGTTGAATATCGGAAAACTCCTGAAGGTCACGATTCTTCAACCGTCAGACATGAACTATTGAAGTTCCAGCGCTCAAATCAAAACACATGCATAAACCAGAAGGTACTTGTTTCACCTGGTGACAAGATAAAGAAAGGCCAAGTGCTAGCTGATGGGCCTTCAACCGATGGTGGAGAATTAGCGTTAGGAAAAAATCTTCTTGTTGCCTTCATGTGCTGGGAGGGTTACAACTTTGAAGATGCGATAATCATTTCTGAGCGTTTAGTAAAAGACGATGTGCTTACTTCTGTACACATTCATGAACATGAAGTTGATGCACGTGACACAAAACTAGGACCAGAAGAAATTACTAGAGATATTCCAAATCTCTCTGATGAAATCATGGCAGATCTAGACGATTTGGGGATCGTTAGAGTTGGAGCCGAAGTTGGTCCAGGGGATGTATTGGTCGGCAAAGTTACTCCAAAGGGAGAAACAGAGTTGACGCCAGAAGAGCGTCTACTACGCGCAATCTTTGGTGAAAAAGCTAGAGAAGTTCGCGACACCTCAATGAAAGTTCCTCATGGAGAAACAGGGAAGGTAATTGACGTAAAGGTCTTCAGCCGAGATGAAGGTGACGAATTGCCACCTGGAGTCAACCAACTCGTCCGTGTTTATGTCGCTCAAAAACGCAAGATCAGTGTTGGAGACAAGTTGGCTGGACGCCACGGGAATAAGGGAGTTATTTCAAAAGTTCTACCGATTGAAGACATGCCTTACATGGCAGACGGAACCCCGGTAGACATTATTTTGAATCCTCTTGGTGTTCCATCAAGAATGAACGTAGGTCAAGTTTTAGAAGCTCATCTCGGGTATTGCGCTCGTTGGGGCTGGGAAGTAAATGGCCAGCAAGAAGGCAATGACCCAGTCAGAGGAACCGAACGAAAGACTCGTGCGGCCACTCCTCCTGCTCTCCATGTCGCTACACCAGTCTTTGATGGAGCGCACTGGGACGAAGAAGATCAAGCTGGAAAACATCCTACGATTCAGAAAATACTGACCAGTATTAATCCTGAAGCATCTTCCGGTGACAGGCTGATTGGAATAGATGGTAAAGCGACTTTATATAACGGTCGAACAGGGGAGCCATACGATAATGAAGTGACACTTGGGTATGTCTACATTCTCAAGTTGGCCCACCTAATTGACGATAAGGTACACGCACGCTCTACTGGCCCATATTCCATGATTACTCAGCAACCGCTTGGTGGTAAGGCACAGTTCGGTGGTCAAAGATTTGGAGAAATGGAAGTTTGGGCCTTAGAGGCTTACGGCGCCGCCTACTGCCTTCAAGAATTACTCACAATTAAATCCGATGATGTATTAGGTCGGGTCCGGGTCTATGAATCAATAGTCAAAGGTGACAATATCCCCGAACCGGGTATTCCTGAGAGTTTCAAAGTCTTGATCAAAGAGATGCAGTCACTTTGTTTAGATGTTGAAGTATTAGACCAAGCTGGTCAACAAGTCGAAATAAGAGAACTAGACGAAGATGTCTATAGAGCAACAGAAGAACTAGGTATTGATCTATCTCGTCCAGAACGCGGTTCGGACGACGAAGATGAACGCCGAAATGTTGGTGTTCTCAGATAAATATTAACCCAATTGAGATAAAACGTAGGAAAAAAACAAGTGCTTGATGTTAATGATTTCAATCAAATTCAGATTGGTTTAGCCACACCGGATGGTATCCGTATGTGGTCAAACGGCGAAGTAAAAAAGCCTGAAACCATCAATTACCGAACTCTTAAACCAGAAAAGGATGGTCTTTTCTGTGAGAAAATCTTTGGGCCTACAAAGGACTGGGAGTGCTACTGCGGGAAATATAAGCGAGTTAGATTTAAGGGAATCATTTGTGAACGCTGCGGGGTTGAGGTAACTCGATCAAAAGTACGCCGTGAACGAATGGGGCATATTGAATTAGCAGCTCCTGCGGTTCATATTTGGTATTTACGCGGTACCCGATCTTGGCTTGCTTATCTTCTTATGGGAACAGAACCAAGAGAAGAGTTAAAAGCAAAACAGCTTGAAAAGGTAATCTATTTTGCCGCAAACATGGTGATTTGGGTCGATGAAGATAAACGAGCCATAGACCTTCCTGAGTTGGAATCAGAACTTGTTGAAGAAAGAAAAGCGATTGAAGAAGAACGTGACGAAGAGCTCAATCGCCGCCAAGAAACTATCGAGTCAGAATTAGCTGAGTTAGAAAAAGAAGACGGAAAAGAAGCAGATTTAAAGGCTTTACAAAAAGTTGGAGACAAGGATCTCGCTTACCTTCGTGAGCAGTATGAATCAGAAATAGATGTATTAAATCGGGCTTGGGATGAATTCCAAGGACTTTACTCTCGACAGATAGTTGAAGATGAAAGCTTATGGACTGAATTGGTCGATAGATGGGGAGAATATTTTGAAGGCGGAATGGGAGCAGATGTTCTCGCGCGTCTTATTGACCGAACAGACTTTGATGAAGAAGAGAAGAAATTACGCGGACAGATAGATCCTCCATCTGGAGAAAAAGGACTATCAGCTCAACGCAAAGCAAAAGCAATTAAAAGATTGAAGATTGTTGCAGCATTCAACCGTCGTGATAAATATGGACGAAGAATCAATGATCCAAGAGCCATGATCCTTGATGCTGTCCCAGTTATTCCACCGGAATTACGCCCGATGGTTCAACTTGATGGTGGACGGTTTGCGACTTCAGATCTAAACGATCTTTATCGGAGAGTTATAAATCGAAATAATCGGTTGAAGAGACTATTAGATCTTGGAGCACCTGGAATCATCATTAATAATGAAAAAAGGATGCTCCAAGAAGCCGTAGATGCTTTGTTTGATAACGGCCGACGTGGACGACCTGTGACAGGACCCGGTAACCGACCACTCAAATCTCTTTCAGACATGCTTAAAGGCAAGCAAGGCCGATTTAGGCAGAACCTTTTAGGTAAACGTGTTGACTACTCAGGACGATCAGTCATTGTTGCCGGACCTACTCTAAAATTTCACCAATGCGGACTGCCTAAAATCATGGCACTTGAACTCTTTAAACCATTTGTGATGAAACGCCTAGTTGATGATGAACTAGCTCCAAATATTAAATCTGCAAAACGTATGGTGGAACGTCGTAAGGATCACGTTTGGGGCGTTCTTGGAGATGTAATTAGAGAACACCCTGTTCTTCTTAACCGAGCTCCAACTTTGCATCGACTAGGAATCCAAGCATTTGAACCCGTATTAGTTGATGGTAAAGCTATTCAGATTCATCCACTTGTGTGTACCGCGTTTAACGCTGACTTTGATGGCGACCAAATGGCAGTTCACCTTCCGCTATCTGCGGAGGCACAAGCAGAAGCAAGAATACTGATGCTTTCAGCGAACAACGTCCTCAGCCCTGCTCACGGACGACCTCTAGTCACTCCTACACAGGACATGATTATTGGTGGTTACTACCTCACAATGGAACCAGTGGACTCAGAAAATAAAGAAGGAGTCTTCAGACATGTTCATGACATTGAACATTCCTTAGCGCTAAACAATATAAACCTTCACTCACCTATTGAATATCGATCAAGTGACTACCCAGACCTTAAGGCAACAGAAGCTAATGGAAGTCCTGCTACATGGATCTCAACCACACCTGGACGCGTTTTGTTTAACGAAGCGCTTCCTGAAGGGTTCGGATACATAAATACTTGTGTTGATAAGAAGGGAATGACCGATCTAGTTGACGACCTTGCGCGACATTATCCTAAGAAAGTCGTTGCAGAGAGTCTTGATAAATTGAAGGATCTTTGCTTTAAATTTGCTACACAATCCGGCTTGACGGTCTCAATTGATGATGTGAAAACTCCTATTGAAAAAAGAGACATTCTTGATCGGCACGAAAAAGACGCTGAGAAAGTAGAAACTCAATTCCGAAGAGGAATCATCACAGACGGCGAACGACGACAAAAAGAAGTAGAGATCTGGAATGCTGCTACAGCAGAAGTAACAGAGAAAATGATTGAAGCGTTACAAGCTGAACGATTCAATCCGATAGACGTAATGGTTGATTCAGGTGCACGAGGAAACATGATGCAGGTCCGCCAAATCGCTGGTATGCGTGGTTTGGTTGCCAATCCACGTGGTGACATGATCCCAAGACCTATCAAATCAAATTTCCGCGAAGGACTAGCAATGCTCGAGTATTTCATTGCTACACCTGGAGCGAGAAAAGGATTAGTTGATACAGCACTTAGAACAGCTGACTCCGGGTACCTCACTCGACGACTTGTCGATGTTTCACAGGAACTCATTATTAATGAGCACAATCCTTTTGAAGGGGACGGTCCAGTTTTCGGAATTTGGATTGACGATGTAGAACCTGATCAAGAAGATAAGAGAACTTACCTTGATACGCGTTTACTGAGCCGCACCCTGGCTGATGAAGTAAAACTTTCTGACGGCTCCGTACTAGAGGCTGGAACTATCGTGGGTGAAAGCGAAATGATTGCGCTCAGAGAAGATCCAGAAGTTACAAGAGTAAGAGTTCTTTCACCACTTACAGATGACTCGGCTGTAGGTATTTCTCCTGCCTGCTATGGAATGTCCTTAGCAACCAGTAAGCCAATTGAGGTTGGTGAAGCTGTTGGAGTTATTGCTGCTCAATCAATTGGTGAACCAGGAACACAACTTACTATGCGTACATTCCACACTGGGGGTGTGGCCGGAAAGGATCTCGCTGGCGGTCTTCCGAGAGTTGTTGAACTTTTTGAAGCGAGAACTCCTAAAGGAAAGGCAACACTTGCACGTATCTCTGGGGTAGTCCGCATAGGCGAGGATGAAGGCAGAGGACGAGAAGTAACAGTGGTTGCTGATGATGGAACTGAGGAAACTTATCTCATCCCTGGTCAACCAAGACTTGAAGTGTCACACGGCCAAGAAGTGAAAGCAGGAGACGCGATAGTTGAAGGGCCTCGCGATCCTAAAGAACTTCTAGAAATAAAAGGTGTGAGAGAAACTCAGCAGTACCTCGTTGAAGAAGTGCAAAAGGTTTATCGAGATCAAGGCGTGTCAATACATGACAAGCATATAGAACTCATCGTTCGACAAATGACAAGAAGAGTAAAGATCATCGATCCGGGTGACTCAGAGTTCTTGCCAGAGGAACAAGTGGACCAAAGAGCATTCGCTGAAACAAATCGTGTTTTGGTTGATGAAGGACAAAAACCAGCAGAAGGGCGTCCTGAGTTGATGGGTATCACTAAAGCATCTCTTGCTACTCAATCCTGGCTTTCAGCTGCATCTTTCCAAGAAACAACACGTGTTTTGACAGAGGCTGCTATTGAATCAAAGAGTGATGGACTAATAGGTCTTAAGGAAAATATTATTATTGGAAAACTTGTGCCAGCAGGTACAGGAATGCCTCAGCATCGAAATGTGGCACCTCATGCACCAGATTATAAGCCAATGGACTATTACAGCTCTGTTGATGAGGAGCAAGACTTAGCGGAATGGCTTGCCGGGCAAGCTGATTCAAGCGAAGACGAGTTTTCGGGAGCATACGAGGCAGATGTAATTGATTTAGCAACGGAAATTGAAAATATTGATCCAACTGCTTAAGTCATAATTGGTTTGTAAGTAGAAGTGTTTCTCGTAGACTCATCTATCGGTTGGAAATCATGTCTGGACGTAAAAACCAACCGAGGTTCGGAAGTTAAATATTCGCATCCTTTCCAGACGACGATTATTAGGAAAATTTTTTGAGGTAGTTCTGTGCCCACAATTCAACAATTAGTCCGAAAAGGACGAAAATCGAAAAGGACTAAGGAATCCACGCCTGCTCTTAATGGGGCACCGCAAAGACGAGGAGTCTGCACGCGTGTTTTTACGACTACACCGAAAAAACCAAACTCTGCTTTAAGAAAAGTAGCCCGTGTTCGTTTAACTACAGGTATAGAAGTCACTGCGTACATACCGGGTGAAGGTCATAATCTTCAAGAGCACTCGATTGTGCTTGTAAGAGGCGGAAGGGTAAAAGATCTTCCAGGTGTTCGATACAAAGTAATCCGGGGAACTCTCGATACTTCAGGGGTAAGTCAAAGACAGCAGGCGCGTAGCCGTTACGGCGCAAAGAAAGAAGGCTGATCATGCCAAGAAAAGGACCTGCATTACGTCGAGAATTAGTACCAGATCCGGTCTACCGATCTGTTCTAGTTACCCAACTAATTAACAAAATTTTACAGAGAGGTAAACGTTCAACTGCAGAAGGAATTGTTTATGAAGCTCTTGCAACAGTTGAAACAAAAACAGGATCCGATCCAGTAAGTGCTTTGAAAAATGCACTAGAGAATGTTAAGCCGCAGTTAGAAGTTAAAAGCCGCCGAGTAGGAGGAGCGACTTATCAGGTGCCAGTTGAGGTTCGTCCCCGAAGAGCAACAACTCTTGCAATTCGTTGGATGGTTACCTTTGCTAGATCACGACGTGAGAACACAATGGCTGAACGGCTTGCAAATGAGATACTAGATGCATCCAATGGCGTTGGTGCCTCAGTTAAACGCAGAGAAGATACACACAAGATGGCCGAAGCCAATAAGGCTTTTGCTCATTACCGCTGGTAGGACATTCCACGAAATACCGAGAGAGTGCTCTAACATATTTCCAGCGACTATTTAATTTCCCTATTAATAAAACCAATACGACGCGAGTAAAAAATGGCTGATCGACATCCTTTAGAAAAAACCCGCAATATCGGCATTATGGCCCATATTGATGCAGGTAAGACTACGACGACAGAACGAATTCTGTATTACACCGGAGTTAATTACAAAATTGGTGAGGTTCATGATGGTGCAGCAACCATGGATTGGATGGAACAAGAGCAAGAACGTGGGATTACCATCACTTCTGCAGCCACTAGCTGTTTTTGGAATGATCATAGAATCAACATTATTGATACGCCTGGCCACGTTGATTTTACGGTGGAAGTAGAACGTTCTTTGAGGGTTCTTGATGGTGCAGTTGCAGTATTTGATGGAGTAGCAGGTGTCGAGCCACAAACAGAAACTGTTTGGAGGCAAGCAGATCGCTATAACGTCCCGCGGATGTGCTTTATCAACAAGATGGATCGCATTGGAGCTGACTTCTATTTCGTTTTAGACACGATCAATGAGAGATTAGGTTGCAAATCTGCGGTAATTCAACTTCCTATCGGAGCAGAGTCAGATTTTGCAGGAATTGTTGACCTTGTTTCAATGAAAGCTCTTGTATGGCAAAGCGAGGATCTTGGGGCGTCTTGGGACGTAGTAGATATACCTGAAGATTTAGTAGAAAAAGCTGCAGAATATAGAGCTGGCCTAATTGATGTTTTAGCTGAATTTGACGAAAATATTCTTGAAAAGTTTGTAGGCGAGGAAGAAATAACTGAAGATGATCTTCGTAATGCAATCAGAACAGGGACTCTTTCTGGAGATTGTGTCCCAATTTTGACTGGTAGCGCTTTCAAGAACAAGGGGGTTCAACCACTACTTGATGCAGTGGTTGAGTACCTACCTTCTCCAATAGATCTTCCGCCAGTAGAAGGGTTACATCCCCGCAGCGAAGAGAGCGTTACTAGGTCGGTAGATGATAATGAGCCGTTTTCCGCTTTAGCTTTCAAAATTATGACGGATCCTCACGTAGGGAAATTAACTTACTTCCGTGTTTATAGTGGCGCTCTCGAAAAAGGTGGAACCGTACTGAATACTCGAACAGGGGCTAAAGAAAGAATCGGCCGCATCCTTGAAATGCATGCAAATGACCGTGAAGATCGCGATGATGTTAGAACTGGGGACATTGTTGCTGGAATCGGAATGAAAAACACTAGGACCGGGGACACTCTTTCTGCAGTGGATCATCCAATCATGTTGGAAAAGCTAGATTTTCCTGACCCAGTGATTCATGTTGCTGTAGAGCCTCGATCAAAAGCAGACCAGGACAAAATGGGTAAGGCTCTCTTCTCCTTATCCGAAGAAGACCCAACATTTACAGTTCATAGTGATGATGAAACCGGTCAGACCATTATTGGTGGGATGGGAGAACTGCACCTTGAAGTTCTTGTAGACAGAATGCTTCGAGAATTTAGAGTAGATGCCAATGTAGGACGTCCTCAGGTCGCGTATCGAGAGACAATTACGAAAACGATTGATAGTCACCGATACACCCATAAAAAACAAAGCGGTGGTTCAGGTCAGTTTGCTGAAATTGTTGCTTCAGTTGAACCATGGACAGGTGAAGAAGGAATAACTTATTCTTTCGAAGACACAGTAACCGGTGGTCGTATACCAAAAGAATATATTCCAGCTGTCAATCAAGGAATTGAATCTTCTCTAACCAATGGGGTTCTAGCTGGATTCCCAGTATTGGGCTTAAAAGTTACTCTTGAAGATGGAAAACACCATGATGTTGACTCCTCAGAAATGGCCTTCAAAATTGCTGCTCAAGCATGGTTTAGGGAAGTTATGCCACGTGCTAAGCCAGTGCTATTAGAACCAATTATGGCAGTAGAAGTAGTAACCCCAGAGGATTATATGGGTGATGTCGTGGGTGATTTGAACTCTCGGCGAGGACGAGTTGGACAAATGGAAGCTCGTGGCCCAAATCAAGTTGTTTCCGCACAGGTACCGTTATCGGAAATGTTTGGATACGCTACAGATCTAAGGTCGCGCACTCAAGGGCGTGCGACTTATACCATGCAGTTTGACTCGTATCAGCAAACACCCGGGTCAGTGCAAGAAGAGATCGTCAGCCGTATACGCGGCGAATGATAAAAACAGAAAGATATTAAGGAAAAAGTAATGGCCAAGGAGCAGTTCGAACGCAACAAGCCACACGTAAATGTCGGCACTATGGGACATATTGATCATGGTAAGACGACACTTACTGCGGCTATAACAAAGGTCCTCTCAGACCGTAATCCAGAGTCCACCTCCTTCACGGAGTTTGGGGACATTGATAAGGCACCAGAGGAACGTGAGCGCGGGATCACAATTAATGTTTCCCACGTTGAGTATGAGACAGATAATCGACACTATGCCCACGTTGATATGCCTGGACACGCTGACTACATCAAGAACATGATTACCGGTGCCGCTCAGGTAGACGGAGCAATCTTGGTTGTTTCTGCAGCAGATGGCCCTATGCCTCAGACAAGAGAACACGTTCTACTAGCTCGACAAGTTGGTGTCCCAAAAATAGTGGTGGCACTAAATAAATGCGACATGGTAGATGATGAAGAACTTCTTGAGTTAGTCGAAATGGAAGTAAGAGAACTTCTTGACGAATATGACTTCCCTGGTGACGACACACCTGTATGTCGAGTTTCCGCACTCAAAGCTCTTGAAGGAGATAGCGATGCTGGAGACCAGATCGTTGAGTTAATGTCACAAGTAGATGAGTACGTTCCTACTCCTGACCGTGATGTTGATAAAGACTTCTTAATGCCAATTGAAGATGTTTTCTCCATTACTGGTCGAGGAACCGTAGTAACGGGAAGAATTGAACAGGGAATTATCAACACTAGTGACAACATTGAAATTGTTGGGCTTAAAGATACCGCAACAACAACATGTACAGGTGTTGAAATGTTCCGGAAGATTCTTGACGAAGGTCAAGCTGGTGACAATGTAGGTGTACTTCTACGTGGGATTGATAAAGAGGATGTACAGAGAGGTCAGGTTTTAGCTAAACCTGGATCAATCACTCCTCATACTCATTTTGAAGCAGAGGTATATGTGTTGGATCAAAAAGAAGGAGGGCGTCATAAGCCTTTCTTCTCTAATTATCGTCCACAGTTCTATTTCAGAACAACCGATGTAACAGGCACTATCGCCCTTCCAGATGGAACGGAAATGTGTATGCCAGGAGACAATACTCCAATGACTGTTGAGTTAATTGCACCAATAGCTATGGATGAAGGCCTTCGTTTTGCTATCCGTGAGGGTGGTAGAACTGTAGGTGCCGGCGCTGTAACAAAAGTAATTAAGTAATAGCGATGGCTACTGGACAAAAAATTCGAATACGGCTTAAGGCCTACGATCACGAAGTTATTGATCAATCAACAAAAAAGATTGTGGAAACTGTTCGTAGGACAAAAGCCGATATTCGCGGACCAGTACCTCTTCCAACAGAAAAACATCGATACACCGTTATAAAAGGTCCGTTTAAGGACAAGGATTCTCGTGAACATTTTGAGATGCGGATACATAAGCGTCTTCTCGATATTGTGAATCCTGGAGCAAAAACAGTTGACTCGCTGCAACGGCTTGACTTGCCCGCTGGCGTAGACATTGAAATCAAACTTCAGCAAAACTAACTCTTTATAAACTTATAGTTTTCCTTTTCAGGATAAAGATAAATGTTTGCACGGATCTGGAGTACTACTAACTACTATCCAAGGTGTTTTAAGGGTTTTTCGACTTCTTGAGGCAAGTTGTAGCAGTGATTAAAACTAAAAACTTAATTACTCTTCTTCTTCAATTTCTGTTGATTTAACTTCTTTATTTTCAGTGTGCCCTCGCCTTCGGCGACTTTCGAAGAGAATCTCTTCATCAATGTCATGACGTTCAGCTGCTGCAGAAACGATGGACTGTAAAGTAGCTGCAAAAGGAAGAGCAAGAAGTGCTCCGACTATTCCAAGAATTGCGTTGCCAGCAATAACTGCTCCAAAGGCAACTGCAACATGAATCTGCATAGTTTGAGCAGTTATTCGTGGAGCAAATATGTAATTCTCAAGTTGTTGGTAGACGATGATCACAATAAGAGCCCAAACCCCAGTTTTTGGTTCATCCAGCAGCCCGACTAAAAGAGGAAGAACACCGGCTATGTAGGTGCCAACTACAGGGATAAATTGTGAAATTACTCCAACCCATATTGCCAAAGCGAGAGAAGAAGGCATTCCAATAATCACGAATGCTGCCCAATGAACCAGAGCCGCAATTAGTGCGAGAATTGCTCGTGAAGCTATATACCCGCCTGTTTTTGCAATAGCTATATCCCAAATCTCCAAGACTCGTTTCTGCCGATGAGCTGGAAGAAGAGAACATACCGAACGCCTTAATTTAGGGCCTTCTGCAACAAGATAGAAAGAAAATAAACCAATAGTAAATAGTTGAAAGAGGATATTTACAACCGTTGAGCCAAATTGGGCTAAATCGTCAGCAAACGAACCAAGTTGTTTAGCAAGAGCTCCGTTTTCGTAATCCTCTTGAATGTCAGTAGTAGCCCCTTCAATTCCAAAGTTGTCTTCAAGAAATTCGTCAATATCAGATAGGTAACTTGGAATATTGTCTGAAAACTCAGTTAATTGATCTGCTAACAACGAACCAACAGCTATCCCAAACCCACCTAAAGCCCCTAGAACAGTTAAGAACATCAACCCAGTTGCTAATCCACGACGTATATTCCATCTCTCCATTCGGTTTACTGCGGGCTCAATAGCGAATGAAAGGAAAAGAGAAACCAAAACCATTATTGATAGTGATCGAAGATCCGAAAGAATGCTTAATAAATAGCCAAGTATTGCGTACCCAATAAGGCCCAAAAGAATGGCTCTTGTCAGCCAGACAGGCGGCTTTGTAGATGAATCAGTTTCTAATGCCTTAGCCATCAAACATGAAAGTAGTGCTTAACGCTTCAATTAAGAGGGATACTCTCGAAGAACTGTTGTATTAACGCTACTTTGCCTTTAGCCTTAACTCTTGGCGTCTTTCGGGAAATACCTGGGCGTGACAAACCGAAGTTCGTGAAGGCCTAAGTTTTTAAGACGGGAACCACACGACACAACCGAATTATAGGCTCCGCTGGGCATAGGCTCATGCGGAGTTTCCATTTGAATAACCACTTAATTTTGGCAGCATCAAAAATTAAGCCAAAAATTTAGGAACAATTATGGCTAACAAAGCAATAGTCGGCGAAAAAGTCGGCATGACACAGGTATGGGATGAAGAAAATCAAGTTATCCCTGTAACTGTTCTACGTGTGCAGCCAAATCGGGTTGTTCAAGTAAAAACACAAGAACGCGATGGGTATAGCGCCCTTCAAGTGACTTTTGGACAAAAAGATATTGAAAAAATGACACAACCTGAAGCTGGTCATTTTGCCAATTCTGGGGTTGCCCCCGGTGGCCGTCTTGTAGAACTCCGACTTGACGATGTAGCTGAATACCAAGTCGGACAAGAACTAACTGTTGCAGAAATAGCTGAAACTGGACGAGTTGACGTTACCTCTGTGAGTAAGGGAAAAGGCTTTGCAGGAGCTATGAAACGTCATGGTTTTGGAGGTCTACCCGCTTCACACGGTGCTCATAAAGTGCATCGTAAGCCTGGAGCTGTAGGGCAGTGTGCTACACCGTCCCGAATTTTCAAAGGGAAACGCATGCCCGGACGTATGGGAAATCAAAAAACTACCATTCTTAATCTGATGGTTGTAGAAGCTGATGAAGAACGCCAAGTGCTTTTAGTTCGAGGTTCGGTCCCTGGACCAAATGGTTCTGTTGTACTAATTCGCGATGCGGTTAAAGGGGCGTAAATATGAGCAACGTGACTTTACGTAATCGCAATGGCGAATCAACCGGATCGGTAGATCTAGATCAAAATATATTTGGAATTGAACCGAATGTTCCAGTTATGCATCAAGTGGTAACAGCTCAATTAGCAGCACGTAGAAGCGGGACACAAAGCACAAAGACACGTGCTGAAGTTCGCGGTGGTGGAGCTAAACCATGGAGACAAAAAGGAACAGGACGCGCACGACATGGTTCAATCAGGTCACCAATGTGGCGCGGTGGAGGCGTTGCTCTAGGGCCTAAGCCTCGAAGTTATGCGCAGAAGACTCCAAAGAAAATGATTGCTCTAGCTCTCAAATCAGCACTTTCTGATCGTGCAGCTGAAGGGAAAGTAATCGTGATTGATTCTTGGGGATTTGAAACTCCTTCGACAAAAGAAGCGGGTGTAGCCCTGAATAACTTGGGTACAGAAGGCCGAGTTCTAGTGGTAGCAAATCGCGAAGAAACAAATACATGGAAAAGTTTTGCGAATTTGCCTTTTGTGCACACACTTAGTGCGGGCGAATTAAATGCCTATGACATTTTAGTAAGCGACTGGGTGGTCTTTACAAAAGAAACACTGCCTTCTTCAATACAGAAGGAAGAACAGAAATGAAAGACCCAAGAGATGTAATAATTGAACCGGTTGTCTCTGAGAAGTCTTACAGCCTTCTTGAAGACAATGTCTACACTTTCGTAGTTCATAAATCTGCTACGAAACCAGAAATCCGTGATGCTGTTGAGACAGTTTTCGATGTGACGGTTTCCAAAGTAAATACTCTAAATCGCGATGGGAAAAGAAAAAGAAATCGGCGTACAGGAACTTTTGGCAAACGTCCAGATATAAAACGAGCCTATGTCACTCTTGTTGAGGGTGACTCTATTGAATTGTTTGAGGTTTAGCAGACATGCCGCAACGTAGACGCAAACCAACGAGCCCAGGACGCCGCTTCCAAACCGTTTCTGACTTTGCTGAGATAACCAAGACAAAACCTGAGCGTTCTCTCATTGAAAAACAGAACTCAACTGGTGGGCGAAATAACTATGGCCGTAAAACCGCTAGGCATCGCGGAGGCGGACATAAACAGCAATATCGAATTGTTGACTTTCGACGTAACAAAGATGGAGTTCCAGCAAAAGTAGCTGCCGTTGAATACGATCCAAATCGAAGTTGCCGGATTTTACTTCTTCACTATCACGATGGTGAAAAACGATATGTTCTCGCACCGAAAGGCGTTGAAGTTGGTGAGACACTGCACTCAGGGCAAGGTTCCGAAATCAAACCTGGCAATGCACTTCCGCTTAGATACATACCAGTTGGAACTACGATTCATAACGTTGAGTTGTACCCCGAAGGTGGAGGGAAATTAGCTCGTAGTGCCGGATCTAGCGTTCAGTTAGTGGCTAAAGAAGGAAATCATGCAACTTTGCGTCTTCCAAGTACCGAGATGCGGAGAGTACCGATTGACTGTCGTGCCACTGTTGGAGAAGTCGGTAATCAGGAGCATGAATTAACCAAAATAGGTAAAGCCGGCCGAAATCGCTGGAAAGGTGTACGCCCTCAAACTAGAGGTGTGGCAATGAACCCTGTTGACCACCCACTTGGCGGAGGTGAAGGAAAATCTTCTGGTGGACGTCATCCAGTTTCTCCTTGGGGTAAACCGGAAGGACGCACTCGTCCTCGGAGTAAGCAGTCGGACAAAATGATCGTACGTCGTCGTCGACGTCGCGGATCGCGAAGGTAGGAGATATGCCTCGGAGTCTCAAAAAAGGTCCATTTGTAGATGGACATCTACTCAAAAAAGTTGATGCGATGAATGAGTCAGGTGATAAAAAAGTTATTAAAACTTGGTCTCGTCGTTCCACGATCATTCCAGACATGATTGGCCACACATTGGCAGTCCATGATGGAAGAAAGCATGTTCCCGTATTCATTACAGAATCAATGATTGGTCATAAATTAGGAGAGTTTGCTCCAACTCGTACTTTCCGTCATCATGCTGGGCAAGAAAAGGGAGCGCAGCGCTAATGGCCCTTACTAAGACCAATGAGCGACCTGGAACTCGTGCAGTTGTTCGATATGTACGGGTGTCTGCTTCGAAAGCACGCGAGGTGTTGAATCTAATTCGGGGAGAGTCTTATGGAAGAGCCTCCGAGATTCTTGCATTTTCAGAACGAAGTGTTTCAGAAGTGATTGCAAAATGTTTAGATTCAGCAGTAGCAAATGCTGAGAATAATGATGGAATCCCAGCCGAAGAACTTTTTGTTTCTGCATGTTATGCGGATGAAGGGCCAACTTTAAAGAGATGGCGTCCTCGAGCAAGAGGAAGGGCCACTCCCATCCGTAAACGCACATGCCATATAACTGTAATTGTGGGCAGGTATTCTCCTGAACAAATTGCAGCACAACAAACGCGTGATGAAGAGCGGGGACGTTCTGGACCTAGCCAACAGGCTGCTGAAGCTCGTCGTCAACGAGTAGAAAAAAGTAGAGCAGCAGCAGAAGTACTTGAGTCTGAAGAGGCTGTTGATGAGTCTGAAGAGGCTGTTGATGAGTCTGAAGAGAACGAAGATGAATCTTCAACCACAAAAGAAGAGAGTAATTAATGGGCCAAAAAGTCAATCCTTATGGTTTCCGTCTAGGGGTAACTACCGATTGGAAATCACGTTGGTTCGCCACCCGTCAAGAATATGCCGACAATCTAATTGAAGATTGGGAAATTCGAGATTATCTACTGACTGAATTACCGCATGCAGCGATAAGTCGAGTCGAAGTAGAGAGAACACGTGACAAAGTTCGAGTAGATGTACACACTGCGCGACCTGGCATAGTTATTGGGCGAAAAGGTGCTGAAGCTGATCGTTTACGAACTGGGTTGGGGAAAATAACTGGTAATAACCGTGTCGCTCTGAACATCCAAGAGATAAAAGAACCGGAAGTTGACGCCGCCCTCATAGCTCAAGGTGTAGCAGACCAATTGATGGGACGTATAGCTTTTCGTCGAGCAATGAAAAGGGCTGTACAGAATGCTCAGAAGGCCGGAGCTCTTGGTATTCGTGTGCAATGTTCTGGGCGTCTTGGCGGTTCAGAAATGGCTCGTACTGAGTGGTACCGAGAAGGAAGAGTACCTCTGCATACACTTCGAGCAGATGTTGATTATGGCTTTCGCGAAGCACACACAACATATGGAAGAATTGGCGTAAAAGTTTGGATTTATAAAGGCGACATTCTGCCTTACAAGAGTCAAATGGAAGATAAAGCAACTCGTGAGGCTGCAATGGCGGCTGGCGAAACTTCTGGACCTGCAGCCGAACCTAAAACAGTAGTCTCTTCGAAAGCAGCCCCTCGCCGGTCTAGTGAATCTGACTCAGAAGAAACAACGGCACCGGAACAAGAAAATGACAGTTCCACATTTGAAGAAGAAGTTGAAATAGCTCCTTTGGTTAAAGAAGGAGACGAAGCATTTGAGAAACTACTTGCTGAAGAAGAAGAAATAGAACGCTCAACTCAAGATTCACGAGAAACACCACATTTCCGACTTGGAGGCGGTGACTGAGATGTTAATGCCGAAGAAAGTTGCACATCGCAAGCACCATAGAGGGCGCATGCGAGGAAATAGTAAAGGACAAACTGAAGTAACCTTCGGTGAGTTCGGGATACAAGCCCTTGAACCAGGATGGATAACTGCACGCCAAATTGAGGCTGCACGTATTGCTATGACTCGACACATCAAACGTGGAGGAAAAGTCTGGATCAATGTATTCCCTGACAAACCAATTACACAAAAACCTGCAGAAACTCGTATGGGTTCTGGAAAAGGAAACGTTGAAGGATGGGTAGCTGTCGTCAAACCGGGAAGAATTCTGTTTGAACTCTCTTACCACGACGTAGAAGTTGCTAGACAAGCGATAAATAGAGCAATCCAAAAATTGCCGATCAAAGCTCGCTTTGTAGAACGCGAGGAAAGGTTCTAATTATGGCTCGCAACAAAACATTGGCTGATTTAGGAGACATAGATCTCTATGAACGACTTAGTGAAGCAAAGGAAGAACTTTTCAACCTTCGTTTTCAACTATTAACCGGTCAACTTGAAAATCATTCCCGTCTTGGCCAAGTCAAAAAAGATGTAGCACGTATTCAGACTGAATTGCGCACAAGAGAAATAGATTCTGCTGAAGAAATCGAGATCAACGAGGAGGTCGTTGAATAATGACTGATGATCTACAAAAAGCTGAACGCCCAAACCCTCGTAAAGTTCGAGAAGGATTAGTGGTTTCAGATATCCAAAATAAAACAGCTGTTGTTCAAGTTACTGACCGTGTACGTCACAGAAAGTACTCAAAGACAGTGCAACGGTCAAAGAAACTTCACGTGCATGATGAGACAAATGAAATGCAAATCGGTGACCGTGTAAGAATTCAAGAAACACGCCCAATATCGAGATTAAAGCGCTGGCGTCTTGTTGAGATTCTTGAAAGGGCAAAGTAATGATTCAGCAAGAAACACGTCTTCGCGTAGCCGACAACTCTGGAGCCAGAGAAGTTTTGTGTATCAAAGTACTTGGGGGATCCAAGCGGAGGTATGCCTCTATAGGAGACGTATTTGTAGCAACTGTTAAGGATGCAAATCCAGGTGCTGCAGTGAAAAAAGGTGAAGTAGTTAAGTGCGTTGTAGTTCGGACAAAGAAAGAACGACGTCGACCTGACGGTTCCTATATTCGATTTGATGAAAATGCTGCTGTTCTGATCAATGATCAACTTCAGCCAAGAGGCACTCGTATCTTTGGTCCGGTTGGTCGAGAACTTCGCGACAAGAAATTTATGAGAATAGTTTCGCTAGCACCGGAGGTCTTATAAATGAAGATACGTAAAGGTGACAACGTAGTAGTTCTAGCAGGCAAAGATCGCGGTCGAGAAGGTTCTGTAAGCCGCGCCCTACCTTCTGAGAACAAAGTAATTATTGAAGGCGTAAACATGGTTAAGCGTCATCAAAAAGCGACTTCTGCAACAATGCAGGGTGGAATTATTGATAAAGCGATGCCGATTGACGCTTCAAATGTTGCGATATTAAGCCCTAGTGATGGAAAGCCAACTCGAATCGGGTATCGGCTTACTGAATCAGGAGAAAAAGTACGTATCTGTAAGCGAACAGGAGTTGATCTTGATGGTTGAAGCATTATCCACCTCTGAGCGTCTAAGTGACTTATATCAGAATGAACTTCGTCAAAAACTTCAGACAGATTTAGAACTAAGCAACATTATGCAGGTTCCAAAATTGGTAAAGATCGTTATAAATATGGGAGTTGGTGAAGCAGCGCAACAAGCTAAACAAATTGAAGGTGCAACTGCCGACCTAGAACTCATTTCCGGGCAAAAACCCTTGTTGACCAGAGCGAAACAATCTATTTCTAATTTCCGTCTTCGTGAGGGTCAAGCGATTGGAGCAAAGGTAACACTTAGGGGTCAAAGAATGTATGAATTTTTTGATCGCCTTATGACACTGGCTATACCAAGAATTCGTGATTTCCGAGGTTTAAATCCAAAGTCATTTGATGGCCATGGAAATTACACCTTGGGAATAACTGAACAGTTGATTTTTCCTGAAATCAATTACGACAAAATAGACAAAGTAAGGGGAATGGATATCACAATTGTGACTTCCGCTCGTACAGATGAAGAAGGTCGAGCCTTACTTGAAGCATTCAATTTCCCATTCCGACAAGAGGTGCGATAATGGCAAAAAAAGCGCTTGTAAATAAACAACAAAAGACTCCAAAATTTAAAGTCCGGGCATACACCAGATGCCGACGATGTGGACGACCACGTTCTGTGTATCGCGCCTTTAATCTCTGTCGGGTATGCCTAAGAGAAATGGCACATAAGGGAGAAATCCCAGGCCTTACAAAGTCGAGCTGGTAAAGGAGATTGATCTGAAATGACTATGACTGATCCAGTAGCTGACATGCTTACCCGCATCCGCAATGCCAATATTGCTATGCATGATGGCGTAAAAATGCCATCATCAAGGCAAAAAGTGGCTTTGGCAGAAATGCTCAAAGAAGAGGGTTATATTGTCGACTATTCAGTAACTGAAAGCGTTAAAGGGCCCGGTAAAGACTTAAGCATCACCATGAAATACTCTCCGAGCAGAGAGAGAGTAATTAGTGGGGTAAAGAGAGTTTCTTCGCCAGGCTTACGCGTTTATTCAAATGCCGATGAAATTCCCAGAGTACTAGGAGGGCTAGGTGTAGCCGTGATTAGTACAAGTAAGGGTTTGATGAGCGACCGAGAGGCTCGACGCCGACGCATTGGCGGCGAAGTCCTCTGTTATGTGTGGTAGGGGATAAATATGTCACGTATTGGAAAAGCTCCCATTCTCGTACCTAACGGTGTCGAAGTTGGAATATCAGGCAAAAGTATCGAAGTAAAAGGTCCAAAAGGATCGCTTGACTTTGAAGTCCCTGGTTTAATCAGTGTTCGCCAAGACGGCGACCAAATTTATGTTGAACGTCCGGATGATGAACGCACAAATCGAGCATTACACGGACTGACAAGATCGTTAATAAACAATATGGTTATTGGCGTATCAGAAGGATTCAGCAAGGAATTAGAAATAATTGGTGTTGGTTATCGGGCCCAAGCAAAAGGTCAGTCATCTTTAGAATTACAACTCGGATTCAGTCACCCAATTTCAGTTGATGCTCCAGAAGGCGTCTCGTTTGACGTGCCAGAGCCTACACGCATCATTGTTTCCGGTATTGATAAACAAATCGTAGGACAAGTAGCAGCAGATATTCGTTCCTATCGAAAACCAGAGCCTTATAAAGGCAAAGGAGTTCGTTATCTAGGAGAACATGTAGTCCGCAAGGCTGGAAAGGCGGCGAAGTAGTGAGCGCACAGACTATCGATCGAAGAGCGGCAAGATTACGTCGTCATCGTCGAGTACGTAAGACAGTTTCAGGATCTAGTGAAAGACCTCGGTTATCAGTATTTAGATCAGCGAATAATATTTCTGCTCAGGTTATTGATGATGATTCAGGCAACACCGTTGTTTCTGCGTCTAGCCAACAATCTGGGGTAGCAGATGGTTTGCGCGGAATTGAGGCTGCTAAAGAAGTTGGCGCTGTTATTGCAGAGCGTGCAAAAGCGGCTGGAATCACAACTGTTGTGTTTGATCGCGGCGGATATATATATCACGGGAGAGTTGCTGCACTTGCAGACGCTGCCCGCGAAAAAGGACTGGAGTTCTAGTGGATACACAATCAGTAAAGGTTGACGAGTCCGGATTACGTGAATCCCGAGTCATTCATATCAATCGAGTTGCAAAAGTTGTCAAAGGCGGCCGGAGGTTCTCTTTCACGGCACTTGTAGTTATTGGTGATGGCGCTGGCAATGTAGGACTTGGTTACGGAAAAGCAAAAGAAGTTCCTTTAGCTATTCAAAAAGGAACTGAAGAAGCTAAACGAAACTTGGCTCCTGTAGCAATGGCTGGGTCAACCATCGTTCATAAAGTGCTTGGCGTTGCTGGAGCTGGTCGAGTTTTGCTTCAACCAGCTGCACCTGGTACCGGAGTGATTGCCGGTGGTGCTGCTCGCATTATTCTTGAAGAAGCAGGAGTACATGACGTGCTGTGTAAATCCTTAGGTTCTCCAAATCATATAAATGTCGCCCGAGCCACAATTGCAGGTCTAGCAGCAGTACGGAGACCTGATGAGGTAGCTCGACTCCGCGGTCTTGACCCAGAAACATTTGTCCCAGGTGCTTTACTGGACGCTTATCGTCGTTCTGAAGCAGGCATAGATTCAAATCCTTCAATGGAAGAAGATGATTCTGATGTCTGAAATTAAAGTCACCCAAATTCGTTCAGCGATCGGCTCAAAACCGAAACAACGTGGAACTCTGAGGGCTCTAGGTCTTGGACGAATAGGCAAAAGTAACACTCTTCCCGATCGAGGAGAGATTCGCGGGATGATTGCAAGAGTTCCTCATTTAGTTGAAGTTGAGGAGGTCAACTGATATGAAAGTTCATGATTTAACTCCTGCGCCTGGATCAAAGACACGGGCAAAGCGTGTAGCTCGCGGTATTGGTGGAAAGGGCGGGAAAACTGCTGGTCGTGGATCTAAAGGTCAACGCGCTCGTAACACAGTAAGAGTCGGCTTTGAAGGCGGACAGATGCCGTTACACATGCGTATACCAAAACTACGCGGATTCAAGAACCCATTTCGGGTTGAATATCAAGCAGTTAATCTTGATGCTATTGAAGATTCAGGACTCACCGAAATTAACCCTGAAACACTCTTATCGCAGGGGCTAATTAGTAAAAACTCTTTAATTAAGATCCTTGGTCGAGGAAAAGTAACCCGTGCGGTATCAGTTCAAGCGCATGCTTGGTCCGCTTCCGCTGAAGAAGCAATTAATGCTGCCGGTGGATCACTTGAAAAGTTGCCACTACCATTTGCTGTACGCCCACCTTCAAGTGGTAATGCACATATGAATCGTTAGAAAAGGCATAAGGAGACATCATGCTTGCCAGCATGCTCAACATGTTCAGAGTGGCTGATCTGCGAAAGCGGATTCTATTCACCCTGTTAATGATTGTGCTTTACCGAGTAGGAGCTTTTATCCCTGCGCCTGGTATTGACGTGGAACAGGTTCAACTTCTTCGTGACCGGGCAAACCAAGGCGGTGTTTTAGCGTTTCTCCAGCTTTTCTCAGGAGGCTCACTAACTACATTCGCTGTTTTTGCTCTTGGCGTTACTCCATACATTACTGCTTCGATCATTATGCAAGTTTTAGGTGTAGTTGTTCCAAAAATTGAACAATGGCAGCAACAAGGAGCAGTTGGTCAAAGAAAGATAACTCAATGGACTCGTTATCTAACCGTAGCCATTGCTGTTATTCAGGCAACCAGTTTCGCTTTCCTGTTTAATGATGGCGGTAACTCCATTAGTGGACAATCGGGTGCCAATTTATTACCGAACTTCCATATAGGCACTGTGAGTGTAGTGGTCCTTACACTTGCTGCAGGTACTGCCTTACTTATGTGGATGGGAGAACTGATTACCCAAAAAGGAATTGGAAACGGAATGTCGCTATTAATCATGATTTCGGTTATTAGCGCCTTTCCAGCTCAGGGATCTTTAATTCATGCTGAAAATGGCATTTGGGCACTAATGATCGTTCTTGCCGTTCTCGCCGCTCTTATTACGGCAATTACCTTTGTAGAACAAGGTCAGCGAAGAATTCCTGTCCAGTTTGCGAAACGGGTACAAGGACGCCGGATGTATGGAGGTCAAAATACATACATCCCGCTGAAAGTGAATCAAGCGGGAGTTATTCCAATTATCTTCGCTACATCAGTGCTTTATCTTCCGGTTCTTCTTGCTGCTGCTTTACCTTGGGATGGATTTCGATCCTGGGTAAATAACAATCTTGCTCAATCAAATAATGTTTTTTACTTTGTTGTGACAGGATTTATGGTTGTGGGGTTTGCCTATTTCTATACTGCCATCACATTTGACCCTGCAAAGCAAGCTGACACCATACGCAAACAAGGTGGTTTTGTTCCAGGTATTAGACCTGGATATCAAACAGAGCGTTATCTCTCAAAAATTCTTTCACGGATAACTTTGCCAGGAGCATTGTTTCTTGCTGCAGTAGCGCTTATTCCATCCATTCTGATCAATGTATTTCTTGATACAAGCCAAGGAGTAGGGGGATCGGCTGGAGCTGGGGCTGCTGGGTTTGGATTTATAGGGATATCTATTCTTATAGCGGCAGGCGTATCGCTTGAGACAATGAAACAAATTGATTCTCAATTGACAATGCGTAACTATGAAGGCTTCTTGAAGTAGCCCATCGGCTGCAGAGAGTTAAGTGATGAAACCCATCAATGTCATTATTTTTGGTCGCCAAGGATCAGGCAAAGGAACTCAAAGTCTACTGATCACTAAAGAATTTGGTCCAGTTCACATTTCAACTGGAGACATGCTGAGAGCCGCAGTTGAAAAAGGAACAGAATTTGGTTTGCAGGCGAAGGCAATTATGGATCGAGGTGAGCTCGTTTCAGACGAAGTTATATCTGGCATTGTCGCTGAAAGACTAAGTCAGAGTGACGTGATACAGAATGGGTGTTTACTCGATGGAGTTCCACGCACGCTAGGTCAAGCGGAATCAATTATGAAGGTATTGGAAAAACTAGATTTCTCACTTGATTTAGTCTTGAATCTAGAAGTACCTATTGATGAAGTTACATCGCGGATGCTGTCACGTGGTAGAGCAGATGATACTGAAGAAGCAATAGCGCGACGGTTAGGTTTATACGAGCAAGAAACCGCTCCATTATTTGAATTTTTTTCAGAAAAAGGTGTGTTTGAAGTTGTTGATGGTCTTGGCTCAGAAACAGAGGTATTTGATCGTTTGAGTGCGGTAATTACAAGAGTTTTATCGGATAAGAAGTAATGAAACGAATAACTTTACATGTGGTTACCTTTCGGGGTTGGTCAAGGCACAGGGGGACGGTAGCGTTACCTGTCGGCTTCTGTAGTCATAAAACTGGCGATACAGAAGACTTATTGGACCTGGAGGTCAAGTTCTGACGAAATCTAAAGAAGACGCGATTGTGATGGAAGGAACGGTTCTTGAACCGTTGCCTAACGCCATGTTCAAAGTCGAGTTAGAAAATGGCCATGAGGTACTTGCACATATTTCAGGGAAAATGCGTATGCACTACATACGTATTCTTCCAGGTGATCGAGTACAAGTAGAGATGACTCCTTATGACCTAAAAAGAGGTCGTATTACATACCGGTATAAGTAAGGCAAGAGAAACGAAATATGAAGGTTCGTGCAAGCGTAAAAAGAATTTGTGATAGATGCCGAGTTATTCGGCGGCATGGACGCGTGCAGGTTATTTGCACAAATCCGCGTCATAAGCAACGGCAAGGTTAGGACAATACAGAATGGCACGTATTTCTGGAGTAGATATTCCAAGGGATAAACAAGTACATATTTCTCTTACATACATTCATGGGGTTGGTAGAACACGTGCTTTGGAAGTTTGCGAGAGTGCAGGGGTTGATCCATTTTCTCGTGTCCGTGATCTAACCGACGAAGAAGTTACGAGTATCCGAGCTTTTATTGATGGGAATCTCAAAGTTGAGGGAGATTTACGGCGTGAGATTTCTCAAAACATAAAGAGAAAAATGGACATTGGCTGTTATCAGGGGTTACGTCACCGACGCGGTTTACCTGTTCGTGGACAACGGACTCACACCAATGCTCGTACTCGAAAAGGAAAACGTAAGACAGTAGCGAATAAGAAGCAGGTGTTGAAGTAATGGCGAAAACGTCAGCAGGCGGTCGTCGTCCTCGTAAGAAGGAACGAAAGAATATTCCGCATGGAGTGGCTCACATAAAGAGTTCATTCAATAACACAATCGTTAACATCACAGACAAAGCCGGAAATACTTTGGCTTGGGCTTCTGCTGGAAATGTTGGCTTCAAAGGGTCTAGAAAATCTACTCCGTTTGCTGCACAAATGGCGGCGGAAAAATGTGCGCTTGAGGCTATGGAACAAGGAGTCCGAAAAGTAGATGTGATCGTAAAAGGCCCAGGATCTGGCCGAGAGACAGCGATTAGGACAATCCAGAGCACAGGAATTGAAGTAACTGGTATTAAAGATGTAACCCCAGTTCCACACAATGGGTGTCGTCCTCCAAAGAGACGGAGGGTCTGATGTCACGCTACACAGGACCTAAGTCACGTATATCTCGACGGTTAGGGACCAATATATTTGGTACAAAAGCTGAAACAGTTGCGTTGGATAAGCGACCATTCCCACCAGGAGAACATGGTCGTTCTCGGAGACGCGGGAACCAGTCTGAATTCTTGATTCAGTTACAAGAAAAACAAAAAGCGCGCTTTACTTATGGGCTTAATGAACGTCAATTCCGTAACTTATACGAGGAAGCCAATCGCAGAGACGGTGTTACAGGCGAAAGCCTCCTTCAGTTGCTTGAACTGAGATTAGACAACGTTGTTTATCGTTCAGGTATCGCAGCTACACGTCCTCAAGCTCGACAATTAGTAAATCATGGCCATATCGATGTAAATGGGAAAAGAGTTAATATCCCTAGTTATAGAGTTCGTAAGGGAGACGTGGTCACCTTACGGTCAAAGGCCCGTAACATGGTAGTAGTTCAATGGAATATTGATGTGCTCGACCGTGAGGCTCCAGCATGGCTTGGTGTCTCTGACGGGGGACACGAAGTAGAAGTTAAGGAGCTTCCAACTCGTGGACAGATCGATGTTCCTGTAAAAGAGCAACTCATCGTTGAGTTGTATAGCAAGTAATTGTAAATATCGCAGAATTTTAAAGAGTGAGGTATTAAGACATGTTGGTCATCCAAAGACCCAGTGTTGAAGCTATAGAAGAAGCTGAAGGAAATCAGCAGGAGTTTGCAATAGGTCCCCTAGAGCCAGGCTTTGGGCATACTTTAGGCAATTCGCTTCGACGTACGCTCCTATCTTCTATCCCAGGAGCAGCAATCACACAGATAAAGTGTGATGACGCAGAACACGAGTTCAGCACGATTGAAGGCATTGTTGAAGATGTAGCTGACATCGTCCTGAATTTAAAAGACGTAGTTGTAGCCAGCCATAGCGACGAACCTGTTACTTTGCGAATAGAAGAACGCGGGCCTGGTGTAGTAACAGCAGCTGCCCTTCAAGACAAGCATGCAGATATTGAAATCCTTAATCCTGATTTAGAGCTAGCTACTTTGAATAAAAATGGCCGACTTGCTCTTGAAGTGACAATTGAGAGAGGAAGAGGTTTCCTCACATCAAAAAGAACTTTAGAAGGTGGAGTTATTGGGATCATTCCGGTAGATGCTCTCTTCTCACCAGTTCGCCGTGTCAGCTTTGTTGTAGATCCTATGCAAGTAGATCAAGCTATAGATCATGATCGTCTTGTCCTTGAAATAGAGACAGATGGATCGTTATCTCCACGAGAGGCTCTTGCGTCTGCAGGTGGAACACTACGAGCACTTGTGCAACTTGTGGAAGAAATGAGTGATGAGCCGCAAGGACTTGAATTAGGTGAATCAGGACCAGTCGGAGGAGCTTCCCCAGACATGGATCTTCCAATCGAAGATCTTGACTTGTCTGAAAGGCCGAGAAACTGCCTCAAACGTGGACAGGTTGACACAATCGGACAGTTACTGGAAAAGACTTATGATGACTTACTAGCTATTACGAATTTCGGACAGAAGTCATTGGATGAAGTGATTGAGAAACTCGACGAACGAGGCCTCTCTTTAGCACTTCGACGATAGCGGAATAGTAAAGGTTTAATCATGCCAGCCACCCCTAAAAAAGGACGCCGCTTTGGTGGAAGTTCAGCTCATCATAAATCAATGATGGCTAATCTCGTAGCGTCTTTGATTGCAGCTGAAGCAATCACCACAACAGAAGCTAAAGCAAAAGCTTTACGCCCAATTGCGGAAAAAATGATTACAAAAGCAAAGAAAGGCGGGCTACATAACCACCGCCAAGTTGTATCTTTTCTGCGCGACAAAGAAATGGCGGCAAAACTCTTTGAAGATATTGGTCCTCGATATGCTGATCGCCCAGGTGGCTACACGCGCATACTTAAAATCGGAC
>CACPKO010000010.1 GCA_902634555.1 Actinomycetota bacterium
GAACCTTGAACTAAGGTCTTAGTAATGCCTTCTGAGGGAGAAAACATGTCAAACGATCATGGAAGTTTGTTCGCTACCGCGTTAACTCAATTCAACCGGGGAGCAGACCTGATTGGCCTTTCCGATGATCTTCGACAGATTTTGTCTCAGCCGAAAAACGAAATCATCGTGAACTTCCCGGTAAAAATGGACGACGGAAGGTTTGAAGTTTTCACTGGATACAGGATTCAACACAATAATGTTCTCGGGCCTTATAAAGGCGGGGTTCGATTTAGCCCCATGGTCAATCTAGATGAAGTCAAAGCTTTGGCTTCTTGGATGACTTGGAAGTCAGCTTTGTGCGATATTCCTTTCGGTGGCGCTAAAGGCGGGATCTCCTTTGATCCGTATCTCTGCAGCAGCGACGAACTTGAACGAGTGGTACGAAGATTCACTCATAGTCTCGGAGGAAATATCGGCCCAGACTATGACATTCCTGCACCAGACCTTGGAAGTAACTCTCAAACGATGGTTTGGATGATGGACACCTATGCAAATTCGACTGGTTCATCCGAAAGACAAAATGTTAAACGAGTGGTAACAGGAAAGACCCTTGAAACGGGCGGTAGCCACGGTCGAGAAAAGGCCACTGGGCAAGGAGTAGTTTTTTGTCTTCAACATTGGGCTGATGAAGTCGGGTTTGATCTTTCAAGCGCAACGGTTGCTTTGCAAGGTTGGGGAAATGTGGGAAGTGCTACTGGAAGAATCCTGCAGGTCCACGGAGCCAAAGTATTAGCAGTAGCTGATCATGCTGGAGCAATCGCTGATGAGGATGGCATTGACGCCTTTGATCTCACCGATTGGGTGCAGGAAAACGGGTCAGTGAAGGGTTATCCGAATGCGG
Organism: Actinomycetota bacterium; assembly: GCA_902634555.1. Lineage (GTDB taxonomy): Bacteria > Actinomycetota > Acidimicrobiia > Acidimicrobiales > MedAcidi-G1 > MedAcidi-G2B. The sequence goes on from CACPKO010000010.1 coordinate 884, forward strand.
ACTGGATTGAACCGTCGGATCTCTGGAGCGCAGATGTTGATATTTTGATTCCAGCTGCTTTAGAAAATCAAATCACTGCTGATAACGCCAACGACATAAAAGCGAAAGTAGTGGTGGAGGCCGCCAATGGCCCAACAACTCTTGAAGCCGAGGAAATTCTTAGCGAAAAAAGCGTTGACGTTCTTCCTGATATTTTGGTTAATGCTGGAGGAGTCATTGTTTCTTACTTTGAATGGCTCCAGAACAGGTCTGCTCAGCGTTGGGATCTTGACGATGTTGATCATCGGCTTCGTGAAACCTTGTGGACTGCAGCCGATTCAGTTGTGGCCTTACAGAAGGATCTAGAAAGCTCTTCTCGGCGGGATGCCGCTTACGCCGTTGCGCTTCAGCGACTAAAAACTGTCTATAACCAGCGTGGAATTTTCCCTTAATAAGGTTGTGTTAGAGATTCTTCTGTTCTAAAACTTTCTCACGTGTTGGTACCCGTTTAAAGATGTATAAGATCCCTGCGAGTCCTACGCCAATCACCACGAGACGAACGACAAGGGAATTAATCAAAACTCCTGCGCTAACTCCACTTGTTATAACAATTATTGATATTGCCATCTGTTTTGCTCTTCTTGGCATTCCCAGTCCGCTGCGGTAGTCCTTCACCATTGGTCCTATTGCCGGTAGGTCAAGGATCCACTGTTCGAATCGAGGAACTGAACGTGCGAAACATGACGCTCCGATAATCATGAAAACAGTTGTTGGAAGCCCAGGAACAATTATTCCAATCCCACCAATGGCTACTGAAATGCATCCGATAAAAGCCCACAGAATACGAGCAGGCTTCCTACTTAGCGATTGATTCGACTCGCTTGGATTGTCAGTCATCTTCGTGTTTCTTAGCTAACAAGTTCCGCCACATCAAGCACCACTAAAACAAGAAGTAACGCAATGACAGCGATGTTTATCGGAATGACCAGCTTCTTTAGTTGATGTCCAGATTTCGTGAATCGTTTGATACTAGAAATGTTGAACCAGATAGCCACTAGAGCAATCGGAATACCAATGAGTGGGCCAACAGTTCCTGTAACCCCTAGAACAGGAAGGAGCCAAGGAAAGACAACATAGGAAAGCATGCATCGAATGCCAGAAATAATCATTGATTTTGAGAACATCCGGGTGCTGGAGTCAATTTGTGTTACGGAATTGAGACCATCGGTCATGGCTGCTGTCCTATCGGAGTTAAATGAAGTTTGATCGTTTTCAAATGACGACCTATCCACATCTTATAAGTGGTTTAGCGCTTAGAACTATTACGGAAGAAAGTAGTTGCTTTAAGTGTTAATTTTTTGAATCAGCCAGTGCGGTTTAAGGCTGCAGCTGCTCTTTGGGCGGCCACCTGTCTTCTTCCAATAATTGGAGTTGTGGGAGCAAACCCGGCTGTTGCTCGCTCTGATTCTGACTCTCCGCCCCAGAATCCTAGTTCTCTATTTTCTCGGGCATACGCTCGACAAGGGTCTGCAGAAGGGCACGCTTCGCAAATTTTACGAGCTTTAGCTTCACGCCTGACTCGGGCTTCTGGTCGCTCTGCAAAGGGAGCAAAGAATAGTGAGCTTTCTCCTCGGCAACTTCCTTGGTCGACCCAACTCATGGTTGGATATTCATCGGGCATTTTTACCGAGACTTCAAACAATTTTCTATTCTCCCCTACTAAACCAAAATATTTTTGGTCTTACACCTCGCGCGACAGTACGTAAAAGATTGGCCTTAGTAAAGAGTTTTTTGATAATTGTTAGAGAACATGCCTATCTCTAAAAATGATAGGTGTGTGTATTGTGAATTTCCTAATGTGATTACTCACCGGTAGCAACTGGGCGACTCGTTAAATGGTTGCGACTACTCCACTGTCAATGAGTGCACCAATAGCAGTAGGAGTCAGTCCGAGATCTTCAGAAAGAATCTGTTCTGTGTGTTCTCCAAGCAGAGGAGCTGTTGCTGCACCACGATCTTGAATTTGCGAAAATGCAAGTGGTGATCCTGGAACTAGATGCTTTCCGACACCAGGTTGTTCTAAATCAGCAAATAGCGGGTTTTTAGTTGAACATCTTTCATCTTCCTCAACTAACTCCATAAAGGACTGATAAGGACCCCAGCAAACTCCATGGTCATCAAGTGATTTAGATACTTCTAAAAAAGTTCTTTTTTCAAACCACGGTAAAAAAAGTTGGGTCAATTTATCTCGAGCAAGAAACCTCTCCCCCTCATCGGAAAAATCAACTCCCAGGGCTGAAGCGAGCTCTTGAACTTGAGGAGCTGTACCTGTAGCTTCCTGTAGTCCTCGCCATTGTTTCGGGCTTATCGCAACTACCATGACTCGACGACCATCTTGGGTAACAAAATCTGTTCCATAAGCTCCATAAAGATCATTCCCGATTGGGGGCCTCTCCGTTTGATTGATTTGAGCTTCAGCGATTCCTCCAAGCATTCCTGCAGCAGCGAGAGCTACATCGGTTAACGCAAGTGTCACTAAATCGCCATGACCGGTTTGAAAACGGTATCTATCGGCCGCCAATAGGCCAAGGGCCGCCATTTGTCCACACATTAGGTCCCATGCTGGGACTACGTTATTTACTGGGCGAGGGTCGTCTGGATAGCCAGTCGCATTCGGATAACCAATTGCGCAATTTACGGTGTAATCCACGGCAGTTGTTCCATCATGGCTTCCAATAATGGAAACCATGACGAGATCTTCGCGTTGAGCGCTTAATTCGCCGTAATCAAGCCAACCTTTTGTGGGAAAGTTCGTAATAAAGTTCCCTGCTTTTGCTATCAGCGCGGAAAGCAGGTCTTGTGCTTCAGGGTCTCTTAAATTCAGTGCGATTGACCGTTTTCCTTTGTTGAGACCATTCCAATAAAGGCTGGCCCCATTTTCTGTAAGCGGCCATCGTTTGTGATCAATTCCGCCACCTATCTGATCAAATCGTATGACATCAGCTCCAAGTTGAGCCAAAGTCATGCCTCCAGAAGGAGCGGCAACAAAGGCTGAGCCTTCAACGACGCTCAATCCTTGAAGTGGACGGTCCCTCAACTCAACTCTTCTATATCTTTGAGAAGTTGGGCCGAATGCTCTTCTAGGCTCGTGGCACTGCTTGGATCATAGGCTCTGGCGATCACCCCGTCTGGAGAAATAAGATAGGTGATTCGTTCCGGCAAACTCACAAATGGGTGATCTGGAGGACGAGCAGCTTCATAAGCTGTCCCCATCACTCGATCTGGATCTGACAATAAGGAGAACTCGTATCCTTGACTGTCAGCAAATGCTTTTTGCTCTTCAACTGTGTCAAAACTGGCGCCAATTATGACTGCATTTAACGCTTCAAATTCGAGAGTTCGGTCACGGAACCCTCCTCCTTCAAGCGTTCAACCAGGGGTGCTGGCTTTCGGATACCACCAAAGAGCTACCCATTTGCCAGTCAAGTCTTCTAGTTCAACAATATTTCCATGTTGATCTGATGCTGAGAATTTCGGCGCAGCACTACCTTCTTTAAGCATTCTTCCTCCAGTATTCGGACAACCTGACTGTAGTAGCAATCCGCCTTCAGGCGTGACATTTTCCGCCATCCTCACCCTTCTAGGAAAATTTTTATTCCTCTGGTTCTACCCGACGCTGGTATCTGGTTAGGATTACCAAAACTGACGAAATTCATTAGTCAACAAAGTGAGGAGAACACAATGCCCGAAGCTGTAATAGTTGCTACTGGTCGAACCCCAATTGGTCGAGCAGGAAAAGGTAGTTTAGTTGAAGCGCGACCTGACGATATGTCCGCTTTCATCGTTGACGCGGTGCTTAATAAGGTCCCAGAACTTCCACGTGAAGAAATAGAGGATGTTATTTGGGGAACAGCACAGCCTGGTGGAGAACAGGGATTCAATTTAGGCCGTGTTGTGAGCCTTTTGGCTGGACTTGAAGCCCCAGGCGTAACTGTGAACCGTTATTGTTCTTCTTCGCTGCAAACAATCCGCATGGCGGCTCATGCCATTATGGCTGGTGAAGGTGATGCTTTCGTCGCTGGTGGAGTTGATTGTGTTAGCCGGTACGGCTACGGAGCATCCGATACTGCTTCTCATAACGAAAAATTCTCTGAGGCAGAGGCTCGCAGTGCTCAAAGAAGTGGCGGCGGTACAGGAGTTTGGGCTCCTGCTGAGGGTTTACCTGATCTGTATATCGCTATGGGCCAAACCGCTGAAAATGTTGCTGAGTCTCAGGGCGTTTCAAAAGAGGCTCAAGATGAGTGGGGTGTCCGTTCGCAAAATAGAGCCGAAGATGCTCAGAATCGTGGTTTCTTTGAGCGAGAAATCACTCCTTACACTTTGCCTGATGGAACTGTTGTTTCTTCAGATGATGGCATCCGCGCTGGAACAACATACGAGAAGGTTTCTCAGCTTCAACCAGTGTTCCGTGAGAATGGAACAGTGACTGCTGGGAATGCTTGCCCGCTTAATGATGGTGCAGCTGCAGTCGTTGTTATGAGTGACACCAGAGCGGCCGAACTGGGATTAACCCCGATAGCGAAAATTATCTCTTCCGGAGTTTCTGCCCTTAATCCAGAAATTATGGGACTTGGACCAGTTGATGCAATAAATCAAGCTTTGGGTAGAGCAAATATGACGCCTGATGATATTGATCTTTTTGAAATTAATGAGGCTTTCGCTGCTCAGGTCTTGCCTTCAGCGGAACAAGTCGGCATTGATCTAGAAAAATTAAACGTTAATGGTGGAGCTATCGCCCTTGGTCATCCTTTTGGTATGACCGGAGCTCGAATCATGACTACCTTGCTTAACGGGTTAGAAGATACCGACAAAGAATTTGGTGTTGAATCTATGTGTGTTGGCGGAGGACAGGGCATGGCCATGGTGGTTCAACGCCTAAATTAAAGCCGCCTTGGATTTCATTCAGGTTAAATAAATTAAACTTGGCGGTCATTGAACCGGTTGTCGCGCGCTGCAGGCATCCAGAGTGGTCCTGCTGTTTGATCTATCCGTTCAACATAACGAGAGCCGACTGGTTGGATCAGTTCAATGAACTGTGATGTTTCTTTTAGTCCAAAAGTTTTCCAAGCTGTAGCAGTCAAGTCATCAAGTTTGTCTTCAAGTTCTTGACGATACAACAACCCTGCTTCTGTAACATTGTGGTCTTTGGCTAATCCTCGTTGCTCGAGTTTTTCGTAAGCTTTCTTTAACGCCGCGTCGTCTGCTCCGCGACTTCGCGGCAGCCAGTCGTCTTCATAGCCTCGCCAGGCACCATCAAGAACGCCTACCATGCTTTCATCCAGCTCTTCGCTGATCTGTATCGCCCAATGAGTGTCTCCGCGCCATTCTCTGATCGCGTTTACTGCCAGCCAGGCTGATACGAGTTGGTTTTCATTTCGGGGCCAGTCAATTAGAGAAGAGAATAGGACACGGCCTGCGACAGGAAGACTTTCAGCTGCCTTCCATAATTGTGGTTCAAGCGCGGCTAACGGTTCGCATATTTCCGGTGAAAATTTTTCGAGCCCAGACGCTACTGCTTGGTCTCGGGCAGCAGCCGTTTTTTCAAATGTGGTGTGTTCTCGACATAAGTCAAGACATCCTTCTACATATTTGGGAGAGATTGAATAAAATGCTGCGGTGACAGCAGAGTTTCCGGCTGCTCCAAGAGATGATCCACGGGTGGCTATGTAGTATCCAAAACCGTCTGGTACTCCAAGCGCAGCGTAGTTAGCTATTGCCTCTGGATCCCAGTAGATCCATCCAATCAGTTGATGTGAAACGAAAGCTGCTTTACCGCTTAACTCTCGCCAAGTATTTGGATCGTCTTCTAGTTTTTTTGAGCCTTGAGGCATTGGCTTCTTTTAGCCTTGTCCGCCTGATGCTTCCTGAACGGAAACTTTCCCGGCGCTTATCCACGGCATCATCGCACGCAGTTTTGAACCAACTTGTTCTATGCGGTGTTGGCGGCCTTTTTCTTCTAGCGCATAAAAGTTTTCTCTACCGGAATGAGCTTCGGCAACCCATTCTTCAGCGAAGGTTCCTGATTGAATTTCTTCAAGAACTTTTTTCATGGTGACTCGAACTTGATCATCTATGACTCTTGGACCCCGAGTTAAGTCACCATATTCGGCGGTGTCAGAAACTGAATAACGCATACCGCCGATGCCTTGCTCGTACATGAGGTCAACAATGAGTTTTAATTCATGAAGGCATTCGAAGTAGCAGATTTCTGGCTGGTAGCCAGCATCAACGAGTGTGTCGAAAGCGCTTCTTACAAGTTCGGTTACACCGCCGCAAAGAACGACTTGTTCACCAAAAAGGTCTGTTTCGCATTCTTCAGTGAACGTCGTTTCAATGATTCCTGCTCGAGCCCCACCAACGCCATCTGCGTAAGCTAATGCGAGGTCTTTTGCTCCACCTGTCGGGTCTTGCTCAACCGCGATGAGGCATGGAACCCCTCCGCCCTCAACATAAGTTCGGCGAACGAGGTGCCCTGGTCCTTTTGGAGCGATCATGATGACGTCAACATCTTCCGGAGGTGTGATGAGGTCAAACCTGATGTTAAAACCATGAGCGAACGCTAAAGCGTCTCCCTCATTTAGATTCGGGGCGACATGCTCTTGATAAACCTCTGCTTGATCTGTATCTGGGAGAAGGATCATGATGACATCTGCCCATGCTGAGGCTTCTGAAAGCGAACGAACGGTGAGTCCTGCTTCTTCGGCTTTTGCAACGGACCCTGATCCTTCTCGAAGTCCGACACAAACGTCTACGCCAGATTCTTTCAAATTCAATGCATGTGCATGCCCTTGTGATCCGTAGCCCAAAATAGCTACTTTTCGTTCAGCGATCGCTGCTCGGTTGATGTCACTTTCGTAATAGATATTTGCCATTTTTCTCTCTTATCTTTCTTTACTTTCAGTTCTTTATTCGATGGTTTCGTCTAAGTTCGCCAGTGCGACTCGTCCTGTTCTCTGAATTTCTAAAATTCCGAAGGGTCGAAGCAGGTTTTCAAACGTATCAATATGTTCTGGGTCTCCCACTAGAGAAAGCATCATGGAGTCGGCCCCCACGCTCATAACTTTCCCGCCTGCACGGTCAAGTTGTTCCACGATATCGTCACGGTGTTCTGGTTCGACTGCGACTGTGACCAGCATCAATTCTCGTTCTATCGCGTGGCCGGGTTGCAAGTCCTGAATGTCTACAACGTTGATGAGTTTGTCTAGTTGGTTAACTACTTGTTCGATGGGTGCCGATTCCCCATCAACAACAATTGTGATACGGCTTAAATGATCATCTTCAGTTGGAGCAACAGCGAGCGAGCGAATATTAAAAGCTCTTCTAGCAAACAAGCTGGCGACTCGTGCTAGTACACCGGATTTGTTTTCTACAGTAACTACTAGCGTGTGATTACGATGCCCCTGAGATTCAGCGCTCATCGAATTTCCTTTTCTTGAGAAGGAGGAACAATCACATCTGAGTTTCCGGTTCCTGATGCGACCATTGGATACACTTTTTCTTCAGCAGCTGTCCGGAAATCGATGACAACAGGACGATCTTCTACTTCATTCGCTCGTGCAATAGCTTCTTCTACTTCATCTGGGTCATCTACTCGCATAGCGAAACAGCCCATGGACTCTGCCCAACCTTTGTAATCAGGTATTTCTTTTGAAAGGAAGACTTCTGAATGGCGCTCTTCGTAGAACATGTCTTGCCATTGTCTTACCATCCCTAAATATGAGTTGTTCAAAAGCGCAACTTTGATTGGGATGTTTTCAACTCTTGCAGTGACAAGTTCTTGCGCAGTCATTTGGAAGCATCCGTCTCCATCAACTGCCCAAACCATTTTGTCAGGACAGCCAACTTTGGCTCCAATTGCTGCCGGGATTGAGAAGCCCATTGTTCCTAGTCCGCCTGAATTTATCCATGTGTATGGATGGTTGAACGTCCAGTATTGGCTCGCCCACATCTGATGTTGGCCAACTCCCGATGCAACTATGGTGTCTGCAGGCGTTGCGTCGCGAAGTTTTTCAATTACAAATTGTGGCTTTAAAGCCTGACCAGGTGTTGATGCTTCATAAACGAGAGGGAAACGTTCCTGCCATCCACTGATACGTGACTTCCAAGCCGTCCGGTCGGTATCGCCTGAGCCCGAGTCTCTTATGACAGAAACCATTGCTTCTATCGCTGTGCGGCAGTCTCCTTGTATAGGTACATCTGGTCTGCGGACTTTACCGAGTTCTGCTGGGTCTATGTCGACGTGTACGATTTTTGCGCTTACTGCAAATTCGTCGAGTTTTCCGGTTACACGGTCGTCAAATCGTGCACCTAAAGCTATCAATAGGTCTGATTCTTGCATCGCGGTTACTGCAGTGAAGTTCCCGTGCATGCCTGGCATTCCGAGACAGAGTTCGTGGCTATCAGGAAAAGCTCCGCGTGCCATCAATGTGGTGACGACATGAATGCCTGTGAGTTCTGCAAGTTCCAGAAGTGATTCTGCTGCTCTTGATTTGAGGATTCCCCCGCCGATATAAAGGATTGGTCTTTCCGCGTTCTGAATCAGTTCTACGGCTTTTTGAATGGCCTCTGGGTCTACTGATGTATCTACTTTGTAGCCAGGAAGATCTATTTCAACGTTGTCTTCTAGTTCAAGAGAAGAACGAGGGTTAGTAGGGTCGACAATGTCTTTGGGGATATCTACTAAGACTGGGCCAGGGCGTCCGGTTGTAGCGATGTGAAAGGCTTCTCGTATTACTCGTGGGATATCTTGTGCTTCGGTAACGAGGAAGTTGTGTTTAGTGATTGATGCAGTTATTCCAGTAGTGTCGCATTCTTGGAAGGCATCTGTTCCTATTGCTGCCGTTGGCACTTGTCCGGTTATAACCACCATCGGGATTGAGTCAAGATAGGCGTCACATAGTGGGGTAACAATGTTTGTAGCTGCTGGTCCGCTTGTAACCATAGCGACACCAGGTTTTCCAGTTGCTTGAGCGTAACCTTCTGCCATATGCCCTGCGCCTTGTTCGTGGCGAACCAGAATATGTCGAATTTTGGAGTCAATAATTGGGTCATAGACCGGCAAAATTGCTCCTCCGGGCAGGCCAAACATGACTTCCACTCCCTCTCTTTCGAGAGATCGGATTAGGGCTTGACCGCCATCTGTTTTCATAACTTGTCTCAGTCTAAATTGATTTGTTTCTAGTAATTGGGCTGAAAAGTAAAATGACCTCCCAATATCGGGAGGTCAGGCACACATTCGTCTTTCTGACGATGTGCGCCTAGGGCACTACTACTAACCAGGTCGTGGTGCTTTTACTTTTCATAGGCTTTAAGTATGGGTCTTTAGAGACCCAAGCAACAACCTTGAAGGGTTCATCGACTGTCAAACTAGTTGACTGGTCTACCTAAGATGACGGTTATTTCGCCGCTACTTTCGGCGTGGGTCCAAACGTAAGAACTAATAAGGACCCATCCTTCTTGCGCGTACGCATTTAATGCTGTTCCTAATAGTTCTGGATCATTTGGGTCGACGAGCCAACCGACCTTTCCACCAGCTTCCTCAACTTTGTCTTTAATTTTTTCTAAATTAAGGACTTCATATTCCATCGTTTGCTCGTTCATGGCTTTCCTTTAGCAGATAGAGGTGTTTAGAAAGTTATTTATGCGTCGGTTACTGCGCCTTCTTCAGCGCCGCGAGCTAACGCTGCGTATTTGGCTAAAAAGCCGGACTCGTAGCGCGGTTGGAATGGTTTTAGGTTGGCTTGTCTTTTTTCTAATTCTGTTTCTTCCACCATTAAATCAATAGTGTTGCTTCGAACATCAATGACTATTCGGTCGCCTTCTTCTATTAACGCGATGGGGCCTCCATCTACGGCTTCAGGGGCGACGTGCCCTACACAAAATCCGTGGGTTCCTCCAGAGAAGCGTCCATCTGTTATTAATGCGGCGTCTCCGCCTCGTCCGGCGCCTTTCATCGCTCCTGTTATTGCAAGCATTTCTCTCATACCAGGTCCACCTTTGGGGCCTTCGTAGCGTATGACAACAATGTCTCCAGCTTCGATTCTGTCACCTAGGACTGCTTCCATTGCGTCGTCTTCTCCGTCAAAGACACGGGCTCTGCCTTCAAAGTGATCTATATCGATTCCAGCGACTTTGAGTACTGAGCCTTTCGGAGCGAGTGAGCCGGTGAGAACCGTTATCCCGCCAATGTCATTTATTGGGTTGTTGAAAGTGTGAATAACTTCACCGTCTGGTTCTGGTGGGTTAAGCATTTCTAGGTTTTCTGCAACTGTCTTGCCGGTAACGGTGATTTCATCTCCGTGTAAAAGTCCTTCTTCTAATAGCATCTGCATCAACACTGGAACGCCGCCAATTTGGTCAATATCAACCATGTGGTATTGGCCATGTGGTTTAGTGTCCGCTAAGTGCGGGACTCGGGCGGCGACCTTATTGAAGTCTTCTAGGGCTAGGTCAACTCCGGCTTCAAAAGCGATGGCAAGGAGGTGAAGTACCGCATTGGTGGACCCACCTAACGCCATGACTACGGCTATAGCGTTCTCAAAAGCCGCTTTTGTCATTATGTGTCGTGGTCGGATTCCTGCTGATAACAGTTGCATCACTGCAGTTCCACTTGCGTAGGCAATATCGCCACGACGGTTATCTATTGCGGCGGCAGAAGCTGATCCAGGCAAAGACATTCCGATAGCTTCTCCTACAGCGGCCATGGTGTTAGCAGTGAACATTCCCGCACATGAACCGATTGTGGGGCAGGCTTTACTTTCTATTGCGTGAAGTTCCTCATCGTCTATTTCGCCTACGGCGTGTGCTCCAACTGCTTCAAAAACACTTACGATGTCAAGTTTTTTACCGTTGTGTTCTCCCGGCATGATTGATCCGCCATAAACGAAAACTGCGGGTAGGTTGATTCGGGCAGCGGCCATCAGCATGCCGGGTAATGATTTGTCGCAGCCGGCAAAACTGACGAGGGCATCAAATCGTTCGGCGTGCATTACCGCTTCAACAGAGTCAGCGATGATTTCTCGACTTACGAGGCTGGCTCGCATTCCCTCATGCCCCATTGATATCCCGTCAGAGACGGCGATTGTGTTGAATTCAAATGGGTAGCCGCCTGCTGCTTTTACCCCGACTTTTGCTCGTTTTGCTAGATCATCTAGCGGAAGGTTGCAGGGTGTTACTTCGTTCCAAGAAGATGCCACTCCGACTTGTGGTTTGGAAAAATCATCTTCTGTCATTCCTACTGCCCGTAACATCGCTCGAGCAGGAGCCCGACTGGCGCCTTCTGTGACTTCGCGCGAACGGGGTCTTGGATCGTGTTCTGTGGTTTCACTCATATCTTGAAGGGTAGAGCGGAAAACCTGACATCTGCACCTTGAGCTTGAAGTAGGCTCGTTTAATGCCTATTTCTTCTCGTGATAAACAGTTGCTGAAGTTGGCTGTTCCTGCTCTTGGAGCGCTCTTAGCGGAACCACTCTATGTTCTCGCAGACACTGCTGTTGTGGGTCATCTTGGAACATCTGCTCTTGGTGGTTTAGGCGTTTCTTCTTCTGCTTTGATGCTTATTTATGGATTATGTTTTTTTCTTGCTTATGGAACAACTGCTACTATCGCAAGGCTCACGGGGGCAAAAGAAAATGAGGAGGCGGCGAGTCAAATAGTGCAAAGCATTTGGCTTGCTATTTTTACTGGAATTTTTTTAGGGGCAATTGTTTTCTTTTTCTCCGATCAGCTGTTAGGCGCCATGGGAGCAACCGGGGATCTTCTTACTCAAGCACGCATTTACCTTCGTATCAGCATGTACGGGGCGCCGGCGATGTTAATCATGTTGGCTGGTGTGGGGTATTTACGTGGAGTGAAGGACACTGTGCGTCCCCTTTGGGTATCTATCGGGACTGCAGTATTAAATCTCGTTATTGAGTTAATTCTTATTTATGGTTTGGATCTTGGTATAGGAGCTTCGGCTGCAGCGACGGTAATAGCCCAATGGATAGGAGCATTTATCTATTTGGTTTGGATCGGTAAAGAAACTCGCGTACATGACGTTTCGTTAACTCCGCAATTTTTGCTTTTGAAACGTCAGGTTCGAGTATCTGCAGAACTATTGATGAGGAATTTGTCGACTGCGGGAACATTTTTGATTGCTACTGCTGTTGCTACTCGTATTAGCGATGTGGACGTCGCCGCTCATCAAGTCGCTTTTCAAATTTGGTTTACGTTGGCTATGGCTATGGATGCTATGGCTATAGCGGCGCAAGCCATGGTTGGGAATCTTCTCGGAGCAGGTGAGCCTGGTGAGGCTAGAAAGGTTGGGCAAAGAGCCATTGTCTGGTCCGTGGGAGTCGGTGTTGTCGGTGGCGGTATTTTGGCCATTGTTCATCTTCCCTTAGCTGAAGTTTTCTCCAACGACCCTGCTGTGGTCGCTTTATCTGGGTTTTTATTTCTTCATGTGGCATTAATGGCTCCATTGTCTGGAGTGGCTTTTGCTCTAGATGGGATCCTTATAGGAGCAGGAGATCACAACTATTTAGCTAAGGCAATGTCTGTTGCAGCTGTATGCGCAACCTCAATAATGTTCTTAACGAGAATTTGGGATCTTGGAATTGGCTGGTTATGGGCCGCTGTTTGGGTATTTATGGGTTTGAGGTCAACTCTGCTGGGCGCTCGTTTTTATAGCAGCCGGTGGCAAGTTATTGGGGCTTAATTCTCTGCGCGATGTAAGAGAATGTCGTTGACTACTTTTCCGTCTGCTTGACCTTTAGTCATTTTCATTACTTGCCCTACAAAAAAGCCAGACTTTTTCTTGCGTTCTTCCGCGTCTCCTTGAACGAACGCCAACCAATCATCAGGGTGTTCGTTGATGATGCTTTCAATGAGTGCGTCAAGTTCTGAGGTGTCCATCGCTTCGAATCCGTGATCGGCGGCGACTTGGTCTGGATCGCCGCCTTTATCTACAAGATCCGCTAAAACTGTTTTCGCTTGAGTGGCGCTTAGATCTCCGCTTGTTTCTAAATGGATCAGTGCGGCGAAAGCATCTTCGGTGAGGTGGCCAACTCCGTCAGCCAAGTTGTTCGCGAGATGTACTAGCACTCGGGAGGCATCCGCCCCCTTTTCAATTGCTGATAGCGCGAATTCGTCGAGATCTTTTTGAACTATTAACGCCACATCTCGAGGTTCTGTTTTTGATGCTTTGGCGAGATCTATTCTTCGCTGACGCGGTAATGATGGTTGTGATTCTTGTATTTCAGTGATCCATTCAGGAGAAGGGTCTAAGGGAACAAGGTCTGGTTCAGAAAAATAACGGTAATCAAAGGCTTCTTCTTTAGAGCGGAGGGTGTGTGTTCGGCCGTCTGCTTCGTCCCAGTGGCGAGTTTGTTGTTCCACTTGTTGCCCAGAAGTGATGATGTCGACTTGTCGTCGTGCTTCATATTCAATTGCCCGTCCCAGAGAACGAAGAGAGTTAATATTTTTTACTTCACAACGGGTTCCGAACTCTTGGTTTCCTTGTGGCCGAACTGAAACATTGCAGTCGACCCGCATTGAACCTTCTTCCATTTTCCCATCCGAAGCTCCGATCGCTACCAAAATAGAGCGTAATTCTGCTACGTATTCTCGGGCGTCATCCGCACTTCGTAAATCGGGTGCTCCAACGATTTCAATGAGGGGAACCCCGGCTCGGTTGTAATCAACAAGAGAGTAGTCAGCTTCATGTATTCGGCCGCCTCCTCCTACGTGTGAGCTTTTACCTGTGTCTTCTTCTAGGTGGGCCCGTTCTATGCCTATCTGGCGTCCGTCCGGAAGTTCAAGCCATCCCCCTTCATTTATTGGGAGATCAAATTGTGAAATTTGATAAGCCTTGGGCATGTCCGGATAAAAATAGTTTTTTCGGGCGAAAACCGAGCGCTGGACTCGACAGTTCAACGCCAAGCCGACTCGGATCGCTAATTCCACTGCTTTTTTGTTCAACACCGGCAATGATCCAGGAAGACCTAATGAAACCGGATCAATGTTTGTATTTGGTTCTCCTCCGAAAACGTTTCGGGCAGACGAAAAAAGTTTGGTGTTTGTTGCCAGTTCAGCGTGAACTTCTAAACCAATCACTGTTTCCCAGCCGTCAAGAATGTCGCCTGTCATGATTTTCCTTGGTTTGATGCTTCAAGTACTGCTCCGGCGCGAAACATCGTATGTTCATCCATGGCTGAAGCGAGGACCTGAATTCCGACTGGAAGCCCATCTGTTCCTTCACCAAACGGAACAGACATTGCAGGATGCCCTGCCAAGTTAGAAGAAATGGTACAAATGTCTTGTAAATACATTTGGAGAGGATCTTCAGTTTTATCGCCGAGTGGAAAAGCGGTAGTAGGCGCAGTGGGGCTGAGAAGTAAATCATATTTTTTGTAGGCATTCGCGAAATCGTTCATTATGAGAGTTCGAACTTTTTGCGATTTTCCGTAGTAGGCATCGTAATAACCTGCTGAAAGCGCGTAGGTGCCAAGCATGATTCGGCGCTTTACTTCGTCTCCGAACCCCGCTGTTCGCGTAGCTACCATCATTTCTGAAGTTGTTTTAGCGTCAACTCTCGGGCCGAACCGCACACCGTCGTAGCGGGCCAAGTTTGAAGATGCTTCTGCGGGGGCAATCACGTAATAAGCAGATAGTCCATAAACAGTTGAAGGCACGGATGTTCGTTCAACTATGGCACCAGCGGAAGTTAATGCTTGTACCGCGTCTTCTAAACATCCGAGCACGTCATCTGAAATGCCTTCTATTGCTCCCCCGCTTAACTCGTCAATCACTCCGATTCGAAGTCCCTCTACTCCTTGAGTCAGAGCAGTAGAAAGATCAAGTGGGGGTTCCGGAATAGAGGTTGTGTCAAGTGGATCATGCCCAGATATCACTTCAAGAAGTAGCGCCGCATCGGCCACTGTTTCTGCAAATGGTCCGATTTGATCCAGACTGGAAGCGAAAGCTACGAGGCCGTAGCGGGAAACACGACCGTAAGTTGGCTTTACTCCTACGACGCCGCATAAGGCTGCGGGTTGACGGATTGAACCACCGGTGTCGCTTCCGATCGCTAAAGGTGCGAATCCTGCAGCTACTGCTGCGGCTGAACCCCCCGAAGACCCGCCGGGAACACGTGTCGTGTCAAGAGGGTTTCGAGTTGGTCCAAAAGCAGAATTTTCTGTTGAAGCCCCCATGGCGAATTCATCAAGATTTGTTTTACCAACGATTACTGCTCCTGCATCACGAAGACGTTCAATAATCGTGGCGTCGTAAGGAGGACGCCATCCATCCAGAATCTTTGAGGAACACGTAGTGGGTACTCCTTGAGTGCAAACATTGTCTTTTACCGCAATTGGTATGCCGGTTAATGGCCCTGGGTCTTCCCCTTTAGCTGCAAGTGCATCTATCCGTTCTGCTTCGTTCCTAGCTTCTTCTTCCATCACGAGATTGAAAGCATGAATCTCTTCTTCTCTGTTCTGAATAACTTTCAAATGAGTTTCAAGAACTTCTTTAGCGGTTGTTTCGCCATTTCGTATTGCCGATGGGATCTCTCTAGCGTTCATGAAGGGTCTCCGAGAGCTGGGGGCACTTTGAACTGGTTATTTTCAACTTGTGGGGCACTTGCTAAAAATGCTTCTCTATCTGCCACTGCTCCGGGTTCGTCATCACGCAAAACATTAGCCAGCGGTAAGGGATGCGCTGTTGGTTCAATTTCTTCAAGTTCAAGTGCGTCAAGGTCTGCGGCATGTTCCAAGATGTCTGCAAGTTGACTGGTAAAGGAGTCAAGTTCGTCATCTGTCAAAGACAAGCAGGCCAAGCGGGCCACATGTGCTACATCGTCGCGCGAAATTCGTTCATTCATTAGATTTGAGGGTAGAGCCTAACTGTTAGTTTTCTTTGATTAATTTTACTGTTCATTGAATGACTAACTCAATCGTGTCATTTGGTATCGCCATTTCTCCTGCGGCAGGGGTTTGTTCGGCCACTACCCCGTTTTCAGATCCATCTACCGCTATCACAAGGAATCCGGCTGATTGTAAACGCATTTCAGCGGTTACACGATCTAATCCCACGACATCTGGAACAGCGCGGGGCATGAGTCCCAAAGAGATACCAATCACTACTGTTGAGCCAAAATCTATTTCTGATTGTTCTGGAGGGCTTATTGAAGAGACGAAGCCTATTTCAATAGTTGAACTGTACTCTTCGACTATTTCTAGGTTGAGCCCAAGAGCGGCGAGGACGCTTTGAACTTCGGAGACTTCTTGCCCTACTAAACCTTCAGGGATTGTCCTAGGAGATGGGCCTTCGGATATTTCTAAATCAACTGGTCCGCCACGGGGGAGATCCTCTGATAAAGCGAGTGAACCGATGACGAGACCTTTAGGAACTTCTTCGCTGTAAGTGAAGAGGACTTCACCTAAAGTAAGGCCTGCTTCTTCAATCAATTGCGTCGCAATTTCTAAAGTGTTGCCTTGAATGTCGGCGGGTATGGCCACTCGAGTGGGACCTAAAGAAATGATCACCGCTACCGTTTGTTCTTTTTCGTAGAAGGATCCAGCCGGTGGATCGGTGCCGAGTATTTGCCCTTCTGTAGTTCCATCTCGTCGTTCATATCGTTCTTCTACTGTCCATCCGAGTTTGATGAGACGTTCATAGGTTTCCTCAATTTGCCGGCCGGCGACTGAAGGAACTGCTATTTCTTCTGTTTGTGCGTTTTGCCATAAGAAGGTGCCGCCGATAATCGCTCCGGCTAAGAGTAAGGCCGCTAAAGCTATTGTCGGCCAGCGTCGTTTGGGCCCAACTGTTCGCATTCGTTGAGGTTTCTCTATTCTCTGCTCTAGTTGTGGAGCGACTGTTGTTGCTTCACCGGGTAGCGGAGCGGCTCCTATTTCTCCAGGGCCAACGAGGGGAAGAGGGTTGGGGCGCGGAAGCAAAGGAGATGCTTCGAGAAGCATTTGTCTCATGCGTTCTGCTGTTGGGCGGCTAGCCGGATCGGCTGACCCTGATTTTTGCATTGTCGGGGCTAACGGTCCAAGAGTTTCTGGGACTGGAACTGATTTTCCTATACGAGAATTTAAGGTTTCCGCGAGAGTGTCTGCCAGAAATGGGATGCGTCCGGTGATCGCTTCGACAAAAACAATAGTTAACGCATAAATATCTGAACTTCCGTTGAGTGGCTGTTTATTGGCTTGTTCTGGTGATGCGTAACGTACTGTTCCAGCAAACCCTTCGGTAAAGATTTCTGAGTGGGTTACTTCATTTAACGCACTTGCTAATCCGAAGTCGCTGATGCGAAGTTTTCCATCCTGACCGAAAAGAAAATTGGCTGGCTTGATGTCTTGATGGATGACTCCACGTTCGTGAGCGTAACTAAGGGCTTTGCATGCTTCTAGTCCCATGAGAAGTGCTTGGCTTGGGCTTAGCGTGTAGCCGGTTGCCAAAATGCTTCTCAAACTTCCTCCGCCTAAATACTCGGTCACTAAATAGGGAGAGCCGTCTACTCCCCAGTCTCGTAATTTGAGAATATTCGGGTGATTAAGAGTGCTGACCCTCTTTGTTTCAGCATAAAAACGTTCAATGAATTTCTTATCGCTGCTTAGAGAAGGGTGTAATACTTTTACCGCCACTCTTTGACTCGTGTTGAGGTCAACTGCGACATAAACCGTGCCGGAAGTTCCTGTCCCGATTATCTGATGTAGCCGGTATCGCTGATTTAGGACCGTTCCGCTTAAATCAGGGGAATTCGCCTCTACAGGAGTTGATTCGTTTGATTCATTCACCCCTCCTACGCTAGTCCGTGAATAACCTAGGTAGTCTCACTAATGTGAATCGGCGTAACGCATTAGGTATTTCAATTCTTTTGGCTTTAGGAGTCGGGGCGATGATTGCTGCTGTCATCGCTACTGATGACAGTGTTGATGATGTAAGTGTCGTGAGTAATCCGGCAATAGTTGAGTTGATCCCGCCTCGTGGAGACACCATTCTTCCTCAATCTAATGTTGGGGTGATTTTGGCTTCAGGTTGGTCAGGTGAATTGACCTACATTGACAATGTTGAAATACCGTTGGATGAGCAACGGATAGAACGTGCTCTTAATTCGATTATTTTCCGCCCAGATGAGAATTTGTCTCTTGAACGTCTCCCCGCTCAAGAAGTGTGCGCTCAAATTCGTTACTGGGAAGTGCGTTCACCTGATCGTGTTCAATTTTTTAGTTGGTGTTTTCGCGTTGACGGCTAGTTAGCCAAAGAGATTTTTCCTGTTTCTAAGAGTTGAAGGAAAGCTTCTTCGTCCAGTATTGGAATATTGAGAGATTCGGCTTTTAAAAGTTTTGATCCTCCGCCTTCTCCTGCTACTAGAGCGGTTGTTGTGGAAGAAACCGATCCAGGAGACTTTCCTCCCCTTTCCAAAATCGCCGTTTTAGCTTCGTTTCTTTTCATCGTGGTGAGGGTTCCAGTGACTACAACGGTCATTCCTTTGAGTAGTTCAGCGTTCTCTTGAGACACTGGGGAGGAGGCTGCTTGAAGATTGACTTCTGCTTGTCTGAGTTTGAAGAGGAGTTGTTGGTTGTGTTCTTGGCGTAACCATTCATGTATGGATACTGCGATGACTGGTCCGAGACCTTCGACAGTTTCTAAATCTTCAATCGTGGCTTGTTCTAGGCCATCTAGGTCAGTGAATGACTGTGCGACGAGATCAGCGACGGTGGTGCCGACGTGTGGGATGCGTAAACCGAAAAGGAGCCGTCCGAGAGGCTGAGTTTTTGATGTTTGGATGGCTGTTTTTAAATTGTTGATTGACGTTTCTCTAAATCCTTCAAACGTGGCGATTGTTTCCATGTCGAGAGTGAAAATGTCTGCGACGTCTGAAATAAGGTTTTTGGAAACGAACAGGTCTACGGTTTGTTCTCCGAAACCTTCTATGTCCATGGCTCCTCGAGAGACGAAATGGGTGATTCTTCCGCGTACTTGTGCGGGGCAAGCATGATTTGGGCAAAAAGTGGCTGCTTCGCCTTCGGGGCGAGTCAGTGTCGCTTCACAAATTGGGCATTGAGTAGGGAAATTCCAAGGCTCACTGTTTGCTTTGCGTTCTGATAAGACCGGTCCGACGACTTCGGGGATAACGTCGCCGGCTTTTCTAACAATTACGATGTCGCCGGGTCGGACATCTTTCGCTTTTACTTGGTCTGAGTTGTGCAGAGTTGCGGTGGAGACTGTTGATCCGCCGACAACTACGGGTTCTAAACGGGCAAACGGGGTGGCTTGTCCTCCGGCTCCAATTGATACTTCTATGTTTAAGAGGGTGGTTGTTTGTTCTTCTGGTGGCAATTTGTAGGCCATAGCCCATCGGGGTGCTCGAGCTGTCGCTCCGAGTTGTTGTTGCATGGAGAGCGCATCGACTTTTACTACTACTCCGTCTATTTCATAATCTAAGTCGTGTCGTGTTTTTTCTATTTTGTTGATGAATTCGATGACAGAAGAGAAATTTTCGAATCTTTCTGCTTTTTCGTTTACGGGGAAGCCGAGTGTTTTTAGGAGGTGAAGGGTGTCAAGGTGAGAGTCTTGTTGTTCTGCTCCTTCTATGTCTCCTACTGCATACGCCCAGAAGGAAAGGTTCCGAGTAGCTGTGATCCTTGAATCTTTTTGTCTCAACGATCCGGCGGCGGTATTGCGTGGATTTGCGTAAGTTTTTTCTTCGGCGATTCGTTGCTTTTCGTTGAGTTTGTTAAATGTGGTGAGTGACATGTAGACCTCACCGCGGACTTCGAGAAAGGTTGGTGCTCCGTCCGGCAATGAATGCGGTATGCCTTTTATAGTTTGAACGTTTGCTGTGACGTCCTCGCCTATTTTTCCATCTCCGCGGGTAGCTGCTTGAACGAGACGGCCTTCTTCATAAATCAGAGAAACAGCGAGTCCGTCAAATTTGAGTTCGCATACCCACTGCGGTTCAGTATTTTCTTGTTGTAGCCCTTTTCTAACGCGGTCCGCCCATGCTTCTAGTTGGTCCATGTCAAAAGCATTGTCTAGAGACATCATTGGAAGCCGATGGGTTACTTCTTCGAAGGTGTTGATGGTGCTGGCTCCTACGAGTTGTGTCGGGGAGTCAGCGGTGACGAGGCTTGGGTGAAGTTGTTCTAGGTCCTTTAACTCGGTGAGGAGTGCGTCGTAATTGGCATCTGGTATTTCAGGTGAGTCAAGGGTGTAGTAGCGCTCGTTGTGATATCGGATTGATTCACGTAATTCTTGGATTCTTACTGCTGCAATATCCGTCGGATCGCTGTTGTTTGCCACACTTTTATTCTATCGGGATGCTCTGGTTGGACCGGGAAGGGGTGAAATCCTCTAGCGTTACCTTGTGACCATTTATCAAAGAAACATGAACCGGCTGCTTTTGTTTGGTTTGAGCGTCATTTGGATTGTTTTTCCCCTTGGTGTCGGGCCGTTGCTCGCTGATGGTTTAAACCCTCTTGAAGAGATTCCCCGCTCAGTGCTTTCCGTAGTTCTTTGGGTTCTTTGGGGATTAGCCCTTTTTTCTACTTTTATTCCTCGGCCTTTGTCCCTTACTGTTATTCGTTTCGGGACGGTTACTGCGAGTGTTCTTGTCCTTTGGGCGTCTACATCTTCAGCTACTTCTTCTGTGATAGTTGTCGCATTGATTTTTGTTGCGGTCGCTTTGTTAGCGAGTTCTAATGCGACTGTTGGGGATGTTTTTGTGGATCAGCTTTCTTACGGTGACGAAAAACGTTTTTTGTTGCGGTCTTCAGCTGCAGTTACCGGTTTTCTTCGTCCGGCGACTTATTTGGTTTCTGTTGCTGGTTTGATTTGCGGCCCGTACTTGTTGGCGGAAGAATCTTTCGTTGTTGGTGCCATTATCTGTGTTGTTGGGTTTCCTTTGACTTTCTTTGGGTTGCGGTCTCTTCATCAGCTCAACCGGAGATGGGTGGTTCTTGTTCCTGCTGGGTTAGTGCTCCATGATCATTTGGCGTTGAATGAGCCGACTCTTTTTCAGAAGAGTGAAATTGATTTAATTGGGCCGGCTTCTATAGATACTGACGCCACGGATTTCACTCAAGGTGCTTACGGTCTCGCTCTTGAAGTTCGTTGTGAATCTCCGCATGATGTGTGGCCGGCTGCGGTTAAGAAAGAAACTGAAATGGTGACTATTGATGCTTTTTTGTTTGCTCCGGTTCGCCCGGATTCTTTTTTATCTGAAGCGGTTGGCCGTTCGTTAACAGGCCATTCCCCCGCCTAGTACTTCGTCGTTGTCGTAAAATACGACGGCTTGGCCGGGGGCGACTCGGCGTTGTGGTTCTTCCCAATAAATGGTGTTGTCTTTTAGTGTTGCTTTCATGGGTTTACCGTGGGCGCTGATTTGAACGAGCACCGGTCCGTTAGTTAGTTGGTTTGCCCAGACGCAGTCTTTAACTGATGTTGATTCGACTAAGAGGTCTTCTGGTGTTCCTACGGTGACTGTTGCATTGGGTACGTCGACGTTTATGGCGTAACGAGGGTTTGTTCCTCCCGCTGTGGCCATTCCTTTTCTTTGCCCGATGGTGACCATCTCTACTGCATCAACGCTGCCTACTTCGGTTCCTTCAGTGTTGACTACTCGTCCAGGGGTGAGCGGGATTCTTTTTCGAAGAAAATCGTCTCGGCCGTGTTCGCGAGTTATGAAACAAACGTCTTGGCTGTCTGGTTTGGTTGCGGTTCGTAAATCTAGTTGTGTTGCTAAGTCTCGTACTTGGTCTTTGGTGAGGTCTCCGATGGGTAGATCTAGTGTGGAGAGTTTGTTTTGGTCAAGCATGTAGAGAACGTAGGACTGGTCTTTGCTGGTGTCGATGGCGCGTGCCAGTCGATAGGTTCCGTCGGGTTGTGTGGCGATGCGGGCGTGGTGGCCGGTGGCGAGGCGGTCAAAGCCGAGAGCTTGGACTCGATGGTGGAGAAGGTCGAATTTTATGTGTCGGTTGCATTCGATGCAGGGGTTTGGGGTGAGGCCGGTGGCGTGGCTGGAAACATACGGGTCAACAACGTGGTGGTCGAACTCGTCGCTCATGTTGAATACATGATGTTCTATGTTTAACGTGTCGCAGACTCGGCGTGCGTCGTCTACGTCGGAGATGGCGCAGCAGCCGGAATCTGATTCTCCGCCCCAAAGTCGTAGTGTTACTCCGACTACTTCGTGGCCTTCTTCTTTCATTAACGCGGCCGCGACTGAAGAATCGACACCTCCTGACATGGCGACCATGACTCTGCTCATTTGGGGTATTCCCTTAGTTGGGTGACGGCGGCAGGTACGACGGTGAGGGCGTGGTTTATTTCTTCTTCGGTGGTTGTCCATCCTAAGGAAAGGCGGATAGATCCTGCTGCGGTTTCGTAGTCGATGCCCATGGCGTGGAGAACATGGGAGGCTTGTTGTGCTCCGCTGGCGCAAGATGAAGCGGCGCTGGCTGCGATTCCTTCTTGTTCTAGAAGAAATAGTAACGATTCGCTTTCTACGCCTTTGAAACAGAGGTGCGCTATTTGTGGGGTTCGGTTGCTGTCTTGTGGCAGAGTGCGGAATGTGTCTGGGACTAAAGCAATGAGTTCTTCTTCGAGTCGGTCACGTAAAGCGGTGACACGGGATGCGAGTGTTTCTCGTTCGTTCATGATGAGTTGAGCGGCTTTGCCGAGGCCGACAATGGCGGGAACGTTTTGGGTTCCGCTTCGTCGTTCTCTTTCTTGCCCTCCTCCGCGTTGTGTGGCCGCGAAAGGGACACCTTTTTTGACGATGAGAGCGCCCGCTCCTTTTGGCCCCCCGAATTTGTGTCCCGTGATGCTTACGAGATGGGCGCCTTCGCAGTGTTTGACTAAATCAAGCCAAGCGGTTGCTTGGACCGCGTCGGTGTGGAGGAGGGTTTCTGGAGATCGTTCTTGTAAAAGAGCGACGATGTCTGTTACCGGGTTGATGATTCCTGTTTCGTTGTTGGCGGTCATAGCGGAAACTAACGAAATGTTGTCAACTGAATCTAAAGTTTCTGTGAACGTTTCTAAATTTATTTGCCCTAATTGGTCGGTGGGGATAATCATGCCGCCGCTGTCTCTTACTGGTTCAAGAACTGCGGGGTGTTCAGTTGCCGTGCAGATCGGTGTTCCGCCTTTGGCTCGGAGAACGCCGTCTATAGCGAGGTTGTCTGCTTCGGTTCCGCCGCTGGTGAACACCACTTCGGAAGAATCGGCTCCGACAAGTGCGGCGACTGCGTCTCTGGCTTCATCTACGGCTCGGCGGGCTTCTCGTGCTTGATGATGGGCGCCCGAAGGATTGCCTGGGTGTTGGGTGAACCAAGGCATCATCGTTTCGACTACTTCTGGTCGAGTTGGGGTGCTCGCAGCGTGATCTAAATATGTCATCACTAGTTAAGGGTAGGTGTGTTCCCTGTCGGTAACGACCCGATTGAGGGCATAGTAAAGGAATGGAAAAGTATGGGCCGGAAACTTACGGGGATTTATTTGCTTGTGTTTACGACGACTGGTACGGCGAAGACGGCAATGTTGCTCTGTCCATAATGGGGAATCCGGATGCGGTCGCGGAGAAAATATTTTCTTTAGCGGACGGTGGTTCGGTGCTTGAACTTGGGGTTGGAAGCGGCCGTCTTGCTTTGCCAATAGCTAAAAAAGGTTTAGATATTACAGGGGTGGATGCTTCAGACGCGATGCTTGATCTTTTACGAGCTAAACCAGGTTCTGAAGCGATCAGAATCATTAAAGGCGATATGGCTGATCCGCCCGGATTAGAACCGGAAACGTTTTCGCTAATTTTTGTGGGTTTCAATACTTTTTTTAATCTCACCAGCCAAAAAGATCAGGAGTCTTGCATCGCAGCGGTTGAGCGACTACTTAAACCTGAGGGGCGTTTCATTATCGAAGCTTTTGTTCCCGATCCTAAAACGCATGATGGTTTCTCCATCAGATCTATAGAGATAGATCGCATTCTCGCTGACGCTGTACTAACTGATGAAGAAGAACAAACTATTACGGGGCAAAGAATTGAAATGACGTCTTCTGGCAACCGGTTATTTCCTTATTTGTTGCGTTACGTGTATCCGTCACAACTTGATGACATGACATCGGCAGCGAACTTGTCTTTAGAACACCGGTGGGAGAACTGGCTTGACTCGCCTTACACCGAAGAGTCAACGGTTCATGTCTCAGTGTGGAAGAAACCCGTCTGATTGGAGAAAGATAATGAAAGAAATTCCTGAGAACCCGGTGGTAGCTGTTTTGGGTGGGGCTGGAGAGATGGGTCGAAAAGCTGTCTCTATTGTGTCTCAGTTTGAAGGTATCAGCGAATTGATTGTTGCTGATTTTGATTTGGGTGCAGCAGAAAAAATTGTTGCTAAAAACACGGCAGAAGCAAAAATATCTCTTACCGCGGCTCAAGTAGATGTGACTGATGCTGAACAGTTGGCGGAATTATT
The DNA here is from genome assembly GCA_902634555.1 of Actinomycetota bacterium. Classification (GTDB taxonomy): domain Bacteria; phylum Actinomycetota; class Acidimicrobiia; order Acidimicrobiales; family MedAcidi-G1; genus MedAcidi-G2B. The sequence goes on from CACPKO010000010.1 coordinate 25,375, forward strand.
AGACGGGGTTGCTGTTGTGTTGAACATGACTGGCCCGTTTTATCGTTTAGGGGTGTCGGTATTGCAAGCCGCTCTATCTGCAGGGTGTCATTATCTCGATATTTGTGATGATTGGGAACCAACAGTGGACATGCTTGCCCTCAATAAGGAAGCTGTTGAGTCTGATGTCGTAGCAATTATCGGTATCGGAGCGAGCCCGGGTATTTCCAATATTCTTGCCCGGGTTGTTTGTGACCGTCTTGATCATGTTGATGATTTGTATACGGTGTGGCCGGTTGATGCTGGTGATGAACGTGGTGATGCGATTCAAGTAGCGGTTGAAGAGAATCAAGGAGCGTCTGCGGCCATTGTGCATTGGATGCAACAAATTTCTGGTGAAATAGAGATCGTTAAAGAGGGTCAACTAGTAGCGCAGCGTCCAATGCTACCGGTCACTTTGAATTATCCGAATGTGGGTGAAGGGACTGGCTACACGGTTGGTCATCCGGAACCCATCACACTGGTGGAAACGATGGATATACGCGGGTCTTCTGCCAGTTTGATGCTGCTACGTAAAAGTACTGCGGCTTTCATCGATGGTCTCCGTAAACGAATTGATGCCGGTCAACTCTCTTTAGAAGCAGGCGCGAAAGAAATCGGTAAACCCAGTCGACTCGGCCGTTTGAAAGCTGCTTTTCGTAGCTTCTGGTTTCCTGGTCCCGGTGATTTACCGCTGTTCTTCGCGTGGGCGCGTGGTGGACGTAACGGTGAGTCATGTGTTGTTGGCGCAACTTTTACCTCTGCGCCTGCTGATGGCATGGCCGGTATAACGAGTTGGCCGCTCGCTGTTGGTTTACGTCAACTACTTGATGGACACATCAGCACTGTCGGGGTTCACCCACCCGAAACTGTTATAGAACCTGAACATTTCTTTAACATGCTCGCCAGCGCCTGTGACCCACCAGTTAATGGAATGGAAGAACTCGTTATTCAGGACATTAGCAATATTTGATCAGTAGTTATATTTTGATCCGTGGTCGCACCCTAAAGTGACTGTCACTGAGTCGGGTCCGCGTTCAGACGCTATTTCTAACGCTGCGGTTACGTTTAACCCTGTTGACGGTCCACAAAAAATTCCTTCTTCAACCGCAAGCTTTTTACACATTTGGAACGCTTCGTTTTCATCAATAGCCCGTATTTCATCACATCGGTCGAGATTGAGAAACGGAGGGGCGAATCCCAAGCCGATTCCTTCGATCCGGTGTGCCCCACCTTGCCCAGTAGTCAAGAAGGGAGATTGGAGTGGCTCTAAAGCTATGAGTTCTGGTGCTTGCCCTGCTTGGTTCAACCCTTTGGTTGTTCCGGTAAACGCTCCACCGGTTCCTACGGCAGCACAGAAGACGTCTACATCTGATCCGATTTGGTCGGCGATTTCTTTCCCCACGGGGACGTATCCTCCGATCACGTCTGGGGATCCGAATTGGTCGGCGTAAAACGTGTTTGGTTCTTCCGCTATTTCGTATGCCCGTTGCTTCATCGCTGCTATAAGTTCTGGTGTGATTTTTCGTTCTTCGCTGGGGATAATGATTACTTCGGCTCCGTAGGCGCGCATGGCGTCAAGTTTTGATTGAGCGAACGCGTCTGAAGACACGGCAATAAATTTGATTTCGCATCGGGCGGCTACATGAGCTAACGCTGTTCCAGTGCTCCCTCCGGTGTATTCGACCATTCGGTCCCCTGGTTTAAGGTCACCTCTGGCGAAAGCGTTTTTTACTACGCAGTACGCCATGCGGTCTTTGTAGCTGCCGGTCGGGTTTCCGCTTTCAACTTTGACCCATACTTGCCCTGACGATGGAGAGGGAAGGTTTTTTAATTGCACGAGCGGTGTTCCGCCAATAGCTTGCTCCAGATATGGGTCAGAGAAAAGTTCCATATCTTGGTTTCGATTCTTTATCCAAATACAGGGTCATACCAGCGATGACCTGCCCATACGCCTGCAACTACACAAAGAATTGTAAACGTTATGGTGACCGCTGTTCCAAAATTACGGTTTAGACCTCTGCGATCTGTTTCTTCTATCGCCCATGCGAGAAAACCACCACCCAACAATCCCCCAAGATGTCCAGCGACACTTATTCCGGGCCGGGCAAAAGTAAAAATCAAGTTCAGTATAAGTAAACCTCCTATCCCGGATCTCCAAGGGCTCATACCGCGACGTTTTTGATGAACGAAGGTTGCGGACATAAGTCCAAATACCGCCCCAGAAGCACCCCCCGTTACTGATACTGGGTCTAAGAGCATCACCCCAAGCGAGCCAGCCGTTAACGATCCAAAATAGAGGCCGAGGTATCGGCTTCTTCCGTGTAAACGTTCAAGTTGTTGCCCTAAGAACCAAAGCAGAAACATATTTACTGCAAGATGTAAAAGACCATCATGTAAGAACGCTGAAGTGAAAAGACGCCACCATTCGTTTTCTCCAACTCCACCAGGAAATGTTGATCCATCCGAAAAACGCACTCCTCCAATCAATGCATAATCTTGGTAAACGGAAGACCTCCCTCCCTGTCCAAGAGATCCTCCATTTATCAATGTCCAAATGAACGCCAACGCGTTGAGACCCATAAGTGTTCGGGTTGTTATCGGATCACCCGTGAAGCTTTTAAGTTTTCTTTGCGTTCGTTTATCTATCGGTGAAACAGTGGCGCAGGAAGGGCAGTGAAAACCTACTGACGCGTTTCTCATACAGTCTGGGCAGATGCGACTGTTGCATCGTTGGCATCGCACGCCGGCCCGCCGATCCGGGTGCCGGTCGCAAGTTTCTGTTTCATTCATGTCGGAGACGGTACCGTTTCGTTTCTTTATTAAAGGCGGACAATTACTGGAATTGATTCCGGGTTAGTAACCCACGCGAACAGCATAAGGACTGGAGACTCGTTAGTTACTGTTGCGTGCCGAACACCGGGTTCGTGCAACAGAACGGAGCCTGATTCTCGGTGGCTCCATTCGTCTCCTTTTTGCCATTCAGCGTAACCGGCTACGGTCCAATATATTTCTGCCGCACGATGCACATGCGAAGGATAATTTATGTGCGGTCCTTGAAGAACAACTCCGGCATAAATTTGGTTCGATGAGTACAGCGGGAGTGGGAGCGGTTCGCTGCGGTTGCCTTTCTGTGACCCAATAATGGGAGCGAACGCATAGTTCTCTCTTAATTCATCCATGTCTGGTTCTCCGACATGTTCGGCGTAAGGGACACCCCAACTAAGCCGATCAGCAGTTAATGAAACAAGGTCTGCGAGTACTCCGGATCCTTCGCCCAATATTTTTTTGAAATGTTTTTCCACTACCGGATACGTATAGTGTTCGCCTGTTTCTTCTGGTTGCGCGCCTTTTAATCCTTGAAGTAACAAATTCATCTCTGAAGTGAGCGTGGGGGTGCGTTTTATTTCGTCTTCTGCTAGTTGACAGAACGCTTCAAGGATTGGCTCTGACATGTGATGATCAGGTTCCGGTGAAAGTGGCTTTACCAGGACCGTGTTCGAAGAATGTGGCGATCCCTGTGGCGGCATCGTTGGTGTCGAAAAGGTCGTCGAACATTTCGCCTTCGAGGTCTAAACCTTCGGAGAGTGCCCCGTCGATGCCAGTGTCGATCGCAGTTTTTGCGGCCCGTAAAGCAAGTAACGGTCCTTTGGCGAGTTTTTCTGCCCGAGCGATAGCTGTGGGCAAAATCTCTTCGTCTGGTACCACTGCGTTGACTAAACCGGCGTTTTGGGCGTCTTCGGCGGTGAGTTGTTCTCCTTCGAACACGATTTCTTTTGCTCGTGCGGCTCCGATTAGTCGGGCGAGTCGTTGTGTCCCTCCGGCTCCTGGGATGATTCCAAGAAGTATTTCTGGTTGCCCAAATACCGTGCTTTCACCGGCGATTCGGTAATCGCAACACCATGCCAGTTCTGCTCCTCCTCCGAGGGCAAGTCCGTTAACCGCGGCGATCGTGGGGCAAGGGATACCGGCTACGGCATCAAAGGCGTCTCTGAATGCTTTAAGGAGAGGTTCGCGGGTAGCCGGGTCAGTGAATTCTGAAATTTCCGCTCCGGCGGCAAAGAATCTTCCTGCCCCGGTGATTACTACAGCTCCGGGTGGATCCGCACTGCAGGCTTCAGCAGCGATAAGTAATTCTTCAAGCAACGCTGTGGATAAGGCGTTTACTTTGGGGCGATTTAACGCTATTTCAACTACGGGGCCGCCGCCGTCTATTTGATGGGTGGTTACTTGCAGATTCTCAAAATTGTCCATGCCCTAACAGTATCCGAAGACCCAGTAGAGACGACCACTTAAAGACTTACAGATGTTCCTTCTTCTTCGAGTGTCTCACCGACGTTACGCACGGAAGTTATTCCAGGTACCCGGTCTTTGAGTATGCGTTCGATGCCTGCTTTGAGGGTCTGGTCAGAAGCTGGGCAAGTTGTACATGCGCCGAACAGTTCAACAGTGACTTCACCGGTTTCTTCATCAACACCGTGTAACGCAATGTCTCCTTCGTCAGCTTGAATAGCTGGCCGAATGACATCTATTACTTTTTTAACTTCTTCGTTTAATGAACCTGACTGTTCAGATGCAACATCTAATGACATAGTTTTATTCTCGCATGCCAGAACCTTTCTTCCTCCTCATAGATTAGAGAAATGATCAAAGTGCTAGTTTTCGCCCATCAAGGGGGTTGGGACGAGATTCTTATTGTCGCCGGACCTTTGATTGTTGTCGCAACGTTGCTTTGGGTGGCTGATCGTCGGGCACGACGGTTAGAACCGCCAGAAGATCAAGAATAAGAAATTTTTGCGCCAAGGGAGCTGAGGTTCCCTACCAAGTCTTGATATCCGCGAGATATGTGATGGGCGTCGCTGATCCGGGTTTCGCCTTCAGCAGCGAGGCCTGCCACTACGAGGGCTGCTCCTGCTCGAATATCGTGGGCTCGTACAGGAGCACCAGATAGCGAAGGCAACCCGCGCACTACGGCGTGATGCCCTTCGACTCGTATGTCCGCTCCGATGCGAGCGAGCTCGTCTGCGTATCGGAACCTTCCCGCGAAAATGTTTTCTGTGACGATGCCTACACCATCGGCAACCGACAGCATGGCAACAAAAAGTGGTTTGTAGTCAGTGGCGACTCCAGGATACGGCAAGGTAGATATGTCTACCGATTTGAGCCGTTCTGGTGCTGCGGCTTTAAGCCCGTTAACAGTAGGTGATACCGACATGCCCATCTCTCCGAGTTTTCGGATCATCATGTCCATGTGGTCTACGCGGGCTTGTTCGATTTCTATTTCCCCGCCGGCTATTCCTAAAGCAGCAAGGTAGGTTGCGGCTTCGATACGGTCAGGAATCACGGTGTGTTCAACGGGATGTAATTCATTTACTCCGTCAATAGTGATTATTGATCTTCCCGCTCCGCTGATTTGCGCCCCCATACGGTTTAAAAAATCGGCGAGGTCAGAAATTTCTGGTTCGCGAGCTGCGTTATCAATAATTGTTGTTCCTTCAGCGAGAACAGCGGCCATAAGAAGGTTTTCTGTGGCGCCGACGCTGGGAAATTCAAGCAGCACTCGTGTTCCAGTCAGACCGGCAGATGTTGCCTGTATATATCCATGGCTGGTAGTAAATTCTGCGCCTAACTCTTCAAGACCTCTTAAATGCATGTCTATGGGGCGGTGCCCGAAATCATCTCCGCCGGGGACAGACACTCGGGCAGTACCAAAACGAGCAAGCAGCGGCCCTAAAACCACAATTGAGGCTCGCATGCGTTCAACCAGTTCGTAGGGGGCTTCAGGTATAAGGGTTTCTGGAACATTTATGGTTAATTCATTTTCGTTGAAAGAAATAGAAGCACCCATGTGTTCTAAGAGTTCTGACATCCACTTCACATCAGCGATCATTGGAACGTTACGAAGGGTGAACGTACCTGGGGCGAGCAGACAAGCTGCCATAATTTTCAGAGCAGAATTTTTTGCTCCTGATACTGTTACGGATCCGTGCAGAGGCCCTGATTTTTCGACGAGAATAGGAGTATTCTCAGAAAGAGTTTCATTGTTCACCTATTAAGTATGCTTTGCTGCGCACCAGACTGAAAGGCAGCCCACCGATTCCTCAAGTTTCTCACACCGTAATTGTTGATAACGCAGGCTTAATTGAGCTGCGTTCACCTCGTGATGACCTCATGAAAGAGCAACTTGAAGGCCAAGATCGATTTGTTTGCGTGCACGGACCTTTTGAACATTATGAACGCACGTTGGTTGTTTCTGAGGGAGAAAACGAGCATGAGGTAACAGAATCTTTTGTATTTCGTTTAGCCATCCCGCTCTGGCGTCCATTATTTAACCTATTTTTTCGTCGAAGTTTGCTGAAACGAAACATCCCGTGGTGGGCTCCTCCGAATCGTCTTGATGCAAGAGCAGCCAAAATTCTTTCTTTACTTGCCGCGATACAGATCGTTGACGGCTATCTGGGAACAGTAATAACTCAAACTATTACTTTCGCTGCAGATGAGTTCGGGCGAGGGAGCACCGCTCAAGGCGTCACGTTGGCGGTAGTTCGAGTAGGCGTTTTAGTTGCTTTAGGTGTGATGTTTATCGCGGATAAGAAAGGGCGCCGGCGGCTTCTGCTTGTCGCTACGTTAGGGGCCCTTGCGTTAACCGCTCTTGGTGCCTTCTCCCCCAATTTGTGGTTCCTTGGTGGAACACAAATTGTTGCTCGCGGCCTCACTACCGGTATGGGGATCCTTATTGGAGTGATGGCTGCTGAAGAACTACCGCGTGGCTCGCGCGCCTACGGGGTGAGTTTGTTGTCTTTGTCGGCTGCGTTAGGGGCAGGCATGGCAGTATGGGTTCTTCCCGTCGCCGACTTACATGAACAAGGTTGGCGGATCGTGTACTTGGTTCCGCTTCTTTCGCTACCTTTGATCGCTGCGATAAGACGTCAGTTGCCGGAGACTTTAAGATTCCAAGTCAACTCTGAAGTGGAGAGTTTGAGTTCCGAGCAACAGCATCTTGAGTACCGGCGACTTTTCTTATTGGCTGCTGGAGCTTTCTTATTTCTTTTCTTCGCTTCTCCAGCAAGCCAATTTCAAAATGATTTCCTGCGAGATCACCGCAATTACAATGCCGCGGGTATAACCCTGTACACGCTGCTGACGTCTACTCCTGCCGCTGTTGGTATTTTTCTGGCTGGCAAATGGGCTGATACGCGTGGGAGACGTCCGATAGGGGCGTTAGGGCTTGTCGGAGGAACTCTGTTTATAACAATGAGTTATTTCGCATCAAGTTCACTGATGTGGGCAACTCATTTAGCTGGAATTGTTATCGGTTCTCTCACTGTTGCGTTAGGGGTGTATGGTCCGGAACTGTTCTCTACTCGGCATCGTGCCAAAGCTAACGGAACAATCGTCACCATTGGGGTGCTAGGTAGTGCGTCGGGGTTGCTTCTCGTTGGCCTTCTTCAGGACCATTTCAATAACTATGGGCCGGCTTTTTTGATCGCCGCAGCAGGGCCTTTATTGGCTGCTGTACTGGTTTTAACTCGATACCCGGAGACTGCTCAAACAAAACTTGAAGAGTTAAACCCGGACGATATTGAGATAAGTGATTTGTAATTAGATTTTGTTTAGCCACTCGCTAACAGCCTCACCGATGTCTTCATCTGCGCCTCTGAGGTCGTGCCGCTTGCCTTCTAAAACGACTCTGGTAACTGGTCCTGAAATCTGTGGGAGATGCTGAGAGAACTCTTCTGGTGTTCCAAATTCGTCTTTATCTCCGGAAATAAACAGACAGGGAACTTTAATGTCGGGAAAATGTTTGACTCGAAGTTTTTCAGGTTTTTTCACTGGATGTAGCGGGTAGCAGATGAGGATCAGACCGGCGGCTGGCAACCCCTCTGCTACAGCCATGGAACATACTCTTCCCCCGAGTGACCGCCCACCTAAAATAAGTTTCTTACTGTCTATACCTTCACGGTTCGACATTTTTACAACTGCCTCATTGACTTCACCTACAAGTCTTTTTACTGGAGGGGGGAAAGGTTTTCCATCTTCTCGATATTGAAAGTTGAATCGTTCAACAGGTAGCGGGTGCAAAAGGTTTTCGAGATAACAAAGAGTGGAATGATCCCGATTTGATCCTGATCCCGGAGTAAGAAAAACACCGGAATAATGGTGAGTAGTGCTTGGCATATCTAAATCCTAGAACCGCTACTAACATTTAATTCATGAACGAACCATCAGATCATGCTGCTCTTGTCGCAACAATGACTGGCGGAATGGTTTCAGAAGCACCTGATTTCAGCGGAAGCGACCGGCTTCATTCTGATGGACGGCCAAAAGGAGTGTTTCGCGATGAGTTGCGAAAAGTTCCTAATTTGCTCAATGCGTGGACAGTTCTTTCTTCTCTCGCCGCACCTGTCGTACTGGTATGGGTAGCACTAAAAGTGAATCATCCCGCAGCATGGATTGCCGCTGCGTTACTCATGGGCATTTCGCAAAATCGATTATTCATCCTTCATCATGAAGCAGCTCACAGAACACTCTTTAGTAAACGCAAAATCAATGACTTAATTGGAATCAATTTTATCGGTCTTCTTACTTTCGGAACGGGAAGCCACGGATACCGTATCGGCCACATGAACCATCATCGTGATGAGTTCGGACCTAAAGAACCAGATTTTTTGCTCTATAGCTTCTACCCGATTTCTAAATCCTCCATGCGGAGAAAACTTACCCGTGACGCCACCGGAGTGTCAGCATTTCGTATCGTGCGTCCACGTTTTCAAAGACTTAATGAACCGCGACACCGGAAACTAACGATGATGTTTCTTTTTGGACAAGCAGCGGTCTTGCTTACTTTCTTCCTCATCGGGCATCCCTGGCTTTATCTTCTGCTCTGGATCGCTCCATGGGCTTTCATCTACCAGGTACTTAACCGGTTACGAGCCATTGCAGAACATGGCGGTATGACGAGATCTAAGGACCGTCGATGCACCACTCATCAAGTACGCCAGTCTCTGCTAACGAGAGCTCTTATTACTCCTGTGGGTGTCGGATACCATCTCGCTCATCATGTTGACATGACTGTTCCGTGGAGAAACCTTCATCGGCTTCATCAGGCTTTAATTGAAGACGGCTATCTCACAGAATCTTTTATTTGGCCGAATTATCGGACGCTTTGGAAAGCGATGTTAAAAAATTAGGTAGAGATCAGGCTTAAACCATTTGCCGTAAAACTTCAGTCAATGCGTTCGCTAAAAGTTTCAAATCTTCGTCGCTGGTGTTTCCTTCAGCCAACAAATCAACTAGCTCGTTTGTTTTTTCTCCAAGTAAATTCCAGGTAACAGGATTAAAGCCAAAGGGGGGTCGATGACTGACGAGTAACGGGGCATGGGCGAGGATCTCTTCTACTCCTCGATTATCGCGAGGGTCTTTCCGGAGACGGTCACAAGCCACAAACACGTTTGAAAGCAAAGCATTCGCGTCAAGTCCTTCAAGTTCGGGGCGATCATCATTCGCTCCTTGGAACGCATCTAACGCTGCTTCTACCGCGTCTTCGTCTTCCACCAGCACCAATAAATCTCCCGCTTCGTCAAATTCGTGGGGAATACCTAACCGTGCAAGCAACTCGCTAAACGCTGTTTGTTCATCTGCTGCCCACCCTTCAACTTCGTAAGCGATTTTTTCTGCTTCAGGGTCTAAAACAGGGCCGCCTGTTTCATCCGTTGCTTCAACAATTTCATCAACACTTTCTTCATCGGCTGCCCGTATGACAAGCGTGGCTCCTAACCAAGAGTGCGCAATGTTTTGACCAGTTAACTCTTGATCAAGAGCTCTTCTGCTCTCTCCCGCCCATTCATGAAGTTCATAAACGATTTGTTCTTCATCTGACCCCCCAACGTCATCTAGCTCTGTAGGGGCTTGGGTAATGAGCTCTACGCCGCACTCCACGCATTCAACTACGTCTTCTGCGTATTCAGTTTGACATTGAAAGCACCAACTCATTGTGTCATCTTTGCATGGTGGCCTCTTAACCCCAACTTCAAAGGCAGGTTCTTTAGTGAAAATATTTTCTATCACTACCTCTAAGTTCAAGGCCATAGTGTGTAACACCGTTTGGTTTCCACTAAGTTCAACGGTATGGATTCTCTTAATGACACCTCTGAACGCAACCTCGCTCTTGAATTGGTACGAGTAACCGAAGCCGCAGCGTTAGCTGCATCTCGGTGGATGGGAAGAGGCGACAAAAACGGTGCAGACGGAGCAGCCGTTGACGCTATGCGAGAAGTCCTCAACCACGTTCAAATGGATGGATTAGTCATCATTGGTGAAGGCGAAAAAGATGAAGCCCCAATGCTTTTCAACGGAGAAAAGGTAGGCGATGGTTCTCAACCTCAAACCGATATCGCTGTTGACCCAATTGACGGAACCACCCTCACCTCACTCGGTCGAGGTAACGCTCTAGCAGTCATTTCTGTCTCTCCGAGAGGAACAATGTTTGACCCTGGGCCTTGTGTTTATATGGAAAAAATTGCTGCCGGACCTGACTGTCATGACGCTATAGATATCACCCGTTCACCTACAGAAAACCTTGAAGCAATCGCTGCCGCCAAGGGAGAATCTGTGCGAGATATCACCGCAGTTATTCTTGACCGCGACCGTCACCACGATTTAATCAACGAAGTACGGGCCGCCGGTGCCCGCATTCGTTTGATCCCTGATGGAGATGTTGCCGGAGCCATATCAACTGCATGGCCGGATTCAGGAGCAGATGTTTTATTTGGAATAGGGGGAACCCCTGAAGGAGTCATTTCCGCAGCAGCTTTGAAATGCATGGGCGGAGTTATGCAAGGACGACTTTGGCCCCGCAACGAAAGCGAACGACAAGAAACAATTGAAAAAGGCTACGACTTAGACGCTGTTCTTACTATTGAAGATCTAATTTCTGGCGACAGTTGCTTTTTCGCAGCCACTGGAATCACTGATGGAGAGCTACTCAAAGGTGTTCATTACTCTGGCGGCAAAGTCCATACCCAGTCGCTCGTCATGCGTTCTAAATCAGGGACGGTAAGACAAATTGATGCAAGTCACATTATTGACAAATTGGAATCAAGCAGTTCTTGATCAAATTCGAAAAGGTTTAAACTCCAGCAACCTGTAAACGTAGTTCTGCTCGCGCGAGCGCATCAGCTGCTTCAATGTCTTCATCGTTTTGCGACAGTTTTTGTTCAGCACTATCTTTTGCTTGCTGAGCGCGCTCTACATCTATTTCACTTGACTTCTCCGAAACATCGGAAAGAACACTGATTTTGGTTCCTGCCACTTGAACAAACCCTCGATGAACCGCGAAAACGTCCCGATCACCGTCTGGTCTTATAACTTCAACTGACCAAACAGCAAGAACCCCAATAAATGGCACGTGACCTGGTTGAAAGGCGATATCTCCGCCTTCCAAAGTTCTCGCGATAACCATCTCTGCTTCCCCGCTATAAGTAATAGCTTCTGGGGAAACCAGTTCTACTTGAAAAGTCATGAATTAGCCTTCGAGTTCTGCTGCCTTGCGTCGGGCGTCATCAGCTCCACCAACATTCAAGAATGCTTGTTCTGGCAGATCATCTAACTCACCTTCAACAATGGCGGCGAAAGAATCAACTGTTTCTTCAACAGGAACAGTGACTCCAGGAAGTCCGGTAAATATTTCCGCTACATTCATTGGCTGTGAAAGGAAACGTTGCACTTTTCTTGCCCGTGACACTGTCACTTTGTCTTCTTCAGACAATTCATCTAAACCAAGAATTGCGATGATGTCTTGCAATTCTTTGTAGCGTTGCAGGATTTCTTGTACCCGTCGTGCTGTTTCATAGTGTCGATCACCTACAACCTCTGGGGTGAGGATGGTGGAGGTTGAAGCCAGCGGATCAACTGCAGGATAGATACCCAAAGCAGCAATGTCACGGCTCAACTCTGTTGTTCCATCAAAGTGAGTGAACGAGGTAAATGGTGCCGGGTCGGTGTAATCATCTGCAGGAACGTAAACAGCTTGCAGAGAAGTAATGGAACGGCCACGTGTTGTCGTGATTCGTTCTTGGAGTTGACCCATCTCATCCGCGAGGGTGGGCTGGTAACCCACAGCAGAGGGCATACGTCCCAACAGGGTTGAAACTTCTGATCCGGCTTGAACGAAACGGAAAATATTATCGATGAACAACAGGACGTCTTGTCCTTGTTCGTCACGGAAGTATTCCGCCATCGTTAACGCCGAAAGAGCTACTCGTAGTCGAACTCCTGGCGGTTCATCCATTTGTCCAAAAACTAGTGCCGCTTTTTCAAGCACTCCTGATTCTTCCATTTCAAGAAGAAGATCTGTTCCTTCTCTTGTGCGTTCCCCTACACCGGCAAACACTGAAACACCGCCGTGGTTTGAGGCCACACGGTTGATCATCTCGGTGATAAGTACGGTTTTGCCCACTCCGGCGCCACCGAACAATCCGATTTTCCCACCCTGAAGGTATGGGGTAAGAAGGTCAATAACTTTTACCCCGGTTTCGAACATCTGAGCTTTTGGTTCAAGTGAATCAAAAGACGGTGCGCTTCTATGTATTTCCCAGCGTTCCGCTCCGCTAGCCGCATTTTCATCGTCTAACCCTTGACCGGTAACACTAAATACGTGTCCGAGCGTCTCATCTCCGACTGGCACGGTAATTCCCTTGCCAGTGTTGCGTACTTGAGCGCCTCTGGTTAATCCATCGGTAGGTTTCATGGCGATAGCCCTGATTCGGTTGTCACCGATCTGTTGGGCTACTTCTGCCACGATCGTGGTTTGCACCCCGTCAAGTTCTACATCGAACTCAACGGCTGTGTTGATCTCTGGTAGTTCCCCTGGAGGAAATTCAGCGTCAATTACCGGTCCGGCAATACCGACGATGCTTCCGGGTTGAAGTTCTGTAACTGTCATAGTTGCTCCTGGTTTTCTCGCTCTGTTTTAGTTCTCTGCCCCGGCTGGGACTAGGTCTTCAGGTTGATCATCATCACCTAATGCTTCAGCACCACCGATGATTTCCATTATTTCGGTTGTGATGGCGTCTTGACGTGCTCTATTCATTTCCCGATCTAGTTTCACGATTAAATCTTCAGCATTATCGGTTGCTGATTTCATTGCTCGTTGACGATTTGCGTGTTCTGAAGCTGCTGATTCCAGCAGCGCCCCGAATAAGCGGGCTTCTACGTAGCGGGGAAGTAACGATTCAAGTACCGCTTCAGGCGATGGTTCAAACTCAAAAGAGTCTGTATTTTTCGAATCTCCACTTCCTTCGGTAGCGATTGTTTCTGTACTTTCGAGAGGAAGGAAACGTCGAGTAGCTACTTTTTGGCTACCGATGCTTAAAAATTCGGTGTAGACCAGTTCGACACGGTCAATGTGATTGTCAGTAAAGAGGGTTGCGACTGTTTCTGCGATTCTGCGGGCGTCTTCGTACGTGGGGTTGTCGCTTATACCTTCGGTGAAAGATTCCACAGTGAAGTTACGGAAAGCAAAATAGTCTCGTGCTTTCTTTCCAATTACGATAAGTGAGTAATCTGCACCTTCCGAACGAGCATTTTGTACTTGCCGTTCTGCTGCACGAATAACTGAAGAGTTGTAGGGGCCTGCGAGTCCACGATCTGAAGAGATAACGATAACGCCAACTCTTTTCACATTTTCTGCTTGACGAAGCAAAGGGTGGTCTATTTCCGCTCCCCCAGCAGCAAGATTTTCAATCACCGTAGTGATTTGTTCAGCATAAGGTCGGGCTTCACGTGCTCGTTGCTGTGCTTTAACTACTCGAGTTGCGGCTATCAATTCCATCGCTCGTGTAATTTTTTTCGTATTTTGAACACT
>CACPKO010000011.1 GCA_902634555.1 Actinomycetota bacterium
TCACATGACATCTGGCAAGTGAACGTTGAAGAGGACTACCACGAAGAGATATCTGAATAAAACGGTCAGGACAATAAATCCACAAAAACACCTGTTCACTAAAAGTGGTCGTTTGACTACGTTCAATTAAATGGTCTCAACATGAACACACATCTCACATAGCGTTTTGTTGTCAAAGAAATTGAGCCAAACCGGCTCGAAGACAACAAACCATAAAGGGGTGCATCAATATGATGGCAACCATTCTCACCTTGATGATCACAGCGATGATCTTTCAAGGTGTCATGGCAGTAATCGACAGTGTTTTAGACATGGTCGGTGCTAATCAAATAATCAAAGGAATTCCAGTAATCGGCGGCCACATGCAGCTGGTATGGGCTTACCTTTTCGTAATGATTTCTGAGATAGGTGGCTGGGGCTACGGTGCCAGCATGGAAGTATTGCAAATGGGCGATTTTGGTGTAGATCTTGCATCAGCCATGGCAATGCTTGCCTTCATCTCTGTTAAAGATGCCGCAATTAAGGCTCTCGGACAGGGCTTTGCTCGGTAATTAAACGTTTCAAAACCCCCATCGCTTTCGGGCGGTGGGGGTTTTGTCGTTTTCAAGCATCTTTCATTAATGCCTTCAGGCCCGCTACTCTAAGTCAATGCAGTCAGATACTTTGATACTTGGCGTAGACCTCGATGGAGTTTGCGCAGATTACACAACCGCTTTCCGTCCTTTAGTAGCGCAGGAATTAAATGTTCCTCTTTCTTCTCTTCCAGAAGAACGGAGTTGGGATTTTTCCGAGTGGGGTCTGTCCCCACAAGAATTTGAAGATCTTCACCATAAGGCTGTTGAAGATCATCGCATGTTTCGCTCTATGCCTGTTTTTGAAAATGCATCAGAGGTGCTTTGGCGCTTATCCGACGCCGGAGTATGGATAAGAATAATCACCCATCGACTGTACGTGAATTGGGGCCATGCGGTTGCTGTAACCGACACTGTTGAGTGGCTTGACCAAGCTCGTATCCCTTATAGAGATATTTGCTTTCTTGGAGATAAACCAGAGGTCGAAGCAGACATTTACCTTGAAGATGCCCCACATAACATTACGTCTTTACGCAATTCAGGAAACTCTGTCATAGTTTTTGATGCGCCATATAACCAGCAAGTAGACGGACCGCGTGCTACAAACTGGCTCAACTGTGAACAAATGATTCTGGACTTAGCTGCAGAAAAAGGGTTTGAGATTCAGCCAGAACTACCTGGTTTGGAAGTATCCGACGCTCGCTTAATTGAGGACTAGATTACTGACCTTTAAAAAGCTCTTGGGCTAACACAAGGTCTTCCTTGTTTGTGATTCCAATCCATTTTTCCGCTGACTTCACAACCTTTATGTTTAGAAGACCTTCAGATCTTTGATGATCTAGAGCTTCTGGTAAGAGGAACTCAGAGGAAGGGTCATCAGAATTCTGGGAGTGAAACGACGCCCATTGTCCGGCTAAACGGCCGACAGCTTCTCGGGGTAAGGCCCAAAGATTCATGGATACTGGGGCGCTCTCTTCAAGTCTCCCTGACGGATCATCTGCCAAGATACCTGCATCATCTCTTCGTATCCCATGTGTCTCTACTAGTTCAACTAAAGACCCATCCACTTCAGACAATCTGCAAACCCCTCGCGTAACCGAACCTGTGTCTGAGAGAGTTTGCTTTAGCTCAAACGCAACCAATACTGCCGACTCTCCGTCTGTTTCCTCTAAAGCTTCTACTGCTAGTCGAATTCCACTTATGCCATAGTGGTCATCTGCATTAACAACGATGATAGGTCCATGCACCTCAGGAGAAGCACTCAATATGGCATGACCTGTCCCCCATGGCTTTGCACGTGATGGACCAAAAGTATCTTGATGCACAACCACTATTGGTGGTTCGTCGAGATGTTGCCTATCCAAGTGTTCAAGTAATTCATGATTTATGTCAGTTCGTGCCACGATTACTACTTGACCTAAACCAAGCTCTTTTGCATCTCTTATGGCGTAGTCCAAAAATGCTTCACCATTTGGCCCAACTGAAACTAGTTGCTTGTTTCCGCCAAATCGAGATCCCAAGCCACCCGCCATCACAACTAACGAAACTTCTGAACGATTAAATGGCACTTCAACTCTTCTCGGACTGTCTTAACTATTAAAACCCTACCGTCCTTAACTGCCTTACCATTAATAAAACCCAGATAACAGATGGAGAAAAGCCGATGACGTGAAGAGTTGATTCGCCTATTAATATCTAGAAAATGAATAGTGAAGTCAAACACTCAGAGAGTCCCACAGATGATGCTTTTCGTTTAGAGGTGGAAGATTTTTTCTCCAAAGTGGGTTCTAAAATAGATGCTGTCGCTGAAGGAATTGGTGATGCCGATACCACTGCACTTGGTCGAGCGAAATCGTTCCAACTTGCCCTCTCTGAAGCTGGCCTCGCTGGAATCACCTATTCGAAAGAATATGGTGGAGCAGGCTTAACAGACAGTCAACAAGAAATTTTTAATGGAATTGCTTCCGGTTGGAATTCTCCTACTTCACCTTTTTCAATTTCGCACGGAATGTGTTTACCAATGTTAAATCAATTCGGAACACACGAACAAAAACTGCAATTTATGCCAGACAACATCAGTGGGAAAACCATTTGGTGTCAACTCTTTTCGGAACCTGGCGCAGGATCTGACGTAGCCAGTTTGGCCACTCGTGCTGTACTTGATGGCGATGAGTGGATTATCAATGGACAGAAAGTTTGGACTTCCGGTGCGCATTATTGTGATTACGGGATTGTTGTAGCCCGCACCGACCCTTCACTTCCTAAGCACCGTGGGTTAACAATGTTCATAATTGATATGACTGACTCAGCTATCGATGTTCGTCCGCTTAAACAAATTTCTGGCGGTAAAGGATTCAACGAAATTTTCTTCACTGATTTGCGGATACCGGTGGACTATCAACTTGGGGAACTGAACCAAGGATGGAATCTAGCTGTTTCAATGTTGATGTTTGAGCGTGTTTCAATTGGAGCAAGCGCCGGAGGCCTCAATGCCGATAGAAGTTCAGACTTAATTAAATTGGCACAGAAGAATGGGCGCTCTAAAGACCCTTTGATACGGCAAAAATTAGCTGATCTATGGATTCGAGAGAAAATAAAGAGCTTTATTGGTCAGAGAATTCGCGATGCCGTTTCCGCGGGACAAGTACCGGGGCCTGAGGGTTCAATTGCTAAATTAAACGGTGCCTTGTTAGCTCGGACTATTCGTGACACCAGTATTGAACTTGTCAAAACACCGGCACAGGCATGGGAGAAAGACAATTCTGACGGAAATCAGTGGGCTGTTGGGTGTTTAGCAGCTGCTGGAATCAGTATCGCTGGCGGAACAGACGAGGTTCAAAGAAACATAATTGGCGAACGAGTTCTAGGACTACCCAAGGAGCCCGATCCCTTCAAAGGCGCAGCCTGGGAAGACGTCCCCAGAAGTTAGTCTATTTATTTTCAAGAATGGAGAAATGTGCCGCATTACGATCTTCTTATAATTGGTGCTGGTTCCGGTAATTCCATTATTGATGAGCGACACGATGATTGGAATATCGCAATCATTGAACCGGGAGATTTTGGAGGAACTTGCCTTAACCGAGGCTGTGTTCCTTCCAAAATGTTTATTCATACAGCAGACCGAGCTTATATGGCTCAACAAAATGCCCCTTTTGGAATTGAAACAAACTTCATAAGCGCCAATTGGAGAGAAATCAGAGACCGAGTATTCAATCGAATTGATCCAATAACAGAATCTGGTTTGAATTATCGGATTTCATTACCAAATGTGACCGTCTATAGGTCGCCGGGATGTTTTATAGATGAGAAGACAATCTTGGTTGGTGACGAAGTCATTACTGCAGAACAAATCGTTGTCGCAGCAGGAGCCCGACCGAGTGTTCCCGACATACCCGGCATAAGCGAAATCCCATATCTGACGTCAGATGAAATCATGCGCGTAGATGAACTCCCCGCTCACTTAGTCATCATTGGTGGTGGTTTTATAGCAGTCGAAATGGCTCATATTTTTTCCGCCCTTGGTTCTGAAGTAACCATTATCCATAGAAGAGATCGACTTCTTCGAGAAATGGATCCTGATATCAGTGAGCGAATAACTGAGATTTATGGAAACCGCATGAACCTTCTTCTAGAAACCGAAGTTTCTAAAATTGTGCACGATGGAACGTTTGAAATAACTCTTTCTTCTGGTGATCTAGTGGTTTGCGATGAACTCCTTGTCGCCACCGGACGAAGACCTAATACTGATTCACTCGATACCGCTGCAGGGAATATAGCCACTTCGTCTTCTGGGCATATCGAAACTAACGCCTATCTGCAAACCAGTTCTGAGGGGGTCTGGGCTATCGGAGATATAACTAATCCGATTCAGTTGAAACATCTTGCCAACGCTGACGCAAAAATAGTAGGGCATAATTTATGTAACCCAGATGACCTGCTTCCCGTTGACCGTTCCCTGTCGCCTTCCGCAGTGTTTGGCTATCCTCCTATAGCTTCTGTTGGCTTGACAGAGAAGCAGGCAGAAGAACAGGGGGTTTCGTTCCTAGTTGCGGTCAGAGCTTTTGCCGATACTGCCTATGGATGGGCTATGGAGGACCAGAAAAGTTTCATAAAGGTCTTAATTGACCCTTCAACCCGGCTCCTTCTAGGAGTTCATTTGATTGGACCGCAGTCCCCCACCTTGATACAACAGTTGATACAGGGAATGTCTTTAGGTCAAACTGTTGATGAAATGGCCAGATCTCAGTTGTATATCCATCCCGCCTTGCCGGAAGTAATTGAGCAAGTACTTCTAGAATTTTGATCACTTAAAACTAAAGGAAAGAATAATGAAAGACTTAAACGGAAAAGTTGCTGTCATCACCGGTGGAGCATCTGGATTAGGTAAAGCCTTCGCAGAAAAATTTGGTTCCGCAGGGATGAAACTTGCTTTAGCCGATGTTGAAGTTCCAGTTCTTGAAGAAACTGTCGCTAACCTGCGTTCAACCGGAATAGATGCAATTGGCATACCGTGTGATGTTTCCGATGCTGAATCAGTAAAGAATTTCTCCGATTCTGTCTTTTCTGAATTCGGCGCTGCTCATCTACTTTGTCTTAACGCCGGTGTGGCGGCAACTGGACCCATCGTTGAAAGTTCTCTTGAAGAGTGGAAATGGGTGCTAGGAGTCAATCTTTACGGAATCATTCATGGCCTTGATGCATTTTTGCCGCAACTGGTTCAACAAAATGAAGGTCACGTAGTAATGACAGCTTCAATAGCAGGCCACACCTCTTTTGCGAATATGGCGTCTTACAATGCATCGAAACATGCAACTGTGACTATTGCGGAGACACTCTTTGCTGAGATGAAAGAAGCAAAATTAGATGTGGGTGTTTCGTGCCTCTGTCCAGGTTTTGTCGCTACGAATATTTTTACTTCTGATAGAAATAAGCCGGAAGAAGTGCAAACCGCTTTAGCTGAACCACCTTCCGAGGAAGAAGTCACTCAAAGAGAAGCAGCGTTAGAGTGGCTACGAGCGAACGCTCTACAACCTGGTTTCGTTGCCGATCTCGTGCATGATGCCGTAGTGGAAAAGAAATTCTGGATCTTCACCGAAGAAAGCCACACTCACGCTGTAAAGGCACGGCATAGTGAAATTCAAGAACGTAGAGACCCTACTGCTGAAAGAATTATTGAAGAACTTTAGTGCTGCTCAGTTAAGAAACCTTCGGCGGTTTCTTTAGCCCACCTATAGTCTGTTTTACCGTTTGGGCTGCGTTGTATTTTTGGGACAATAACTATGTCTTTTGGAACTTTGTATCCAGCAAGACTCTTCCTGACATCGCTTTGTAGTCCTGCGGCCGTATCTTCCTCAATTAAAACATTGTCTTCTAGTTCCACTACTGCTGTTACCGCTTGACCCCAACGGTCGTCTTCGATTCCTACTACATTACAGTCCCGAACACTTTCAAGTTCTTTGAGTGCTTCCTCTACTTCCTCGGGGTAAACCTTTTCTCCGCCAGTATTTATACATACTGAACCGCGACCAAGTAGCGTTATCGTTCCATCTTCCTCAACAACGGCATAGTCTCCCGCCATCGACCAACGGCGGCCATCGATTTCTGGGAAAGTTTGTGCTGTTTTTTCTGGGTCTTTGAAATACCCAAGCGGAAGCGGATAGCCAGTAGCCAAACGCCCCCTTTCTTGTGATCCAGGTACGACTTCTTTTCCTTCATCAGTAAAAACACGAGTGTGTTCCCCAAGCACAAATCTGGCTGTGCCAGTCTTGCCGCTTGAACGTGAAGATATCTGATTCCCTATTCCAGTTCCTTCGCTAGAACCTAAAGCATCCACTATTGAAACATCACAATGTTTCAATAATCGTTCTTTTACTGGATCACTAAACATGACGCCAGAAGAAAAGATCATTCTGAGGGAAGAGGTGTCTCTTACTTCTTCCTTCGTGGATGTTTCTTCCAAAGCATCTGCCATAGGTTTAGCAAACGCATCGCCAACGATAGAAACCATTGTGATTTTCTCTAGTTCTACTACATTCCAAAGTTCATCTGCATTGAAAGACCTTGAAGTTAAAGTTGTTACTAGCCCACCGTGTGAATGAGTGGCCATTCCAGTTATGCCAGATGTTCCGTGCATAAGCGGAGCTGCACATAGTTGACGTATCTCAGCTCCGGAATCAATAACCCTGCGAGCGATCTCAGCTGACTCTTCAGCTGTTTCTGGAAGCCTTGAGCCAAGAGAGCGAAAAGTGGACTGCATCATCCCGAAAATATTGTGGTGGTTCCACATAACAGCTTTCGGCATGCCAGTTGTTCCGCCCGTGTATAGGAACCAGAGGTCATCTCCGGATCTATTTATCCGATCCATCGGCTCTTCTGATAGAGCATCCTTGTAAGAGACTGCCCAATCAGAGGTTTCCTCCCCACCTACCTGAATGGCTACTTTGAGTTGCGGACACTGCGGATACGCTATTTCTACTCTTTCAGCAAGAGTATGGTCAAAAAATATTGCTTCAGCGTCGGAATTGTTCAAAATGTATGCAAGTTCGTCACCCAAGTATCTGTAGTTCGCATTAGCGGGTACGCCTCTAATTTTGAATGTTGCGTACTGAGCCTCCGAATATTCCGGCCCGTTATAAAGATAAAGAACTACTTTTGAATCGTGTTTGAGCCCATTATTTTTAAGAGTTGTTGCTAAGCGTGCAGCCCGATCATCGAAATCAGTCCAAGAAGTATGCTTCCCCGCAAGAGATAATGCGGGCTTATCGCCTATTTCGTCAGCGATTGCTTCCCACGCAGTAGCTAGATTCAGTGTCGTTTCAGCCATTAGGAAAATCTATCATTCCTCTTATTAAATTAAAGTGTTCGGCTATCGCCCCTTTCGCCATCTATGATTACTGGAGTGAGTAGTTATTTTGGACATACATTTCGTATTGCGACTTGGGGAGAAAGCCATGGCGGAGGGATCGGCGTGGTTATTGATGGCTGCCCTCCACGTCTTGATCTTTCTGAAGATCTAATTCAGCATGACTTAGATCGGCGTCGGCCCGGACAAAGTCGCCTTACCACACAACGTAAAGAAGCCGACAAAGCAGAAATACTTTCAGGAGTGTTTGAGGGTAAAACCCTTGGAACACCTATCGGTATTCTTGTCAGAAACTCTGACGCTAAGCCCGAAGCTTATGATCACCTAAAGGATCTTTACCGACCTTCACATGCTGATTTCACTTACCAAGAGAAGTATGGAATAAGAAATTGGGAGGGCGGTGGACGATCCAGCGCCCGTGAAACCGTTGGTCGGGTTGCTGCTGGTGCTGTTGCTCGTGCGCTATTACAAGAAGCCTGCGGAATAGAAGTTCTGGCATGGGTTTCTCAAGTACACACGATCAACTCTGAGGTGGATTCGTCCACCGTTTCACTTGACGAAGTCGAAAGTGACCCAACTCGGTGTCCGGATCCGGATGCAGCTGCAAAAATGACTTTCGCTATTGAAGAAGCAAGAAAAAATGGGGACTCCCTTGGAGGTGTTGTTACCTGTGTTGCGCGCGGGGTTCCAGCAGGCCTTGGAGAGCCAGTCTTTGACCGCATGGAAGCAGATTTAGCAAAAGGAATGCTTTCTCTTCCTGCTGTTAAAGGTTTTGATATTGGTAGTGGTTTTGAAGCAGTAACTATGACTGGGAAAGATCATAACGATCCATTTATTGCAGGAGATGACGGCCCGGCTACTGCAACAAATCATTCCGGAGGTGTTCAAGGAGGAATCACTAACGGAGCGGATGTTATTTTCAGAGTTGCGTTCAAACCGACTGCAACAATTTCGTCTAAGCAAGAAACAGTAGATACTGAAAATAACCCTGTTGAACTTTCTGCTACTGGACGGCACGATCCCTGTGTTCTGCCTCGCGCTGTTCCGTTGGTTGAATCAATGGCTCTTCTCGTGTTGGCTGATCATTGGCTGCGTCAAAAGACAATAGATGTCCTCTAGATATGGATTTCATCTTGAGCGATAAGCCTATATGTTCGCTGAAAAGGATTCGTTTGCAATTCATTACTGAAATACGAGGAGTTTAATATGGCTATTCCACCCCCCAAGGGAAGTAAACCCATTTATTATGAAGTGCCTTCTTTTGACTCCATTGAAGAAGAAAGAAGGCATAGAAAAGAACGTTTGGCTGCTGGTTTTCGTATTTTTGGAAAATTTGGCTTCAGCGAAGGTGTGGCGGGTCACATTACAGTTCGAGACCCTGAGCAGACTGACGCTTTCTGGGTAAATGCACTTGGTCAGCCATTTAGTGATATTTCTGTATCAGATCTACTCCTAGTGTCTCACACCGGAGAAATAATCGAAGGTAACTACGCAGTTAACCAAGCAGCATTCGCTATACATTCTGGAATACATATGACGCATCCTGAGATCGACGCAGCAGCACACTCTCACTCGCTTTATGGAAAAGCGTGGTCTTCTCTTGGACGTGAACTTGATCCGATCACCCAAGATTCCTGCATTTTTTTACGAGAACCACGTTCTCTTTGATGATTACACCGGAGTAGTGAACGATCCAGAAGAAGGAGTACGGATTGCTGAATCTCTTGGAAGTTGTCGTGCGGCCATATTGAGGAATCATGGACTATTAACTGTTGGCGATTCGGTTGATGAAGCGGTCTGGCTCTTTGTAACAATGGAGCGTTCTTGTCAAGCTCAACTTCTAGCTGAAGCAGCTGGATCGCCAGTTGTGCTTGATCATGAAACTGCTGCCCACACCCACAAATACGTGGGAAACCCATTCTCTAGTTGGCTTAGTGCTCAACCGTTATTTGACCGGATTCTTCACGAGCAGTCGGATCTGCTTGAATAATTTTTAACTTTTTAATCAAGCCGCGTGAGTTACAAATAATCTTTCAACATCGCGCTGGTAGAGAATTCGCACTTCTACTTCTGGATATCTTTCACCCATCTGTCGAATCTTTTTATTCTTATGGGTTACTAGAGATTGACGGAGTGTCGTTACCTCTAGATAGACGTCATAGTCTGGCAAGTAAAAATCTGGTGTGAACGCAGAGAGAGTATTTCCGGCCCCGTCTTCATCAAGGATGAAAGTTTTTGGCTCGTACTCCCATGACACTCCATAGAAGTCAAATAAATCAGCTATTCGTCTTTCAGATTCATGAGCGAATTCTTCGATTACTTTTGAATTAGGTACTTGATATAACTCAGCCATGGATATAACTGAGCGTAATCTATTGACCGACTGCCAGTGGGGATCCTCGTCCGTCCACTCCTCTTCTAGAGAAGATATTTAGATCTACTATCTTTGCATCAATTTCTTCTTTGACGCCGGCCAATGGAAGGATGTTTAACACTCCTTGACCATTTTGTAACAGATCAACGATTTCTTCACCGCTTCTAACGAGAACAGATTTATTTCCACTGATTACGAGATTTACTTGCGTCACGTCTTCGTCCAGTTCGCTTGAGAGATAAGAAAAAACTTCACGAACCATCTCTAAACGTATTCCAGCGTCAAGTAGTGTCTTAATTGCTTTTAACTCCAAAAGGTCCCGGTATGAATAAAGGCGCCGGCTTCCTGATCCGGAGGCATCTGTCATAGATGGGCGAACTAGATCAGTTCGTGCCCAGTAATCAAGTTGACGGTAGGTGATTCCAACTATTTCAGCTGTCTTTTTTCCGCTATAGCCTTTTTCTGTCTCATTGATAGTCATCGAAAGTATTAGCCTTTGCCTAGCTGCAGTTCATCGGTGAACTACATGCGTGTACTTTCCTAAGATTAGAGTTTTTTAGTCAAAAATTCAACTATTTCGCGCGCTTTGCGCGAATTTAATCACTAAAAGTAAGAATATTAAGCAAAATCGTCCGGATTTACTGAGTCGAGGAAATCACGAAAATCATCGATTTGAGTCTCGGAAAGAGTGTCTTCTTCTTCAGCGACATAACTGGCTTGATCCATTACTCCTTCATCAGCATAAATGGTAGCTCCAGTACGAACTGCAACTGCTAAGGCATCAGACGGGCGAGAAGATACAACTTCTACTCCGTTCGGGCCACGAAAATAAATATCGGCAAAGAAAGTTTTTTCACGCAGTTCGGTGATCTCTATGCGCTCAACTTGGAAGCCTAATAATTCAACAGTAGTGACTAAAAGGTCATGAGTCATTGGGCGTGGAGGGTCCTGGTTTGCTAGTGATAGACCAATCGCGGTTGCTTCTGGTCTCCCGATAAAAATGGGGAGTAGCCGATTTCCAGATTCCTCTTGAAGTATCACCACAGGAACGTTGGTAGGTAGCACTTCCTGTACATTCATTATTTTCATTTCAATCATGATTGCCCTCCCACTAACTTGCTTCCATAGAAGATAGTTGATCTCTTTGCCCTAAGGTGTAGATCTTTTCTCCTAGACCGTTCGGGTCTTTTTCTAGGTCCCCTAACTCCACTGATACTAGTTCTGGGAGATTTCTGAATTGACCTCCATAGTCCAATCCATAGCCAACAACGAAAGAGGAATCGAGTTCAAATCCAACGTGTTCCAAGTTGATCGGTAGTACTCGACGCTCGACGCGATCAAACATTGTGCAAACCCTTACTTCCGATGGCGAACGGTCTCTAAGATGTTTAAGCAGAAAATTTAGCCGTAGTCCGGTATCCACTAGATCTTCCACTAAAACTACTTGCCGACCAGTTATATCTGTATCCAAGTCCCGAGTTAACCTAACTCTCCCACTGTCGGGAGCAAAAGTACTTAAAGCTAAAAAGTCAATCTCGACAGGTACATCTATTTTTCTTACAAGGTCAGCCATAAAAGGTAAGCAGCCTTTAAGTACTCCTACAATTACCGCTCCTTCTTCTAGTTTGGAAGTTAGTTCATTGCCTAGTTCATCAACTCGATTCATAATTTGATCGCGCGTGTAAAGAAGTTGAGGAGATTTCATCTTTTACTGACCTAGCCGTCCAAGCGAGCGACGTAGGACTATTTGACGTAAACGAGAACCTGCTTCTATTAATTCATCTAGTTGTTTATTGACTTGAGAACGTGCCACAGAGTCTTCACGCATAAGCGGGAGTAGAACTTGCTCCAATGTCCCAGCTTCTCGTTGGGCTGAAACTAAGTACATTCGTAAATGACGAATATCAAAGCCGAGGTCTAAGAATGTTGAAGCGAGTCGAGCTACCAAAAGAGAGTCGTCGTCATAAACGGTGACACTTCCTGTTTCATGACCAAATAAGAGACCCATCTTCTCCAATTCTTGCACAATGGATATTTCTAGCCCGGCAGCTTTGGCTAACTCCTCAAGGCTTACGCTCACTGATCCTACGAAAGTATGACTATTCCCTCTTTCGCGGAAAGGCTGAACGTCTCCAGTTGCTTCTTCTCCACTGAATTCT
Organism: Actinomycetota bacterium; assembly: GCA_902634555.1. Taxonomy (GTDB): domain Bacteria; phylum Actinomycetota; class Acidimicrobiia; order Acidimicrobiales; family MedAcidi-G1; genus MedAcidi-G2B. The sequence goes on from CACPKO010000011.1 coordinate 11,968, forward strand.
TCTGGTATCTGACCACCTGACTCATCCAGCAACTGCCTAATCACTTTTAAGGGTAAAAAATGTTCCCGTTGCTGCCGAAGTATCCACCTCAAGACAGTCATATCCTGAACCGAAAATTTTCGATATCCAGAAGCAGTTCTTTGTGGATCCAATAAGCCCTGTGATTCTAGAAATCTGATTTTTGAAATTGTGATATCTGGGAACTCTGGCTCCAAGCCCGAAAGAACTTCACCAATTGACATCGTCCTGTCAGAAGCGCTGGCCACCTCTTCAGTGTTTCCTCCCACCATGACTGATCAGTTTCCTATTCCATGAAAAAAGACAAAGCGAAATCTGCCAATTTGAATTTCGTCTTCATCATGAAGTTCATGATTGTCTATCCGCTTGCGATTCACATATGTCCCGTTAAGTGAACCAGCATCGCTCACGCGATACTGGCCATTTACCTGTTCGATCTCAGCATGACGACGAGAAACTGTTATGTCGTCAAGAAATATATCGGCTTCGCTGTGTCGTCCAATAGTGACTATCTCGGCTTCGAGTCCATAACGCGCTCCGGCCTTAGGGCCAGACTCGACAACAAGTAGCCCGCAATCGTGAGGAAATTGAGCCCGATCATGTTCATGGGGAATTGCCTCTACGATTTCAAAAACGTCTGTGTTCTCTTCATTCTCATGTATGAGCCTATTCCCACAAGAAGGGCAGAATCTAGACGACTGTTTATCTACATACCCACATTTTTCACAAGTTATAGAAATCATCGGCCCTCCTTTTCTTCAACCTCGCCATGCCGTGAAATTAAGAATTGACACTCCTCGTATTCCTCTTCTATTCCAGTCTACTGCTTTAGTTATCACACAAAAGTACGTCGCGTATTTTAGCTTTCTGGAGATCGTCCTTCTTTATAAGCCTGTTTAGCTAAAGGAATGTACTGAGCCGCAGAGAACCACGCAATAACTAGACCCGGAAGTCCAGACAACCACGCAAAAATAGAGAAAAATGCACTCCCGAATATCTCAGACTCTCCAAGAAGAAAACATGGAAAAGCCCACATCATCGCAAACGTCGAAGTTTTACCCCACCAAGTCACGTCTATGCGTCGTGCCCCTAAAGTAGCCAGAAGTAGTGCGGCTCCACCGACTAACACCTCTCTAACTAAAGCTGCAATGGCAAACCATGCTGGAACTGAGCCATCAATAATTAGCACAGGAACAGCGACAATAAGAAGTAGCCGATCGGCAGTTGGGTCAAGAACCTTTCCAAGTTCACTTATTTGATTGAATTTTCTCGCTATCCAACCGTCCACCCAGTCAGTCGCTCCAAGAATCCCTAAAAGTAAGCCAGCATATACTCTGTCTTCATTCGCCAGAAGTAGCCACGCGAACCACGGAATGCATCCTAGGCGAGCAAGGCTTATCAAATTCGGAAGGGTTAGAACCTCTTCCCTATTCAAGTACTTTGAAAATACGCCCTCTTTCACAATTTGCAGCCTACGATCAGAGAACAGAACTGCCGCAATCTAGTCAAGGATTCAAATGACTTCAATATTTACAAAAATCATCAACAAAGAGATCCCTGGCCGCATTGTTTGGGAAGACTCCATCTGTATCGCAATGGTTGATATACGTCCATTGAATCGAGGTCACGTGCTTGTTGTACCTAGAGAAGAAGTTGACAAATGGCATGAACTTAGTGCTGAATCTATAAACCACTTGATGACTATTGCCCATGAGATAGCGAAAGTTCAGCAACTCGTCTTTAAACCAGCCAGAATTGGCTTGATGATTGCTGGGTTTGAAGTTCCTCACACCCATATTCATTGTGTGCCCATAGAGGATATGTCACATCTTGACTTCACTCAGGCGGAGATGGGCGATCCCAATGACTTAGATGAAGTGGCTGATCTTTTACGCGACAAACTCAACGAAAACGTTTAAGGACGCCTTGAATAAGTTTGAATGCCCGCTCTATCAAACTCCTTTTTGAAACCTATTGTTCGAAGTCCATTGCCAAATACTTCAATGTCATTCTGCTCCCAGTCAAGATCATTTGAATCAAAAAGCACAATGTCTATTCCTGCGACAAGACCGAAACTTGGAAGATAGTGATCATCATCTGGTAGGAGTTTGATAGTTTCACGTTCTGCTACGAGATTGAACATGCTTGGATGCGTTAAAACTCGGTCATAAATTTCAATATTTTCAACCGCATCTAAACGAGCGATATCGCTAACATCTCTTTTTCCCCATTCCCATGGTTCTTCATAGGGAGAAGAAGCTGCATCTCTCACGAAGAAAACTATTGCGGTAAGAGCCAGTACTGTTAATACTCGTTTATCTACAAGTATTCGCTTAACACCTGCTTGACCTATCCGCGTTAACGCATAAAGCGCTGCAATAAAAACGAAGGTTAAAAGTGCCACATCTTGTTGCGGGTTATACAAGTTATCTGTTGCCACTTCCGCTATTAGATAAAAACCTAAGAGAGGGAGCACGGGTGATAAATACCGCATCCGTACTAGTGGCAAAAAGAGCACGGGGGCTACAAGAAGGAGAACCTTTTCGAAGCTCTCCCTCTCAAACAAATCACCTAGAACAGAGAAGGGGTCGGAAAGCAGTCCAAATAGCACTCCAAAAGATCCCGCTCCATACGAAGCGAAAGATTTGAGGTGTGGGTATTCTCCATTACCGATAACAGGTTGAACAACAAAAGCCATTATTAAGAACCATGACAAGCCCAAGACAGTTACCAAAACACCTTTCCGCTGTTTCTCTTCAAACATGAAGACGACTCCCAGAGCGGCAACTGCTAGTCCAAGGTCTGAACGTGAAGAGAGAACTATCAAAAGGAGGACGGCCACCGTCCACCAGCGTTCCTTTTGCCCCTGGAGGTAAGCGGCCAACAGGGCTGGTAACGCAAACACTTCGGGGTGAAATCCCGCCAAATTAAGATTTTGTACCGATGGATGGAGGGCATACGCAAGAGTAATAGCGCTACAAGCCTCAACTCGGAGGTTTGCGGATTCTCTACCTATTCTCCAGAGCGGCACTACTGCTATTGCGATGGCGAAGGCCTGTACGACTAAAAGTGTTTCAGTGGGAGGGAAAATTTTTGTTAACAGGGCGACGGGATAGAGAATAAAAGCAGCGTGTTGAGCGAAAATGTTTACACCGAGTTCGCTGACATCAGGTGAAATTCCAGATTCCATTAAATGTAAAGCCTGTAAATGGAAACCCAATGTGCTGCTCAAGCCTAAATCTTTACTTCGAGCCACAGCTAATAAAGCCAAAACAAGCCATACACAGAGCGCTATAACCCATGGGAAAATACGATCCACTTTGGGGCTTTCTAGTCTTGCTTGGAATCTAAGCAGCGCCATGTCGTATCGTCGCCGCGCAGTATGAACAGTTGTAACTACTTGTTCTCCGGTCCAATCAAGCGCTCGAGCAGTCCGGTCTTTCGATATATTTGCCACGGCTATAACCGTAGCCGGAATTAGTTCATACAGTTGTACACCGCTTTATTGCATCAACATGCAGTTCCCAGTGTTAAGTTCGTCAAAACTGACAGTAAGTTCATCACCAATTTGCCCGCTAAAGAGAGGTATTTCTGTCTGCCCTTCTTGAGTGCCGACTGCGATTGTTCCTCTTAGAGCGAGTGTCTCCCATCCAGGCGCCTTCATTTCATACCCGATACGTATCATTTCTGCCCACCCGCTTCCCCCTTCGGGGTGGGTCGCTTCCCCTTGAGGTATATACAAGGGAACGATGAGTAGATTCTCGCCCAAACAAGTTGGAGAAACTTTACGCCCAGATAATTCTTTGGAACACAAACCTTCAGTCAATTCAAATACAACGACGTCAAAAGGTCGAAATTCGTCATCAGTCACGGAGACCCGGACACACGCTTCGCTTAACCAGCCATCAGGTCCTATTAAGGCGACTTGGCCTCCGCTGTTATATCCAAAAACAGTTGCGATAATTTCACCAGGTTCAACTTTTAGTATGTTTCCTGAGACGACTTGGCGAACACGATCTTCAGGGGAGCCGTCCCCTTCCTGTAGCGCCACAAGAAGATCGGCAAATGCAACGAGGCTGGGTTCCACAATTGGAGGGCCAAAATCTGTTATTTCTCCTTCAAGAATAGACGCACTTTCTTGAGAGGCGAAACGAAGAGCCTGACTAGAATCATCGATAATTCCTTCATCAGCCAAACGTCTAAAGAATAAAATTGCGAAAATAACTAGAGCAACCACTGCCAAAAAGGTGATGGTTCTTCTCCTAAATGCTTTCTTTATTGATAGAGCAATTGCTTTCTCGTCTTGTCGTTCAGCTCGCGAACGCGGCCCAAATGAGTCCGAAGAATCCCCTCCGCCGAGTAGTTCTGACCATATACGTAATGTTTCCGGTGGAAAACGGGCTGCCAATTTTGCAAACAACGCTTCTTCTTCAGGTCCAAACAAAAGAAGCAGGTCGTTCTTACGGGCAAATTCGACAGGATTTGATTCATGAACTAATTCACGGTCACCAGCTAAACGTATAAGGAACTCTCTTATCCGCTTATCTGCTTCATTTTCCGTCCATTGATTCCCTGTCTCCAACTGGAAAGAATCAAAAGCCCCGCTCTGTTCACTTGAGAACTTGAAGAAAGTTGCGCGGCGGCGACGATGCCCTTCTGATACCTCTGTACCGAAAGTTTGAGAAATTTCTGTTGAGTCGCTTTCTCCTTCAGGAGGCTTAGAACGCGGAATTTCTTCCCCAGGGTCGTCTGTTTCGCTCATGCGGTGAAATGCTACGGACGGACTTCGTAATAGAGGTTTGTTGGATCATAGAAATCATGCATGACGAACCTTGTAAAACCAGCTTCTCTCACCATCTCTTCTGCAACTTCCGGGTTAAGACCCAATGTTCCTAGTCCAAATGCTTCGGGCTCTGACATAGCCGACTGCAAACAGGAGCCGACAGAAGTCGCATACATAAACGCTAACATCGGGTTCTTTAAATTATCTTCCCATTTAGCGCTTGACTTGATGTCTTTAATAAGCCATGTACCATCGGCCGCTATAGCGCCTCTAATCGCTTTCATAGTGAGATCAGGGCGCGGCATGTCATGTAAACAATCAAAAGTTATTACCAGATCCACATTTCCTGAATCTGGAAGATCTTCGCCACCCGCTAGAAGAAGCTCAACATTTTCCTTACCCTCTAAACGTTTGGTTGCCAATTCTATAGCTCTTTCTGAAGGGTCATAACCAACGTAGGTTGAGGCTGGAAACGCTTCAGCGAGCATGTCTATCACCATTCCGCCTCCACAACCGATATCTACGACTTGAGCTCCGGACTCTAACTTTTCTGCAACTCCGGAAAGATTTGGAATGATCTTAGGTAGCAGAAGTGCTTTCGTCATCGGGCCAAGCATCCCTTCAACATGTTGTGCAGATTCGGCACCTAACCCGTCATAATCTAAACCTAAACCAGTCTTGAAAGAGTTCACTATCCCATCTATGACTTCTTTTGGACGCACGACAGCGAATGCTCCTGCAGCAAATTTAGACGAGTCCTCTCGTGCGAGGAGAAGCGCTGCCTCAGGCTCTAACAAGAAAACTTCTCCATCTGTAGATTTAAGTAACTGTGCTGCGGCTTGACTCCTTAACCACTCCCGTAACCATCTTTCATGAAGCCCTGTCATATTCGCTAAATCAGTTGAGGTCACTTCTCCGGCGCCATCCATAGCTTTATAGAGCCCTAGCCTGTGCCCCAAATGAATCATTAATGAAACCATCTCACCTTGCTTATAACCCCATGCAGCCATGGTGTATTTTCCAATTAATTTTTGATCAAATTCTTCTAGTTCACTCATCTTTTCTCCTTTGAATCCATATCTGATTTGATTCTTCTTTACACGGCAAGACCATAATGTCGCCTTTGCGGTCACGACGACCAGTCATTCCAGCTTTCCAACCCTCACCAGTTCGGGAAAACCTCCAACAATGCGTCAGGCATACTATTTCTTCTCCTTCAACAACTCCTTCTGCACCTAGATGCGACCATTGATGTGGACATCGAGCTTCCATGACACACGGAAAACCCTCTTGCGTTCGCCAAACAACTAATTCTTCAGAGTCAAGATTCGTTTCAACTATTGCACCGGGAGTTAGATCTGCAGATGCAATAGGCACCCACTCTTCCTCTACGGGAGTTTCTGGATCGCTCATGGCTACACATCCAAATAACGAGTTACTGCTATTGCTGATCCAATCATCCCCACTGCTCCTCCTATCAAGAGAAGCCAAATACTCGTATCCCAAACGAATCCATCTGGAACAGCGAATCCTCTAAAAAGTGGAACTGCATCTGATTCTTGAAAGAAAGCGAGAACTTTATTATCTACAACAAAGAGTGCAGGAATAGCTAAAGCCGCACCGATCAGTCCATGAATGGTTCCTTCCAACATGAAGGGAATACGGATAAACCAGTTCGTAGCTCCAACTAATTTCATAACTTCTATTTCCTGACGACGAGCGCCAATAGCAGTAAACACAGTATTCAGGATCAGGAGTGCAGAAACTACCACCAAGACTACTGCTGCTATCAAGAGAGCCTGGCTTACACGTGTGGAAAAATCATCTATTTGTCGAATGGCCTCTGTTGCTGTAGCCACTTCCTTCACCCCGGGCTGATTAGCGAACTGGCGAGCGAGTTCTGTCACATTTGCGGCTGATGGATCAGTTGGAACAATCCGATACGAAGGAGGCATCACCGCAGGTGAAACACTGTTAACCAAGTCTGGTTTATCTGAGAATAAAGTGCTGAACTCTTCATACGCCTGCTCTTGATTCACATAGGCGTAGTCTTCAATTGCAGGGCTGTTTTCTAATACATCTCTAATGGCGCCATCTTGTTCTCCTGTTGCATCAGCATTCATAAAGACGATGAACTCAACTCCTTCTTGAAATTGCGCTGTCGCCCTCTCTGCTCCTTCTCTCACGAGAAGAGAACTTCCAACAAGAGCCAATGAAATCGCGACAGTGAATATCGCGGCAAGAGTGAGGCTTAAATTCCTCCATATGCTGGCAAAAGCTTCTCGAAAGTAATACCAAATGCGATACATCTTTTAGCGGCCCATCATTCGTATACGCCGTTTGGTTCGTCGTAAATTCCGTGAGAATCATCTCTTACGACAACTCCCCTGTCCAGTTCTATCACTCTTCGCTGCATTGAGTTAACGATGCTCCGGTCGTGCGTTGCCATTACCACTGTGGTTCCACGCCGGTTAATTAAATCAAGCAACTTCATTATCCCTACCGAGGTTGCTGGATCAAGATTTCCAGTTGGTTCGTCAGCGAGCATCACCGTGGGCCTATTCGCAAATGCACGAGCTATTGAAACACGCTGCTGCTCTCCCCCTGAAAGTTCATCAGGGAACCGGTCAGCTTTTTGCGTTAACCCAACGAGGTCTAAAATTGCGGGAACATTTTTTCTGATTACTGGTCGAGGTTGCCCTATCACCTCAAGAGCGAAAGCGACATTTTCTTGAACAGTTTTTTTCTCAAGAAGTTTGTAGTCCTGAAAGATGCATCCAATATTTCTTCTCAGTGCAGGAACACTCCATGAACGCAACGAACCAAGGTCTTTTCCTGCCAGTAATATCTTTCCAGAATCTGCAACTTCTTCTCGATTTAAAAGTCTAATGAAAGTAGATTTCCCTGAACCAGATTGTCCGACAAGGAAAACAAATTCTCCTCTTTGGATTTCTAAGTTCACTCCTCTGAGCGCGGTTACGTCCCCTTTGTAGACTTTCGTTACATTTTCTAATCGAATCATCGCTGGTTTCCAGGTTCGTCAGATATCTCTTTCACGTAGGGCAGAGTACCAGAGAGTTGACCCTTGAGTGTGGCGCGAAGCTTTAGAGTCATGATTCTTTTTCTTTATTCCACCGTAGATAAGTCTCCATGAATCCATCTATGTCTCCGTCTAGAACTGAATCCACGTTCCCTACTTCATATTCTGTTCGAAGATCTTTCACCATTTGATAGGGCTGAAGAACATACGAACGGATTTGGCTCCCAAAATCAACTTTTCTTTGTTCTCCGCCAAGCTTCGCTAACTCTTCTTCCCGTTTTTGATGTTCCAAATCCAAGAGTTTGGCGGCAAGAATCTGCATCGCTCGTTCTTTATTTTGATGCTGACTTCTTTCGTTTTGGCAAGATGTCACTGTTCCGGTAGGCAAATGCGTTATTCGGACTGCCGAATCCGTGACATTTATATGCTGACCACCAGCGCCTGAGGCCCGAAAAGTATCTATGCGGAGATCATTTTCATCTATCGTGACTTCATCCACCACTTTGTCGAAAAAAGGCACGACATAAAGAGAAGCAAAAGCTGTATGCCGCTTGGCTTCTTTGTTAAACGGAGAAATACGCACAAGACGATGAACACCTCTTTCGCCTTGTAAGAGTCCAAAGGCGTGTCGCCCGCGGATTATGAATTCAGCTGACGAAAAACCAGCTTCAGTTCCTTCAGAGATGGAGTCTATTTCTATGCTGAAGCCGCGTCGTTCTGCCCAGCGGGAATACATGCGGACAAGCATCTCAGCCCAATCTTGTGCGTCTGTTCCTCCGGCACCAGACTGAATATGACAAACAGCATCGCTTTCATCATATTTTCCAGAAAAGAGTGACCGAATTTCAAGTTCATCAAATTTTGTTTGAATTTTTTGAAGACCAGTTCGTATCTCTTCATCTAAAGATTCATCATCTTCTTCTGTCGCTAGTTCATAGAGGGTTTCTAAATCCTCCACTTCGCTTTCTAATATCTGGTGGAGGTCTATATCTTCTGCGGTTTCAGATAGATTCTTTTGGACTTCTCGTCCTCGATTTTGGTCATCCCACAGATCAGGATCTGCCATTTCTTCTTCTAATTGCTCACGACGTTCAAGCAATTCAGGTATTCGAAGATAACGAGAAGCTTCATCAAGTCGAACTCGTAAATTTTTTATATCTTCGCTTAGATCTTCCATTGTTCAAAACTTCTAACGGCCATGGCAATGTTTGAACTTACGTCCCGAGTCGCAGGGACAAGGAGCATTTCGTGGGGTTGATTCCCATTCGTCATTGATTTTTTGGACTTTTGGAGTTGGTGTGGATTCTTTTACTTGAGTGGGCGCACCTGCTGCTGCGGCCACCGCTGCTGCACCTACTACAGGACCTTCTGGGCCACTGGCAACTACGTCAGAGGGCGTTGGAGAGTCATCTGCAACCGACACTTGGATCCGCATCACATACCGCAAGAAATCCTCACCTATTAGTTGAGTGAGATGTCCAAAAAGTTCAAATCCTTCTCTTTGCCATTCAGTCGCCGGGTCGCGTTGCCCCATCGCACGAAGATGAATTCCTTCCCGTAAATGATCCATTTCGTAAAGATGTTCCCGCCAGCGCTGATCAATGATTCTAAGCATCACTTGTCGCTCAACTTCTCGGAATGTCTCTAACCCCAGTTCAGATTCTCGCTCCCCTAACCAATTAGACGCATCGTCTATAAGGAGATCCGTTAACTCCAATGTTGTACCAGTTTTAGATATCTCTTCTTTACTTAATGTAAGTGGCCAGAAGCTCTCAATTGAGGTGATGAGGCTGTCTATCTCCCATTCTTCTGGGTGCTCAGATGCGCAGTGATTTAGAACTTCTCGACTTGAAACTTGTTCGATCTGTTCGCAAACCTCTTCTCTCAGGTTTGAACCGTTTAGTATTTGATCTCGTTTGTAATAAATGACTTTTCGTTGTTCATTCATCACTTCGTCATATTTAAGAATATTTTTTCGAGCTTCAGCGTTTTTCTGTTCAACAGTCGTCTGTGCTCTTTCAATCGCTTTTGAGACCATGTTTGATTCGATCGGGACGTCTTCTGGTAATGCTCTATCCATCACTCCACGCATTCCGCCACCAGCAAATAAACGCATTAGATCGTCATCTAGAGACAGATAAAACCGACTTGCTCCTGGATCTCCTTGACGCCCACTTCTTCCGCGCAACTGATTATCGATTCTACGAGATTCATGCCGTTCTGTTCCTAGAACATAAAGGCCTCCTGCTTGTCTAACTTTTTCTCCCTCTGTCAGACATTCTGTTTCAAACGTTTTAGTTAATTTTTCAATTTTTTGCAGACCGGAAGCGGAGTTTGGATCAATACCTTCAGACATGACTTTTCGTTTAGCAAGATTTTCAGGATTACCGCCAAGAAGAATATCAACTCCTCGTCCAGCCATATTTGTTGCAACGGTGACTGCGCCTGGTCTACCTGCTTGCGCTATTACCTCTGCTTCTCGGAAGTGTTGTTTAGCATTTAAAACTTCATGATGTATGCCGCGTTTTTCGAGTTCACGGGAAAGTTTTTCTGATTTTTCAACTGAGACAGTTCCTACTAGGACTGGCTGACCATTTGTTTGGCGAGTAGAAATATCTTCAATTAGTGCAGAAAATTTTCCTTCTTCCGTTTTATATATCAGGTCACTTGAATCTACGCGTCCGATAGGCCTGTTTGTAGGTATTGATACCACTTGTAGGCCATATATTCCTGCTAATTCAGCAGCTTCCGTTTCTGCTGTTCCAGTCATTCCCGCAAGTTTCTCATATAGGCGGAAATAGTTTTGAAGAGTAATCGTGGCAAGGGTTTGATTTTCTTCTTTTATCGCTACACCTTCTTTAGCTTCAACGGCTTGATGAATACCTTCGGACCAGCGGCGACCTTCAAGTACTCGGCCAGTGAACTCATCTACGATTCTCACTTCGCCATCAACAATTATGTAATCGCGGTCACGCTGATAGATCTCTTTAGCGCGTAAAGCTGCCTGAAGTTGGTGGACTAAGTTTGACGAGACTTCGTCGTAAAGATTCGCGACTCCAAGTGCTTGTTCCACCGAGTGCACGCCTTCTTCAGTAGGTGCCACAATTTTCTTCTCTTCATCAAAGTCATAATGAACATCACGTTTCAGCCCTTTCACGACTGTTGCGAACCGTTTATACAGCGATGCGGCTTCACTAAGTCGACCACTGATTATTAAAGGCGTTCGAGCCTCATCAATTAAAATTGAGTCAACTTCGTCAACTATGCAAAACGCATGACCTCGTTGCGCTTTTGAGTCAAGCGACATAGCCATATTGTCACGAAGATAATCAAATCCTAGTTCGTTATTGGTTCCGTAGGTGATGTCTGCCATATAGGCTTTTCGTTTCTCAACAGGGTCTCGTGTATCTGGAACTACTAGTCCAACATCAAGTCCCAACCACCGATGAATTTGCCCCATCCACTCTGCATCTCTTGTTGCTAGATAGTCATTTACGGTGCAAAGATGAACGCCTCTTCCAGTGAGTCCATTTAGATAGGCAGGAAGAGTTGACACCAAGGTTTTTCCCTCCCCAGTTCTCATTTCAGCTACCCAGCCAAGATGAAGAGCGATTCCTCCCATAAGTTGAACGTCATAGTGTCTTTGCCCAATGACCCTCCACGCTGCTTCTCTCACGACTGCGAAAGATTCCACTAATTGATCATCAAGATCTTCGCCTTGATCTAAACGTTGGCGAAACTCTCCGGTTTTTGATTGGAGTTCATGATCAGAGAGATTTGATATTTCTGATTCGAGCGCGTTGATATCCGGAACTAAAGATTCAAGTGCTTTGATTTTCTTTCCTTCTCCGCTACGAAGAACACGCGACAAGATTCCCATATCAGTGAAAGAATATCAGAAGGCAGGACTAGCTTTAAGCAGCGTCCGGTCGGTACAGCAATCCCAATTCCTCTAACCGTGGTGCGGCTGCATCCACATCTGTTCCGAGTATTGCTGCCAAGGCTTGTAAATCATCTCCGCGAATCGTGAGAACTCTTCCATTGAAGTCTTGACGTTTCACTTGAATAATTGTTAAATATCTTTCAACCATTTCTGATTCTGGGCCTTCAACTTGATCTAGTTTGGTTAAGTCAATAACGATCTTCTGCCCGGGCGACCAAACTAGATTCTTTGGTGCGGCCCCTCCAGATTCACCTTCACCTTCAGAGGGAAGAAGTTGGTCTACGGGCACTCCATAGAATCGGGCTAACCGTTGGAGACGAGGCACCGATATTGCGCGTTCTCCTCTTTCGTAAGCTCCGAGTACTGAAGCTTTGAATTCGGATTCAGAACGATCTTCAACATCATGAAGGGAGAGGCGTTGTTGACGTCGTATGACTCTTATTCGTTCGCCTACTCGACGGCGGTATAAAGCGTCAAGTTCTTCATCCATGAATTCAAATCTCCTGAGCCGATTTTACTAGTTGGCAATCAATTTGCTAGCGACACACATAGTGGTCATTCGGTGATGATACCGGTTTTAGCGAGCTCTAACAATCTGACAAAATTACTGGAAAAGAGCCTGTTCAGAGTGTACTTTTTTGAGAAACATAAAATCAATTCTTCATACACATTGATCACGCTAAGCGTTTATTTCAGATCTACCGACGTCGACTACGCACCTTTTTCTTATTCGGGCTGACTTCTTCATTGCGCTGAGATGCGTAGTCGCGCAGGGTCTCTTCTTCTTCGCTCGTTAGATCAGTGGGTGTATCTACAATCACTTCAATAACAAAATCTCCCCTGTTTCTACCGTTTAGATGCGGAACACCTTTTCCTTTTAATTTCAAAATGTGTCCCGACTGTGTTCCTGGAGCGATTGAAAGAACTTCTTCTCCATCAAGAGTTTCGTAATTTAGATCCACACCAAAGATGGCCTGAGTCATTGGGATATGAAGACGGTGCATTAGGTCATGGCCCTGTCGCTCAAACTTAGGGTGACTACTTACTCGGAGATGAACATAAAGGTCTCCCGCAGGGCCACCTCTTCTACCTGTAGCCCCTCTCCCAGAAAGCCTCAACGTATTGCCTTGGTCTACTCCTTGCTGGATGTCAATCGTAAATTCAATTTCTGTTACTTTGCGTCCTTCGCCATTGCACTCTTTGCAGGGGTTTGAGATTCTAGAACCTGATCCTTTGCAGTCTGGGCAAATCGTTTGTGTCAACATCTGCCCAAGTATTGATCGGCGCATTTCTTGGATCTGGCCAATCCCGTTGCACCGCGTGCATTCAGTTGGCTCTGTTCCTGCTGTTGCTCCTGTGGAACTACATGGCTCACAGGGCACCGCAGTGCGTATTTTGATTTCTCTGTTAGTTCCGAATACAGCTTCTTCAAAACCTATCTCTAAATCAATTTCTAGATCTTCTCCATATTCAACTCGAGGCCCTGAAGGCGTGGAACTCTGACCGCCAAAGAAGGAAGAGAAAATGTCAGAAAAGTCCCCAAATGGGTTTGAATGGCTAGAAGAAGTTCCGGTATCTCCAAACTGATCGTAACGCGCTCTTCTCTTTGGATCGGAAAGAATTTCATAGGCTGAAGCTACCTCTTTGAAGCGTTCACCTGCTTCTGGATTATCTGGGTTTGCATCCGGGTGATACCTTCTCGCAAGTGCACGATAAGCGCTTTTAATTTCACTGGCACTCGCTGTGGATTCCACTTCAAGTATCCGATAAAGGTCTTTAGACATTCAGGCATCAACCTTTTATTAGACGATTTCCTAGTTGTCTTCCAACCACTGCAACGGTCGCTAAGGCCCGAGAATAATTCATGCGTGTAGGTCCAAGAACGGCTATTGATCCTGCATTTTCTCCATCTGCTCCATATGGCGCTACCACTAGAGAGCAATCCGATAACGGTTCTACGCCAGTTTCAGATCCAATTGCTACGGAGAGGCCGCGATTGATTACGTCTCTCATCAGACTCACAACTACGAACTGTCTTTCCAATACGGCTAAAACCTGTTGAACGCGCTCTACTTCTTCGAAAGCTGCAGCAACTTGTGAAGTTCCTCCAACATAAGCTCTCTCTAAATTTTCATTTTCTTTAGAAAGCATTGACATTGCAGAAGAAATGACTTCGTCGACTTCTGTATCTCCTGTCGGTGATGGGTCGAACACATTTGATGAGCGCTTACCTATCAAGTAGGCGGCAAGGTGGGCGTTGGCTATTGCAAGAACTGAGTCTGGCTTTTCATTACGTAACTCAATGATGTGTTTTTCTACCTGCCCATTTGCAGTAACTAACACCAGCATTGCTACTTTTGTTCCAAGGCCCACTAGTTGAACAGAGCGGATTTCTCGATGATCTCGATCAGGAGCTACTACCACAGCCGCACTTCCGGTCAAGCTCGCTAATAACGTGCTTGTATCGCGTAGCATTTCTTCAATTTCACTATATGAGCGAGCAAAAAATTCTGATATTTTTGACCCTTCTACTGGGCTTAGCGAATCCGGAGTTTCGAGTTGGTCAACAAAGAATCTGTATGCCTTGTCCGTTGGAATACGTCCTGCTGAAGTATGTGGTTGGACAAGGTACCCCTGTTCTTCCAATTGGACAAGTTCGTTACGTACAGTTGCTGAAGAAACATCCACGCCTGGAACGTTTGCTATATGTGAAGATCCAACAGGGGTTTCCGTTTCAATATATTCTTCAACCACAGCGCTCAAGATGGCTGCTTTCCGTTCTTCAAGCATGACAAAAGGTTATCCCATTCTTTCTTTACCTGTGATGGAAAAACGTAGGAGTTCTTGCTAATCGTCAAGACGCAGAGCAGAAACAAACGCTTCCTGTGGTATATCTACTCGCCCTATTGATTTCATTCGACGTTTTCCGGCTTTCTGTTTTTCAAGAAGTTTTCGTTTTCTTGTGATATCTCCACCGTAAAGTTTCGCAGTTACGTCTTTGCGGAAAGCTCTAACTGTTTCACGGGCAATAATTCTTCCACCTATTGCCGCTTGAATTGGGATTTCGAACTGTTGCCGCGGAATCAGTTCTTTCAATTTTGCTGTCATGCGTCGGCCGTAAGCCTCTGAGGTTCCGCGGTGGACAACAGTAGAAAAGGCATCTACCGGTTCACCATGTAAGAGAATATCTACACGCACTAAATCAGATGTCCTGTATCCATTGGGCTCATAATCCAAACTTGCGTAACCTTGCGTACGACTTTTCATCTGATCAAAAAAATCAATCACCACTTCTGCGAGCGGCAAAAAATAGCTCAGCTCTACTCGCTCAGGAGAAAGATAGGTCATTGAATCCAACTCGCCTCTACGCTCTTGACATAACTCCATCAGCGCTCCTGTGTAATCAGCGGGAGTAATAATTTTTGCTGACAGCCAAGGCTCTTTTATTGTGCTTATTTCAGTTGCTGCTGGTAAGTCACAAGGGTTATCCACCTCTAAGACCTCTCCGTTTGTTCTCTCTATTTCGTATTCAACCGATGGTGCCGTTGTAATTAGGCTTAGATTAAATTCCCTCTCTAGCCGCTCTCTAACAATTTCCATATGGAGAAGACCTAAGAATCCACATCGGAATCCAAAACCTAACGCGCCGGAAGTTTCTGGCTGATAGGTAAAACTTGAGTCGTTAAGCCGTAGTTTTTCAAGAGCATCCCTTAAATCGTTATATTCATCTCCTTCAATGGGGTACAAACCGCTGTAGACCATTGGCTGAGGTTCCCTGTAACCCGATAATGCTTCGTCGGCTCCGTTTTTATGAGTTGTAATTGTTTCACCAGATCGAGCTTCTCCAACATTTTTCACTCCAGCTAGGAGGTACCCGACTTCCCCTGGTCCTAATTTTCCTATCGGAGTCAAATCTGGTCGTCGAACACCGATCTCATCAACATCATGAGAGGTGTTTGCTTGCATAAATTGAATGCGATCATCTTTCGTCAATGTTCCATTTACTACACGAATTGATGAAACCACACCGCGGTATTGATCAAAATGGCTGTCGTAAACTAAGGCTTGAAGAGGTGCGTTTGGGTCACCGGTAGGTGGTGGCGTCTTCTCAACCACGGCATCTAAGAGTTCGGCTACGCCTTCTCCAGTTTTTGCGCTTATGAGAAACACATCTTCAGCAGGTATTCCAAGAACTGATTCGATTTCCTCGGCGTACCGCTCTGGTTCTGCCGCTGGAAGGTCTATTTTGTTTAGTGCCGCAACAATTTCTAAATCATTTTCAAGAGCGAGATAACAGTTGGCGAGTGTCTGTGCTTCTATGCCTTGCGCTGCATCGACTACAAGAATGACGCCTTCACAAGCAGCCAATGAGCGGCTTACTTCATATCCAAAGTCCACATGTCCTGGAGTATCTATCAAATTGATAACTTCGTCTTTCCAGTCCAGACGCACGCTTTGCAACTTGATGGTGATTCCGCGTTCACGTTCAAGATCCATAGAGTCCAGATATTGAGCCCTCATCTCTCTGGGATCCACCGCTCCACATAGTTCCAGCATCCGGTCAGCAAGCGTTGACTTTCCGTGGTCGATGTGGGCGATAATTGAAGTGTTTCGAATTCTTGATAAATCCATCTGTGTTGACCGTAGTTGAGCACTATGTCAAATCGGCGTTCTTTGAGGTTAAAACTCACGATATACCGGATTTCCTCAGTTAGACGCTAGTATTGCTCTCTGTCCGTTTCTACTTTGAAGCGTACATTTATTTCTCAATTCTATTCTTTAAGGGTGTGCCTCGTGGCCAATATAAAGAGTCAAATTAAACGTAATCGACAAACAGAAAAGCAGCGCCAACGTAATCGTATGGTGCGTTCCGAGTTGCGTACTCGCACAAAAGCCGTTTTGGAATCTGATGGATCAGGTGAAGAAGCTGAGGCTGCTTTATCTGAAGCTATGAAACGTATTGATAGTGCTGCTAACAAGCGTGTTATCCATCCCAACAGTGCTGCTCGTAAAAAGTCTCGACTTCAAAAACGTTTTAACGAATTAGCTCAATAACTTCTGCATCATCTTTTCGGTAAAGCAGATAAGCGCGCCACTAAGACCTCTGTAACTAGTTCTGGGGGCCATGCAGTCTTTCCTTTAAGGTCTAAGTCTGCTGCAGCAAGAAGAGTTATCGCTTTTTTTATGCTCTCTGTAGGTGTTTTTCTACTTAGTTGAAATATTTTCTTTGCAGGGAATCCTTTTACCCCTAGGGCGTCGCTGACTTGCTGTTCGCTTACTACTTCTAAACCATCGAGTCGAAGCAGTTGGCTGTAGTGATTGTGCAACATGCTTAATATCGCTAATGGATGCCGACCTCCACCTCCTTGTAAACGATGAAGATTCTCTAACGCTTTAGCAGTGTTGCCTTTATCAATAGCATCAGTTAAATCCCAGGGGGCTACGTCGCCTGCTTCGCCAAGAT
This sequence comes from Actinomycetota bacterium, assembly GCA_902634555.1. GTDB lineage: Bacteria > Actinomycetota > Acidimicrobiia > Acidimicrobiales > MedAcidi-G1 > MedAcidi-G2B. The sequence goes on from CACPKO010000011.1 coordinate 29,216, forward strand.
ATGGATTTACTTGTTCTAAATTAACCCTTGCTCCTGACCCGTAGACAGCCTCAAGTGTTGCCAGTAAAGAAACCACACGCGTTCGGTCCTGTCCGAGTCGCTCTTTTATTACCGCCTGAGCTTTCCTATCTATTTCAATATCTGCCGATTTCAATCGATCTTCCAACCACTGATTAGCGTCTCTACCTTTCCCAACCGTGGAAGAAATTATTTTTCCACCACTTTTTTCGACTGCCTCAGCAAGCGACTTAGGGATCGCAGAAAGGCGCTGTTGAGCTGGTTCCGCTCCTTTTTCCCAAACAAGAATGAGTTTTGTCGTGGGTGAGGGAGCACTCAAATATTCCACTAAAGGTTCCACTTGGTCCTTGTTTCCGAATCTTCCAATGTGCCTACCCACCACTACGCGGCTTTCTGTTAAGAAAGGTGGAGTCTGTGCTGCATCTACAAGAGGGGCGATAGAAAAACCCGAGTTCTGTTCGCTTCGATAATTATTTTCATTCATTTCTTCTAAAACAAGTGAGCGGTCTTGATCGCCAACTGCGTTTTCAATATGAATGCTGAGTGTTTCCGCTATTAAAGTCGGATCATCGCCCGCGATCAAAATGACCTGTTCGGAACTCACTTATTTTCCGATGATTGATATTCAAGTGCTGCTTCCATGGCATCAGAAATCTTACGCGAACCGCGAACATCATGAGCTCGTAAAATTCTGCAACCTAAAAGTATTCCCAAAGCATGGGCAGCCCAAGAAGACTCGCGTCGGTTGTTGATATCAGCACCACTTAATTCGCCAAGGAATCCCTTATTGGAAGCTGAAAGAAAAACTGGATGACCGATTGTTAATAGGTCATCTGAATTACGAAGCAGTTCTGCTGACATAGCGGGAGTTTTGCCGAGATCTAACCCTGCGTCAACCATGATGCGTTGTTTAGGGATGCCAGCTTCAAGCGCCCAACGGGCCCTTTCTGAAAGAAATACTTTCACTTCTCTCTTCAAGTCTTTGTAATGGGGTTTTGGATCAGGGATTCTTGGACCGATTCGGACATGTGTCGCTACTACAGACGCCTCGTGTTGTTTGCACGCCGTCAAGAAGGTTGGATCAGAGAATCCGCTGATGTCGTTGCCAACACAAGCTCCGACCTCAAAGGCTGCCGATGCGACTGAACCCCTCCATGTATCGATTGATATCGGAAGATCGAATCGTTTGGCGAGCGCCTCCACACCTGGCACTGTTCGCTCCATTTCTTCTAGTTCAGTTACTTCAGGACCTGGGCCAGCTTTTACTCCGCCAACATCAAGAAAATCTGCACCGTTTTTCACATGGTCTTCTGCTAATCGCAGGAAGTCATCAAATGACCAATATTTTCCACGGTCATAGAATGAGTCAGGTGTTCTGTTAAGTATCCCCATCACCAGAGCGCGATGCGTTATATCAAACTTATGTTGGGCGCCTAATTCAAGAATCATTAAATGTTTTACTTAGTAGAGAGTTGACGCTAACTTTCGTCGCCACTCGGTTGCTTTTGGATTGTTTGATCCAAGAACCTCTAGCAGGTCTATGAAAGCTTGTCTGGCTTCATCATCTTCTCTTGCCAAGGCAAGTAGCTCGTTTAACCGACTATCAATGTCTTCCACTGCTTCGGCTCGTGCTAATGCCGCAAGGTGTCGAACGTCAGGATTTTGTGGGACGCGTTCAAGTAACGTCAGCGCTTCTGACTTGTCTCCGTCATCGCCGCGTTCTATTAAGAGTGCCGCTAAGGCGAGAACACCATCTAGATGATCCGCTTCTTCATCTAATAAAGATCGCAGAGATGCTTCATCTCCTGCTGCTATGCGGGGATCAACGGGGTCTTCAACCGCCCCAGTTGCTAATTTGCTAACAAATTGACGTACCGTTTCTTCTCCTTGAGCGCCAAGAAAAGAGTCAACAGGTTTGCCGTCAACGATGGCGTGAACCGCAGGAATCGATTGAGCTTGGAATGCTTGTGCGATTCCTGGGTTTTCATCAACATTTACCTTCGCTAATACCACTTTTCCATTGGTTTCGGCGATTACTTTTTCGAGTATTGGACCGAGTTGCTTACATGGGCCGCACCATGGAGCCCAAAGGTCTACTACGACCGGAGTTTGTCCAGATCGGATAATGACTTCAGTTTCAAATGTTGCATCTGTGACGTCCATTATTTTCCTTTAATAAAGTTTCTTGTGATCAGGGTAGGGAGTTGCCTATCTCTCTACACTACCTTTTACTCTATGTCTGATATTTCCGGTATTAATGCTTTAAATCTTCAGCGATGGTTTGATGATCACACTGAGGGTGTGATGGGTGATCTTTCTTTTGCACCGGTGGCCGGCGGGCATTCAAATCTTACTTATATCGTCACGGATGAATCTTCACAAAAATGGGTTCTGAGGCGCCCTCCCCTAGGCCATGTCTTAGCAACAGCTCATGACATGTCGCGGGAACATAAAATTATTAGTGCTCTTTCAGACAGCGACGTTCCTGTTCCAGGAGTTGTCGGGTTGTGCGAAGATATTGAAATAAACGACGCACCGTTTTACGTTATGGATTTTGTTCCGGGAGTTATTTTGCGCACTCGTCCAGAAGCAGAAGATCTTCCTGTTGAAGTGCGAAAGAAAATGGGTCATTCATTAGTAAAAACATTGGCGGGAATTCATGATGTAGATGTTGATGCTGTTGGGCTCGGAGATCTGGCCAGACGAGAGGGTTACATTGAACGTCAGTTGAAGCGTTGGCGGCAACAATTTGTAGATGGAACAACTCGCGAGATTCCACAAATTTTAGAGGTCCACGAACTTTTAGCCGCTCATGTCCCTGAACAACAAGGGGTGAGTATTGTTCACGGGGACTACCGTCTGGATAACTGCATGATGAGCACAGATGGTCCGGTTGCTGCTGTTTTAGATTGGGAGCTTTGCACTCTTGGTGATGCGTTAGCCGATCTCGCGGGAATGATTTCTTCAATTTCTTCACATGTTGATGGATCCGGAGAGTTGGCGAGCACAACTGAGGGTTTTCCAACCGCGGAGGAAATTCGCCAAATCTATAGTCAATACAGCGACCGCGACTTAGAGCACTTAGATTTTTATGTTGCTTTTAATTTTTGGCGTATGGCATGCATAGTTGAAGGTGTATATACCCGTTACGCCGCGGGAGTGATGGGTGAAATTGATGAAGCATCAATAAATGCTTTTGGGAATAGAGTAATAATTCTCGCCGACCTAGCCTCTAAAACAATGAATGGAATGAAGTGAGTAATCTCGAACCAGAATTATTCGAAATGGTTGCCAAGCCTGATTTGGAGTCTCCTGTTTTGGTGCTCGCTCTTGAAGGTTGG
>CACPKO010000012.1 GCA_902634555.1 Actinomycetota bacterium
GAACTTTTCAAGCAATTCGGATTGAAGTTAATAATGAATTAGAACAACTTTCAAAGACCCTTGGGAATGCAATTACTTGGCTGGCTCCTGATGGACGCGGGGCAGTTCTTTCGTATCACTCAGGTGAAGATCAAATAGTAAAACAAACTTTTCGAAATTCGGAGAGCGGAGGGTGTACCTGCCCCCAAAAACTTCCATGTGTTTGCCAAGCAAAACCCTCCGGAAGAATCTTGAATAAAAAAGTTATAACCCCTGAAGAAACAGAGATAGCCGCTAACCGCCGCTCATCAAGTGCTCGCCTTAGATTGATCCAACGTCTTCCAACGAATAGTGAGGACAGTCAATGACCGCTATTAATTGGCCATTATGGGGTGGCATAACTCAACAAAAGGAACGAAAGAAATCACGTCCTGTTAGCCGACTTAAAGGTGTGAACTTGATCGTGACTTTTTCAATAGTTATTTTTGCTTCGCTAATTCTCCTTGTGGGGTTCCAAAATATCCTTATTCGTGAACAATATGGTTTAGATAAATTAGATCAGCGCCTAGAGAGAGCGATTGAACGTGAGCAAATATTACGCAGTGAGGTGGCACGACTAGAAAGCCCTGACCGTATTTTGAGCGAAGCTCAGGGACGGCTAGGCATGGTGCCACCTCCTGCTCGAATCTATCTTCCTGCTGTGATACCAGGTGACTCATTAGAGTCTGTTCCTCCACCTACGCCAAATCCCTTTTCCCGGTCTGGCCGATGAAAAATACTCTAAATGGCGGAAAGAGTAAGACAGTATTCAACCTCAAATTGCGTATATGGACAACCGCCGCTCTTTTCGTTGGTGTAGGTGTTTGGTTTTCTTGGCGTTTAATTGGGCTACAGGTATTAGATGATGGCCAAAAATATCAAGATTTTGCAAAGAATGAACGAATGGACCAGATAGTTCTACCTGCAGGACGGGGAGCGATCGTAGATCGAAACTATGTTGATCTTGTACTGACAGTGCCGGCAAAAACAATAACGGCAGACCCAAGTAAAATTGAAGATCCACTTAAAACGGCAAGGGAACTTTCGCTCATTCTTGATACAGAACTAGAACTCTTAGAGCAACGACTTTCACAAAAAGATAAAAGTTTCCGTTACTTACAGCGACAAGTTAGCGAGGAAATGGCGGAAGAAGTATCAAGATTGGGAATAGAAGGAATTTCAATAATAGAAGAGGTGGCTCGTATCAGACCCGGCCAAGAATTGGCATTAAATCTTCTTGGGCGAACGGATATTGATGGAAACGGTATCAGCGGCATTGAGAAGGCGTATGACTCTTTTCTGATTGGGTCATCTGGACTAATGGAAGTAGAAAAGGGAGTTGGTGGCCTGACTATTCCAGGTGGAAGAAATGAAATAATAAACTCAAGCGAACATGGTCATACTCTTGTTTTAACTATTGATCGTTCAGTCCAATTTGCAGCGGAACGGATACTCGCTGACGGAGTAATCGCAACTAATGCACAAGGTGGAACGCTCGTGGCAATGCGGCCCTCTACCGGAGAGATCGTTGCTTCAGCAACTGTGAGCCGTAATACCGATGGTTCAGTTGAAGTTTCTTCTGAAAATAGGGCAGTCACTTGGGCATATGAACCGGGTTCTATAATGAAGCCTCTTACTTTCGCAGGAGTCGTAGAAGAGAAAGTTGGAGCTCCATCGTCTGTAATGGAAATTCCTAATTCGATATTGATTTGGGAAGAAGCGTTTATTGACTCATTCGCTCATGAAACAGAAGAGTGGAGTATTGCCGAGATTCTAAAGAAGTCCTCAAATGTCGGAACTATTATGTGGGCTCAGGAACTAGGAGAGAAACGTCTGTACGAGAGACTTAGCAGCTTTGGTTTAGGTCAGGTCACTGGGTTGGAACTGCCAGGAGAGACAAGGGGTTCACTACTGGGGCAGTCAAAATGGTCAGGTACATCTTTGCCTACGATTGCTATAGGCCAGGGTGTGGCGGTTACCCCAATGCAGATGCTTGTGGCATACTCTGCAATTGCTAACAAAGGTAACCGTCCTGTACCCAGTTTGGTTTTAGGGACTCGAGACAATAGTGGACTTTTTGAAATAATGAACTCGGAATCACCGGAAAGAATTTTTTCTACCGAAACATCAGATTTATTAATAGAAATGATGGAAGGTGTAGTGACGGAAGGAACTGGAACCGCAGCTCAGGTGCCCGGTTACAGAGTTGCCGGTAAGACAGGTACAGCCTGGAAGCCTCTTGCTGACGGAGGTTATGGTGACGAAACCGGAGAACAGAAGTATGTGGCGAGCTTTGCCGGATTCTTACCGGCAGATGATCCAGAATTATCAATAATTGTGGTAATCGATGAACCAGTGGCCCCTTATTCCGGAGGAAAGGCTGCGGCGCCTGTCTTTGCAGAATTCGCTCAATTCGCAGTCCGGCAGTTACGCATACCTTCAGAAGCTGAACGACTTGGACTCGAACAACCCGGCCGCGTGATAGCAACAACTCCAGCGCAAGCTAGGGAAATAGCAGAAGCTGCAGCTGCAGCTGCAGCGTTAGAAGAAGAGGCAACAGAAGAAGTCGCTGCTCCGTCAGTCGGTTGAAATGAAACTTTCAACCCTATTAGACGGCATCGGATTCCCAGATCAAAAATTCTCTTGTGATCCTGAAATTTTACGGATTGTTCATGACTCGCGTTTAGTTCAGCCGGGAGATCTTTTTTGTTGCATACCAGGACTTCTTCATGACGGTCACGAATTTGCTTTAAGCGCAGTTAATGCAGGAGCGGTTGCTGTTGTAGCGGAGAAGCCTCTTACTATTGAAGTCCCCTTAGTTGAAACAACATCTTCGCGAAAATCTTTAGCGTTACTTAGTTCTTTCCATGCAGGCAATCCAAGCCGAGACTTAGAAGTAGTCGGGGTCACTGGCACGAATGGAAAAACCAGCGTTGTCCATTTACTTGGGCAAATATTACGCCACGCCGGACATGACGTTGAATCTTCGGGAACTCTGACAGGAGAAAGAACCACTCCCGAAGCTCCAGATTTACAAAATCGATTATCCCAATGGAGAGACAGTGGAGTTGACAGTGCTGTAATGGAAGTGTCTTCACATGCGTTGAGTCAACACAGAGTAGATGGAACAGAATTCTCTGCTGTTGCCTTTACAAACCTTTCACGAGATCATCTCGATTATCACAAATCAATGGAAGAGTATTTCAAAGCGAAAGAGCGCTTATTTGAACAGTCCTTCAGTTCTAAAGCGGTTGTTGTAGTTGGGCAAGAAGCAGGTGACCGTATCGCAAAAACCTCTCAAAAGAATGGTCTTGAAGTAGTAGAGGTTGACATTAATAGTGTTTCTTACGTGGGGTCATGGCATGGTCAAAGCCTGAAAATCCCATTTAGAGCTGAGTTCATGGCTATTAATACTCTCGTCGCAGCTGAACTGGCGTTACTCCTCAATGTTCCTCCTTCGAAAATAGCGTCAGGTGTTAGTCAACTGCGGGCTGTCCCAGGACGCTTTGAAATTTTAAAGAGCGAATCAAGCCCTGCGGTAGTAATTGATTACGCACACACTCCGGAGGCATTAAAAGCGACTCTGAAGTCAGCACGTGCATTACGAGAAAAAGGGCGTGTCCACGTCGTGTTTGGGTGCGGGGGTGGAAGAGATCAAGGTAAGCGACCTTTGATGGGTGCGATGGCTGACGCTGGAGCAGACTTTTCTGTAGTAACTTCTGATAATCCCCGTGGAGAATCTCCTATGAGCATTATTGATGAAATAGTAAGTGGAATGAGTGAAGGAAATTACACAGTTGAAGAGGATAGAAAAGAAGCAATAAAAATTGCTCTGATGAATTCTAGACCTGAAGACGTAATTGTGGTTGCTGGTAAAGGCCATGAGTCAACTCAGGAAATCGCAGGCGAGTTGCTTGATTTCGACGATAAAGAAGTATCAAGAAGTCTGATTTTTGAACTATTTGAAGACGAGGTGTAATCAAGTGCTCATATTATTATTCTGCCTATTAACACCCCTCATGAAGATTTCGTTCGACAATTATTTATACAGGCGGTCCGATAAGTGATTGGCTTATTGTTAGCTGCCGCAATAGCCATGGTCGTTTCGCTTCTTGGAACACGGCTACTTATCGTTTCGCTTACACGGCTTCGCATAGGGCAGCCCATACGTGATGACGGACCCCAAGGCCACTCCATTAAAGCAGGGACGCCAACAATGGGGGGTTTAGCGATAGTTGTAGGAGCTTTCATCGGTTACGCAATAAGCAACCTATATCGAGGAATCTATACACGAACCGGCATTTTTGTCATGATCGCAATAGTTGGTGGTGGGTTAGTCGGTTTTATTGATGACTGGATAAAAGTAGTTCGTGAACGAAACTTGGGCCTAAATAAAAGCGCAAAAATGCTTGGTTTACTAACAGTGGCTCTTACGTTTGGGCTGTTAATGGTGAATTTCACTTCAATTCAAACAACTCTTTCGTTCGTTAGATTCGACCAGCCAGGTTTGGAACTCGGGAAAGTTCTTTGGGTTATATGGGCAGTATTGCTAATTGTTGGATCATCAAATGCGGTGAATCTTACTGATGGTCTAGATGGCCTAGCTGCTGGCGCGGCTACTTTCGGATTTTCTGCTTTCGTTTTCATCGGATTTTGGCAGTTTAGGAACTTTGATACTTATCAAGTAGCGCATGCCCTTGACCTCTCAATAGTCGCAGCAGCGATGGCCGGAGGTTGTATTGGTTTTCTCTGGTGGAATGCAGCTCCGGCGAGAATATTTATGGGTGATACTGGATCGCTAGCTATTGGCACTGGCCTGTCTGCTTTAGCTCTTGCGACCAGCACTCATCTTCTTCTTCCAATTATTGCTGGATTATTTGTAGCCGAAACTCTTTCGGTGATCTTGCAAGTTGGGAGTTTTCGCCTATTTAAGGGAAAAAGAATTTTACGAATGGCGCCAGTTCATCACCATTTTGAACTTGGAGGATGGCCTGAAACCACAGTGATAGTCAGATTTTGGATTGTTTCTGGCCTATGCACTGCAGTGGGTCTTGGGCTTTTTTATGCAGACTCAATTCGCGTCGGCGTTACGGGAGGGTGATCCTTGACTGATAAAACAGTCGTGCTTGGTTACGGCGTCACAGGTCGTGCTGTGGTATCCGCCCTTGCATCTCGTCAAGAAAAGGTTCGGATAGTTGATGAAAACCCAACTCAGGATCTTGAAGAGGTTGCTCAAGAAACTGGGGTTGAAGTTGTTGACGTAGCTAAGGGATTCTCTTGGCGAGAAGTCTTGAAGGACTGTTCACAGATAGTCCTGAGTCCGGGTATACGAGATGATCACCCAATATTTGAATCAGCGAGCGATATTGATATTCCTATTTTGGATGAATTTGATCTAGCTAGTCGTTGGGATAAACGACCTTGTAGTGCAATAACTGGAACTAACGGTAAAACGACTGTAGTTACTTTGGTGGCGGAAATACTTAATCAGGCTGGCATTAAAGCAGAAGTTGCCGGAAATACAGACATACCATTAGTTAAAGCTATAGATGATCCTGATATAGAGCGTTTTGTCCTCGAATCTTCCTCATTTCGTCTTGCACATTCACTTAATTTTTCAGCATCTCCAGCAACTTGGCTAAATTTTGCTCCGGATCACTTAGATATTCATAGAAATCTAGATTCATATGAACAAGCGAAGTCAAAGATATGGGATGGAATTTTTAAAGATGAAGATGCGATCGCCAATTTGTCTGACCCCGTGGTTGCTCGACATGCTCCGGAGGGATGCACAAGTTTTGGTACTACATCATCAACTTGCCGGGTACAAGAAGGTTTTCTTTTGTTTCGAGAAGAGAAAGTCATTGCCTTAGATGATGTGTGTAGAAAATTTCCCCATGATTTAGAGAATGCTCAGGCGGCGGTAGCAACAGCGATTCGTTCTGGAGCAACCCTAGAAGCATGTGCTGAAGTATTAGCAAATTTTTCTGGTCTTCCTCATCGAATGGAAGATCTCGGATTCGTTAAAGGCATCCGTTTCATTAATGACAGTAAGGCAACTACACCGCATGCAACAATTAGTTCAATGCGTGCTGTTTCGGAAGTTACTTTGATATTAGGCGGACAGAACAAAGGACTGGATTTTGCGGATTTTGGAGTTCTGAAACCAAAGAGGGTTATAGCAATCGGCGAAACTGCAGACGCGATAAATGAGGTTTTTCAGAATATCTGTCCAGTTCAGACTGCGAAAAATATGCAAGAAGCAGTTGAACAGTCTGTTGTGATGACGCGATCAGGCGGAACGGTTTTACTTTCCCCTGGGTGCAGTTCTTTTGATTGGTATAACTCCTACAAAGAGCGCGGGGATGAATTTCGTTCGCTAGTAATGGAATACGGCAGGAAAGCCAAAGATGAATAATCCGTTACAAAAGTGGTCCGGGAATACGTCAAAGAATATTCTTCCGTCTCAACTTCACCCACGTAAACCGCCGGGAAGTAGAAATTCTCGCTTTCTAGTATTAGGCGTCGTTGGTTTAGTGCTCTGTCTACTAGGGCTATTGATGGTTCTTTCAGCATCGTCAGTAAACGATGTTCAGATATATGACAATGTGTGGCACCATATTCGCCGACAATCGATATGGCTCATTCTTGGGTTAGTGGCTTGCATTGTGCTTATTCAAATTGATTATCATCAGTTGCGTAGATTTTCGAATGTCGCGATTTGTGTAGCTGGATTTTTGCTTCTAATTGTCTTGATACCAGGCGTTGGTATCGAAGTAAAAGGGTCTAGAAGATGGCTAGATTTTGGGCCCATAACGGTGCAGCCATCTGAGGTAGCAAAGTTAGCGATCATTTTGTTCTGTGCTGATCGTCTCTCTTTGAAAGGCCAAGAATTAACTCTAACTAAAAACCCTTTGAAGTTACTTCTTGGCGTACTAGTAACTTTTGTGGCTCTCATCATGCTGGAGCCTGATTTTGGAACCACATTAGTAGTTGTCGCTATCTTTGGTGCCTTAATATTTTTTGCAGGAACTCAAGCGAAAACTCTTATGCAAATTTTTGGTGTAGCGGCTATCGGAGCGGCTGGACTTGCCGTTTCTGCGGCATATCGACGTGAACGTTTAACAGGACTACTTGATCCATGGTCTGACGCCTTGGGGTCCGGTTGGCAACCCATTCAAGCCGGAGCGGCAGTCGCGAACGGTGGAATTAGTGGAGTTGGATTTGGGGAAAGCACAGGAAAATGGGGATGGTTGCCCGAAGCTCACACAGATTTCATCTATGCAATTATCGCAGAGGAAACAGGTCTGATTGGATCTTTGATCGTAATAGCTTTGTACATGATTATCGGATTCACTGGGTTATCTACAGCTCTGAATGCACCTGATGCGTTTGGTCGTCTATTAGCAGCCGGCACGACTACTTGGATCATGGTTCAGGCATTTGTGAATATGGGAGCTGTATTAGGTTTACTGCCGATAACCGGGATCACACTCCCATTCCTTTCTTTCGGCGGAAATGCTCTACTCTCCACCCTGATCGCATACGGAATTCTCTTAAATGTTGCAAGGCAGAGTAAATGAAGAAATTAAGTGGACGTGAAATCGTTATTTCTGGCGGTGGAACTGCTGGACACCTGTTACCTGGTTTAGCCCTAGCGCATGCACTTGTAGAAAAAGAAATAGTAAATGAATCAGGGGAGATACATTTCGTTGGAAGTAAACGAGGTATAGAGAAAAAACTTGTTCCACCAGCGGGTTTTGAATTAACGCAACTCGCTGGAAATGGCATTGAACGTAGATTTAGTTTCAAGAATCTTATTTCTATATGCGGTATCTTCTTGGGCCTAGCCCAAGCGCTCTTTCTCTTATTAAAGAGGAAGCCGCGAATAGTTATCTCCTTAGGAGGTTTTGCAAGCGTTCCCTGCGCACTGGTAGCGGTAATTCTACGGATACCGCTTTTAGTGATGGAACAGAATGCTGTACCAGGGTTAGCAAATCGCGTTTTTGCTCGTTTTGCTAAAGCTACGGTGGTTGCTTTTGAAGACACAGGACTTCCAAAAGCTATCAATCGTGGGAACCCAGTAAGAAAAAGCTTCATTTCAGAAGCCACTGAAATAAAACGTGAAATATTGCGATCACAGGTAGGCGTTGAGGAAGGATCTTTTTTCTTGCTCGTATTTGGCGGCTCGCTTGGGGCGCAACGAATCAATGAATCAACCAAGGATTTAGTTGAATCTTGGGATGCAGACTCAATAGTGGTCCATCATGTAATAGGCGAGCGAGATTTCAATGATGAAAGGTTCAAAGCTTCTGTTCCTGCCGATCGTGTGGATTACCGCCCGGTTGAGTATGAGAGTAATATGCCAGAAGTAATGGCGGCCGCTGATTTGGTTATTTGTCGAGCAGGGGCGACCACTGTTGCAGAAATTTCAATAGTGGGAGTTCCATCTATTCTTATTCCTCTACCTCATGCTCCGGGTGATCATCAGACGGCGAATGCTAGAGCACTTTTCGCTTGTGGCGGTGCTGTTCATCTACCTAATGATGAACTTGATGGAAATCGGTTAAAAAATGAAGTGATGAAAATTCTTTCAGACGAAAAAGGTTTGGAAGATATGGCAAAGGCAGCCAAACAACGGGGACGCCCTAGGGCTGCATCGGATATAGCTAACCTAGTTGGAGTGTATGCTCGTGATTGAAACCGAATTGGATCTTTCTAGAAAAAATAGAGTACATGTATTAGGGATCGGTGGCGCTGGGATGAGCGCGATTGCTGAAGTGCTAACTTCTATGGGTCATACTGTTACTGGATCTGACCTTAAAGAGTCTGCGGGGTTAGATCGCTTAAGAGCATTAGGTGTACAAATTACCGTGGGGCATGAAGCCAGTAATGTTGCCGATGCAGAGTTCGTAACCAGGTCCACAGCGGTACCGGATCACAATGTTGAATGCAAAGAAACGTTAAAACGCGACATTCCGTTGTTAAGCCGAGCGGAAATTCTTGCGGAAATATGCAAACAGAAATCCTCCTTAGTTGTTTCTGGTACTCACGGTAAAACTACAACCTCATCAATGTTGGCCTTGGTACTGAGGTCCGCTGAGATGAAACCATCTTTCATTATCGGCGGCGATGTAAATGAAGTTGGGACCGGCGCTGCATGGGATGACGGTTCGATCTTTGTTGTAGAGGGAGATGAAAGTGATGGAAGTTTTTTACTGTTGCCTAGAGATTATGCGGTAGTCACAAATGTTGAAGCAGATCACCTGGAACACCATGGCGGATATAAAGCGTTAGAAGAAGCGTTTGAAAAGTTTGTTGCAGAAACACGCGGCCCAGTGGTTGTAGGAGTAGACGATGAGGGAGGAAAGAAATTAGCAAGTTCACAAAATGCCATAAGTCTCGGTATGAATTCTTCGGCCGAATGGAGAATCACTGATTTAGAGGAGTCATGGACGGGGGTGTCATTCAATTTGAAAGATTGTGATAATCACGAATTGCTTGTGAAGTTGCCGATTCCAGGATTACATAATGCCAGAAATGCTGCCTGTGCTGCAGTCGCAGGAATAATCGCTGGTGCTGATCCAAATGCAGTTGTTAAAGCACTTGAACGGTTCGGTGGTGTGGCGAGACGGTTTGAGCATCGTGGGCAGGTAGCAGGCGTTACTTTCGTTGATGATTACGCCCATCTCCCTACAGAAGTTTCTGCCACGATTTCTGCGGCAAAAACTGGAAATTGGAATCGTTTAATATCTGTATTCCAGCCTCATAGATACAGCAGAACAGAAGCACTTTGGAGCACATTCCAGGATTCGTTTCGGGGAACAGACCTTCTTTTCGTTACTGACGTTTATCCGTCAGGAGAAAAAGCACGGCCTGGAATTTCTGGAGCTCTCATAGCTGATGCTGTTTCATTATCTAATCCGGCATTTGAAGTTCGGTACGTTCCGCATCGGAGCGATTTAATTGAGGCTTTGACGAGCGAGTTAAGAGAAGGGGATTGCTGTTTAACAATGGGAGCGGGAGACTTAACGTCACTGCCAGATGAGATCCAAAAGCTGATGAGGGAATTAAATGGATGATGACCTAGTTGCTAAATTTTTAGCCTCTTCTAACTTAAATAAAGAGGTAGCAGGATCTTATGACTTAGGTCAGTTATCAACCTACAGAGTTGGTGGTAAAGCAAAGTTCTTCACTCGTGTTTCAAATTTGGCTTCCTTGGAAGGAATTTCTGAACTTATTACTGAAAGCGAAATGAAAGTTCTCATAGTCGGTAATGGTTCGAACCTTTTGATCTCGGATTCTGGCTTTGATGGTTTAGTAATTCAATTGGGCGAGAATTTTGAAAATATATCGGTCATCAATCAAGAAGTGACTGCCGGTGGAGCTGCGAGTTTACCTGTCCTTGCTCGACATACCGTCAAAAATGGCTTATCTGGCCTCGAATGGGCTGTTGGTGTTCCAGGAACCGTGGGTGGGGCAGTACGCATGAATGCTGGCGGTCATGGAGCTTCGATTTCAGATTCTCTTTTATCGGCAACCATTTTTGATTTATGGACAAAGAAATATAAAAATTTAAATGTTGAAGAGCTGAAAATGGAGTACCGCTCAACAACAATTTCAAATTATGAAATTGTTGTTGATTCCAGTTTTTCTCTTGATATCGGAAACGCCGAAAAAGGCGATGAAAGAATATCTGAAATAGTTAGATGGAGGCGAGAAAATCAACCTGGTGGTCAAAATGCAGGATCGGTCTTCATGAATCCTTTAGGAGACTCAGCAGGAAGACTTATTGATGCCACTGGCTTGAAGGGCTATGAAATTGGATCAGCCATGGTTTCAGAAAAACATGCGAACTTTATTCAAGTCAAACCGAATGGTTCAGCTGATGATGTTTACAGACTCATGAAGGTGGTTCATGCCAGAGTCTTGGAAGAGACTGGAGTTTCCCTAGAAACAGAAACCGTCATGGTTGGTTTTGACTGAAAATGAATTCTGAAGGAGTAGAAGTAGATAGCGAAGCGCCCAAAAAGAGATCTTTACGCAAAGTATGGATACTTCTTGTTCTTCTCGTTCTTGGTGTTGGCGCTTATGCAACTACGAAGTCCTCCTTTTTCTCTGTTAAAAACGTAGAAGTCATTGGAGTGGGGGCTCGAGTATCAGAAGACGAAGTACTAGAAGCAGCGGGCATCAACGACAACTCATCAATGATTGGTCTTAATGTTGAAGAAATTGATGAAAGAGTGACGGCTATTCCATGGGTGGCACAAGTAGACATAGAAAGAAACTGGCCAGACTCAGTTCGTATTATCTTGGAAGAACGAATCGCCTCAGTTATAGCGATAATTCCAAGCGGGCAAAAATTTCTTCTTGATAGATCGGGAGTGGTTCTTGAGGAAGTTCGTGAAAGTGATCTTGAGTTGCCCATCATTCGTGTTGATTCTGTTGGAGTGCTGGGTACGCGAATAACCGGAATAACCCCGTTACTTCGAGCAGCCGAAGAGGTGACCCCTGACTTACAAGCATGGATACTAGCTTTAACTCCAACAGGCGGAGGAGTAAGAGCAGAACTGGTTGGTGGAGTAGTGGCAGAGTTAGGGATCGGCGGCACAGATTTTCGTGACGAAATGCGCTCTTTGGCAACAGTTTTAACTCGGGTCCAACTTTCCTGCATCGAGTTAATCGACGTTTCTATCCCTCAAAACCCGGTGGTTACCAGGACTCAGGGAAGATGTTAAATGCCTTTTAAAATAAGAAGTTTTTGCCCACAGGTTGACGTCAGGTAACTACTAAGAGTAGTATCTAAACCATTAGTAAAGGTTTATTATCCAAACTCTAAACCTCAACTTTAGGTTTAGATCAAATTAAGGGAAAAATAATGGTTGCAAATCCACAGAATTATTTAGCAGTAATAAAAGTAGTTGGAGTCGGTGGCGGTGGGGTAAACGCCGTTAACCGCATGATTGAAGCTGGGCTTCGCGGCGTTGAGTTCATAGCTGTCAACACCGATGCTCAAGCACTTTTAATGAGTGACGCTGATGTCAAATTAGATATTGGTAGAGAACTTACTCGGGGCTTAGGCGCAGGAAGCAATCCTGAAATAGGACGTCAAGCAGCAGAAGACCACAGAGCCGAAATTGAAGAGATGTTGGAAGGTTCCGACATGGTCTTCATTACCGCCGGTGAAGGTGGAGGAACAGGAACTGGCGCTGCTCCAGTAGTTGCAGAAATCGCAAAGTCAATTGGAGCTTTGACCATTGGCGTCGTTACTCGACCATTTGGTTTCGAAGGCCGTCGACGTGCCGTCCAAGCAGAAAATGGAATCACACAACTAAAGGAAAAAGTTGACACACAAATCGTGATCCCTAATGACCGACTGCTTAGCATCTCAGATGAGAAAACTGCGTTGCTTAATGCTTTCAGCATGGCTGATGAAGTTCTACTCCAAGGAGTCCAAGGGATCACTACTTTGATAACTACTCCTGGTTTAATCAACACCGACTTCGCAGATGTAAAGATGGTAATGCAGGACGCCGGATCTGCCCTCATGGGTGTCGGGCAAGCCACAGGCGAGAGTCGCGCAGTCAATGCAGCACGTAATGCTATCTCCAGTCCATTGCTGGAAGCTTCTATTGACGGAGCTCGTGGAATTCTTCTCACTGTTGCTGGACCAAGTGACCTTGGACTGTTTGAAGTGAATGAAGCGGCAGAAATCATCCACGGTGTTGCTCATCCGGATGCAAATATAATTTTCGGAACTGTTGTTGACGACGAAATGGGTAACGATGTTCGGGTAACTGTCATAGCAGCAGGATTTGATCGCTGGGATGGTGAACGACCAAAACGTAAACCAGGTAAGCCTTCACTCACCTCTTCAATATCCGAGGTTTTTGATTCGTCTTCATCAACAGATACTGACGACGAATTAGACGTACCTAGTTTCTTAAAGTAGAGCCCTCGTGGCTCGAGTCCTGGCGGAAAGGCACTTAGCCTCTGGCCACACGGCTTGGGTCGCTATGTCTGAGATCGTTGATGGCGACATGGCCGTCAGTGATCTAAAGACAAGGGAAAAGTCAATTCAAGAGGCATCCCTATCTCTTGTGGAACACAATGCTGGCTTGGCTATACCGTCAAGCCAGCATTGGTCTTTTTTGACTCAAATCCATGGCTCTAAAAATATTGAAGTTAAAGAAAATGAATCCGTTCTTGGATTAGAGGGCGACGCACTTTTTACAACTCAAGAAAGAAAAGTTTTAACTATTCAAGTAGCGGACTGTGTTCCCATTGCGCTTGTTTCTGATTCTGGAGCCATCGCCGCAATTCATGCAGGTTGGAAAGGGTTACTAAACGGAGTTATCGAGAACACTTCTGAGGTGTTACAAGACAAATCTCCAGGAGATCAAGCAGCTGTTATAGGTCCACATATCGGGCCTTGCTGTTATGAATATGGACGTAAAGATCTAGATTCTTTCATAGAGGCATTTGGTGCTTCAGTGGTTGGAGTCACGGATTCCTCAACTGATTCTCTCGATTTAATGGCAATTGTCCGAGTTATCTTAGAGAAACGAGGAATTGAAATTGAATATAGGGACGGTTCTTGTACTTCGTGTGATTCAAAGTTCTGGTCATATCGTTCAAACGGCACCCAAAAGAGACAGTCTTTGCTGGCATGGATAGAAAAGAATTAGAAAAATGATATTTTCTGAACTGAATAAAAAAGAAGTTAAGGAAAAAATTCATGAAGTTTCTGATCATGTCAAAGCCCGAAGTATGGGACGTACCAAAATCATTGCAGTTACTAAAAGTTTGAACAAAGAAGCGATAGTCGTAGCGAAAGAAGCAGGCATCCAAGCAGTTGGAGAGAATTACGCACAAGAACTAATTGAAAAGCATCAAGCCCTTGGAGATCCAGAAATTGAATGGCACATGATAGGGGCGGTTCAAAGAAACAAAATTCGAAAACTTTCTGGAATCCTTTCTTTATGGCAATCTGTTGACCGAATAGAGGTACTTGACGAGATAAAAAAACGTGACCCTTTAGGAAAGGTATTAATCCAGATCAATCCATTAGGGGAAAAAGGTAAAGGTGGCTGTTCATTTCATGAAGCGGGGAACTTGATTGAGCACGGACTGGAAATCGGATTATCAGTTGAAGGAGTTATGGCAGTAGGGGTCCAGGGTGATTTGAAAAAAACTTCTGAAATATTTAGCAAGGTGGGGGCATTAACTGATGAATTTGGTTTATCGGAACGCTCGATCGGGATGTCTGATGATATTGACGTGGCTATAGATCATGGCTCAACAATGCTAAGAATCGGTCGAGTGCTCTTTGGTGAGAGGGCTCCAAAGAATAAATGATGACCCTATGCACCCAAAACCACGCCTCAACCTATTACTGTTGTTCTCATGTTTAAGAAATTAATGCTTTACCTTGGTCTTGGGCCTGATGAGGCGTACGAGGAATTTATGGATAATTCGGTTGAGCGGCGCCCTCTGCTTAGCTCTGGTGATTTCTTAGAAGAGAGAGGAGTTACTGAAAATGATCAAATGCACTCTCCTCAAAGTTCTTTGGGTCAAAGTTCCATTCGCCCGTTAACTCCAGAAAGTTCAGGAACGGTTCGCCCTCTCCAGCCAGCGGCTACCTCTAAGCCACACCATGTAGAAGCAAAAGTATTTGACGACGCTGTAGAAATTGGCGACCGTTTTTTAGCAGCTCAACCAGTGGTAATTGATTTTCAAGGTGTTGACGCTGAACTTTCGCGAAGACTTATGGATTTTGCAAGTGGCGTTTGTTACGCCTCTGGAGGTTCTATGAAGAAGGTCGGAACTCAGGTCTACCTCATGACGCCGAACGACGTAGAAGTCTCAGACGAAGACCTAAAGGGTTATGAAACTTAGAGCGTTGCTGAATTAGTTCCATGATTGAAATACTTTGTTATCTACTTGGATTGTATGCGTTAGTTCTTATTATCAGGGTAGTGCTTAGTTGGTTTCCTATTAATCCAAATGGTATGGGAGCTACAGTTGCAGGATTCATTTATCTCATGACTGATCCAGTTTTGGTTCCATTGCGACGAGTCATGCCGGCTTTGAGGATTGGGTCAGTAGGACTGGATCTTGCGCCAATGGCACTCTTCTTCTTGATTACACTCACGCGAAGCCTCATTTGCTGAAGGCTTTTTCTCCTGATCAGGATAATGACCACAAATTAGGCAGTGTGAGAGTTAATATTTGCTCATGAACAATAGCGGTATTCTTGAGATTCTCATTCAAGCAGAATTTGGACAAAAAATTCGAGGATACGATCCACTTGAAGTCGACGAAGTTTTAGATCAAGCAGTAGTTGAGATACAGAGACTGACTCAAGCATGCACTCAGGCGACAGAACGGGCAGAAGCAGCAGAGCGACAATTAGAGGAAGAAATCGGGCCTGCTCGCCGAAATCGACAAGAGTCAGAAGAAGTTCTTTTGGGCGCTACGGAAGAAGCGCTTCGCCTCAAGTCTGAAGTTGAAGAAGAAGTCAACAGTTTGCGCATTGCAGCGGAAAAAGAAATTCGTGACGCTATTGAAGAGGGTCGTCTGCAGATGAATTCTGAAATTTCAGATTTGGAGATTGAACGTAAGAAAGTCAATGATGACATTCAAATAGCAGAACGTCATATTGAAGCGCATAAAGAGCGGCTGCGGGCGGCTTTGAAAGACTTGCATGAACTAATAAATGATCTTCCGACGAGACCGGAGCCTGAGCCTGAGCCTGAGCCTGAGCCTGAGACTGAGCCTGAGCCTGAGCCTGAGCCGGAGCCTGAGCCTGAGCCGGAGCCGGAGCCTGAGCCTGAGCCTGAGCCTGAGCCTGAGTCTGAGTCTGAGTCTGAGCCTGAGTCTGAGCCAACTGTAATCATGGAACCGGAGCTTCCGCCGACTGAGTTATTAGAAGAATTACGTGACTCAGTAGGCGATGACGAGCAGGCTTTAGACACGTTTTTTAATGATGATGATCCACCCCCGACATCAATGTTTAGAAGGCATTAATTAGTCTTTTAAGACTCTAAGTTGTTACTTGAGTTGGTTGACCTTAGTCTTAATTCGCTTGAAGACCGTATCGGTAGTTATAGATAAATAGCGAGTGGGTACCCACTTCATTGTTCAATTACCTATAGCATCTATCGTTCAATAGGAGATTGATATGGCAAGTCCAAAGAAACCTGCAGCAAAGAAACCTGCAGCAAAGAAACCTGCAGCAAAGAAACCTGCAGCAAAGACGCGTTTTGGTAAAGCATTCTTAGACAAACAAAAGGCCCTGCTGCTTGAAGAAAGGGCGCGCTACTTAAAGAGTGCCGACTCTCTTAAAGCTGAAGCCGACGCTCTATTAGAAGGTAGAGAGCCCGGAGATGTTCAATTCGATGAAGAATCAGGAGAAGGGGACACTTTGGCGGTGGCCCGGGATCTTGATTTGGCACTTAGTGCGCAAGCCAGAGACGCAGTAGAAGAGATTGACGCGGCCCTTGAAAGAATACGTAAAGGAACTTACGGGGTATGCATAAAGTCTGGAAAACCCATTCCACAAGAACGCCTAAAAGCAATACCTTGGGCAGCAGAACGAGTTGAATACAAAGCTGGAGGACTTGGCCGCCGTTAGGTCCTTAAAGCCATTTACATCAGTAGTTAGGATTTAAGGCACTTAAATGTTACAACCTTGGAAATCCAGCATAATAACGTCTTCGGGGATCGTTCTTCTTGACCAGCTCACAAAATGGTGGGCTTTAGAACGTCTTGAGGCGGGTCAGATAATTGAACTTTTTTGGACACTTCAATTCCGACTAGTTCGAAACACGGGGATAGCTTTTAGTCAAGGAGAGAACCTAGGCCCCGTATTTACAATTCTGATTCTCTTTGTGATACTTCTTGTTATTCGGCTTGGTTCTCAAATTCAATCAAGGTTTGGCAAAGTATCTGTTGGTCTTGTTATCGGAGGGGCGATCGGAAACTTAGTTGACCGAGTATTTAGAACTGAGGAAGGCTTCTTAAGCGGTGGAGTAGTCGATTTTATAGATTTCCAATGGTGGCCAGTATTCAATATTGCAGATTCTGCAATAGTCGTAGGTGGGTTAATGATGTTTTGGGCCGGGATGAAATCAACAGGGCACTCTGAAGAAGAAATTGATTCTGACGAAGTAAGCACTGAATCATATGAGCAGTGAATCAATACCAGAGTCTCTCCAAGGGGAACGACTAGACCGAGTCGTTGCTTTTGTCCTTGACATGAGCCGCAACCGTGCTGGAAATCTTATTGACGACGGAAAAGTCACGTTGAATGGAAAAGTGGAGCAAGCGCGATCCCGACGAGTTCAACTTGGAGAAATTTTGAATGTTTCTGATGAAAAGAACGAAGATACTGATGCTCCAGAACCTGAAGAAAATATTGAAATCCCCGTCGTCTATGCGGACGATGAAGTACTTGTTGTAGATAAGCCTGCCGGGCTTGTGGTTCACCCTGGGGCAGGAAACATGACGGGAACAATGATCAACGGCCTACTTGCATCATGGCCGGATTTACGTGGAATAGGATCTAAGTCTCGTCCTGGGATAGTTCATCGTTTAGACCGAGGAACTTCTGGATTATTAGTTGTGGCTAGAACTCAAAAGGCCTATGACCATCTATCGGCACAATTGTTAGATCGGTCAATGGGACGCTGGTATACAGCATTGGTTTGGGGGGAAATGGATTCAGATACTGGGTCAGTAGATGCTCCAATCGGAAGGTCTAAGAAAGATCGAATCCGAATGGCTGTGATTTCTGCCGGGCGCCCAGCCAAAACAAATTATGAAGTGACTCAAAGATGGTCAGATCCAACAGTTTCCCTGATTCGCTGCAAGTTAGAAACAGGCCGAACTCATCAAATCCGTGTACATCTTTCCGCCATAGGGCACCCTTTAATAGGTGACGAGTTGTACGGAGGAAAGAGAAGCGCCATTGAACTTGAACGCCCCTTTCTGCATGCTTCGTTCTTAGAGTTTGAACATCCATCAAGAAATGAGCGAGTCTCCTTTGAAAGCGAAATACCGAGTGACCTTAAGGAGGTATTAAAAGACTTATCGGATTAGCATTTAGGCGCTTGCTGAAATAACTTTTTCTCCGAAGTATTCTTATACAAATGAAGAGCTCTGATTACATATCGCCAGTAGTCCCAGACTATGGAAGATCATGCGTAACTGAACTAGTTCCTGCACTTCTTGAAGCAGAAAAAGAACCTAGTTGGATTTCAGACGATGTTCTAATGGCCCGTCAAGTTGTCCTCTTGGTTCTAGACGGACTTGGATGGGGGCAATTGCAAAGTCGAATTTCTGACCTTCCGACTTTGAAACAATTCAGCGGAGGGTCAATAACTACTGTTGCTCCATCTACAACGGCGGCAGCTTTGACCTCAATCACCACCGGGGTGCCACCTGGAGAGCATGGCCTAATCGGGTACAGGATTCCTGTTCAAGATAAAATTTTAAACACCTTGCGTTGGTCAACAGGGTCGGGTGATGCTCAGAAAGAGATTCCTCCAACGCTTCTTCAGCCTGTTCAGCCATTCGGCGGTCAACGGCCACCAGTAGTTTCTAAGAAAAAGTTTCAAAATAGTGGATTTTCTGCCGCGCATATGATTGATGTCCGTCTTCATGGATACGAAAACCGAGATGAACTTGTTTCCGAAACTGTGGCTCTGGTTAACAATGGAGAACCCTTTATTTATGTTTATTGGGACGGCATAGATTTGACTGGCCATGAGTTCGGGTTTTCTGACCGTTATGAAGAAGAACTCTTCTCATGTGATCAGATGGTGAAAGAAATTCTTGATCGTGTAGGACCTGAAGTAGCTTTATTTATAACTGCCGATCATGGACAAGTTTCAGTTGAGGACAATCTGATTTCGCTTTCAAAGGAAATAACGTCTTTGATTGAGTTTCAAAGTGGCGAACCAAGATTTCGTTGGCTGCATGCACGCCAAGGGACCAAACTAGAACTCTTCCAAGCGGCAAAAGAACAATTTGAGAACGTTGCATGGGTTATGAGTGCCGACGATGTTATTAGCCAAGGCTGGTTCGGTCCGAAAGTGACCGAGGTGGCTCGAACTCGCTTTGGTGATGTAGCCCTAGTAGCACGTGAACCCGTTGCATTTTTAGATGCGGCAGAAGTGATGTCAATCGAACTGATTTGCCGTCATGGTTCTTTGACAGCAGATGAGATGCACGTTCCTGCAATAAGCGTTGTCACGTGAATGCAATGATCATTAAAAAAGTCTAGAGTCTGAGTATGGAGTCGAACAGTCAAGAAGGAACGCAACAGCCTGAGGTTTTGGACTCAAACTCTCGCACTGAAGATTCAACAGAGTTAGAAATTTCCGAAGCCGTGGAACATCCTGCAAAAGTGATGCGGGTTGGGACAATGATGAAGCAACTGTTAGAAGAAGTCCGCTCAGCAACTCTAGATGAAGCGAGTAGAGGCCGGTTAAAAGAAATTTTTGATACTTCTGTAGAGGAAATTGGATCTACTTTGACGGATGACCTTAGGGAAGAACTAGATCGTCTTGTTATTCCTTTTGATGATGAGGCACCAAGCGCAGCAGAACTGCAGATAGCACATGCTCAATTAGTGGGGTGGCTCGAAGGTTTAGTTCAAGGCATACAAGCGACTCTTTTTGCTCAGCAAATGGCAGCTCAACAGCAATTAGCTGGCATGCGTCGAGGGGAAATTGGACCAGCTGGCTCTGCTTCTGGGGATCAGCATGGCAACTACTTGTAAAAAAGTCATACGGGTGTCCATATAATGAGAATGATTCTCATTATGCATGTTATGATGTCTTTTCTCTTACCAATAAATAATCCTTTTCCTAGGCAGCGCTAATGACATCTTCATTTACTCATTTACATGTACACACTGAATATTCAATGCTGGATGGAGCCTCGCGTATATCCGAATTGGTTGCTGCCGCCGCCGCTGATGGGCAGAAGGCTTTGGGGATTACAGACCATGGCAATATGTATGGAATTTTAGATTTCTATCAAGCTTGTCGCGATCATGGAGTAAAACCAATTCTTGGCACCGAGGCCTACATGGCGTATGAATCAAGAGAGGAGAGGCCAGCGCGGACAGGTCGTCTTGATGATTCTGGTGGTGAAACCAGCAAAGGAAGAAAGCTTTACTACCACTTGACTCTTCTGGCTGAGAATCAAACTGGGTACAAAAACTTAATCCAAGTTGCTAGTCGTGCTTTCATGGAAGGCTATTACTACAAGCCAAGAGTGGACTGGGAGGTCCTTTCTGACCATAGCGAAGGCTTAATCGCAACTTCTGGATGTTTAGGTGGGCAGGTATTACAAGCTTTACTGGCGGATAACTATGAAGATGCAAAAGCGAAAGCCGCACGATTTCAGGACATCTTCGGCAAAGACAATTTCTTTATGGAGTTACAGGATCATGAAATACCTGAACAAAAGCGAACTAATCCACAGCTAATTCAAATCGGCCGAGAGATTGGTGCTCCACTGTTGGCGACTAATGACAGCCATTACACGCATCAGCATGACGCTGAAAGTCATGATGCTCTTTTATGCGTTCAAACCAATGCTCTTATGAGTGACCCAAATCGTTTCAAGTTTTCTGGTGATCAACATTATTTGAAGAGTGCGTTAGAAATGAGAAATTTATTTTCCGAAATTCCGGAAGCATGTGATAACACGTTGTGGATAGCAGAGAGAGCAAATGTAGAAATTGAATTTGGAAATCCACAGCTTCCCGACTTTCCAATTCCAGAAACGTTTTCTGACGAATCTGAATATTTACGACATTTAACTTTAGAAGGAGCTAGAAGCCGTTGGGGTGAGAGGCTCTCTGATGAAGTTGCTGACAGGCTGACCTATGAATTGGAGGTAATAAAAGGCTCGGGATTCTCTTCTTACTTCTTGATTACTTGGGACCTCATAAGGTATGCCCGCGAGAGGGAGATACGAGTAGGTCCGGGACGAGGTAGTGCAGCGGGTTGCGCGGTTGCTTATTGCTTAGGGATCACAGATATTGATCCAATAAAATATGACTTACTTTTTGAACGCTTCTTGAACCCAGGTCGCGCCTCTATGCCGGATATAGATATGGATTTTGATTCTCGGTATAGAGACGAATTAATTCGGTATGCCGCAGACAAGTATGGGCGTGATCATGTCGCTCAGATCGTCACATTTTCTCAGATAAAAGCTAGAGCAGCGGTTCGAGATGCAGCACGTGTTCTTGGGTACCCATATGGGGTAGGAGATAGGATCGCTAAAGTCATGCCTCCTCTGGTGATGGGCAGGGACACTCCGCTTGCAGCTTGTCTAGAAAAAAATGAACAACACCTTGATGGCTACAAGATGGCAAATGAACTACGCGAAATGTACAAGTCAGATAGTGATGTAAAGCGAGTAGTGGATGTTGCGCGTGGCCTTGAAGGGTTACGACGTCAAGACGGCATCCATGCTGCAGCGGTTGTGATTACTAAAGAACCACTAACTGAGTATTTGCCGGTTCAAAGAAAACCTGACTCTGGCCAGAATCCAGAAGATGCACCAGTAGTAACACAGTATGAAATGCATGGAGTGGAGGATCTCGGCCTACTGAAAATGGATTTTCTTGGTCTTAGGAATCTTGACGTGATTACCGACACGCTTGAAATCATTAGCAAAGTCCAAGGCGAAGAAGTGGATATAGATCAAGTTCCGCTTGACGATCCAGAGACCTTCGCTCTTCTTTCAGCGGGAGAATCAATAGGTGTTTTCCAACTTGAGTCCACTCCGATGAGAGCGTTAATGAGATCTCTGGCGCCAACGAGTTTTGAAGATGTGGCGGCTTTAGTGGCTCTTTATCGTCCGGGCCCGATGTCGGCAAACATGCATAACGATTACGCGGATCGAAAGAATAATCGCCAAGTTGTGACGTACTTCCATGACGATGCAGAAGAGATCTTGGGAAGCACGTATGGATTAATGATTTATCAAGAGTCTGTTATGCGTGTTGCCCAAAAATTCGCCGGGTATTCCTTAGAGCAGGCCGACAATCTACGCAAAGCATGCGGTAAGAAAGTTCGAGAGCTAATGGCTCAAGAAAAAGAAATGTTTGTTCAAGGCTGTGAGGATACAGGTTATGGAGGGGCCCTCGGGGAAGATTTATTTGCCATTATTGAAGGTTTCGCAGATTATGCATTCAACAAAAGCCACTCGTACGCCTATGGATACATTGCTTATCAAATTGCCTATTTGAAAGCCCACTATCCGGTTGAATATTTTTCCGCACTACTTACAAGCGTTAAGACAAATTTAGACAAAGCAGCAATCTATCTAAATGAATGTCGTTCAATGAACATTGAAGTAGATGTTCCAGACATCAATCTCGCCCGTAGTAATTTCTATCCATCTCAAACGGATGGAGATGGCAATGAGTTCACCCAGATCACGTTTGGGCTTTCTGCAGTAAGAAACGTTGGAGAGAATTTAGTGAATCGAATTCTGGAAGAAAGAGATCTGAATGGTCCATTCTTAGATTTTTACGACTTTGCCGAACGTTGTGACTCAACTGTGTTGAATAAAAGGTCGGTGGAGTCACTAATCAAAGCCGGTTCGTTTGACAGTTTTGGGTATCCCCGCCAAGGACTACTTGCAGCATCAGAGTCAATAATTGATCACACGTTGGCTCGCCGGAGAGAACATGAAATGGGAGTTATGTCTCTTTTTGGCGAAAGTGATGAAGGTCCTGTTTTTGATGAACGTGAGCCAATTCTTGATATTGAGTTCGACAAGATGACACGACTTGCATTTGAGAAAGAAATGCTGGGTTTATATATCTCTGATCATCCTCTGAAAGGAATTGAGGGAAGCCTAAGAAGAAGAACGGATAGTGATATCACCGGGCTTCTTGAAGAAGAAGAGGGTGCCTTCAGGATAGTTGGTGGAGTGATTTCGAGTTTGGATAAAAGATGGACTAGAGCGGGAAAACTAATGGCTTCGTTCCACCTTGAGGATCTCGCCGGTTCAATTGAGGTAATGATTTTTCCGAAGACTATGGAGGAACACGGTCATAAGTTAGAAGATGATCAAATTGTCATTATTAAGGGTCGTTTAAACGAGAGAGAAGATTCTCCAAAGTTATTCGCGCAAGAAATTGAGGTTTTTGTTCCTTCAGATGACGATGTAATAAAACCTCTTCGCGTGAAGTTGCCATTGAACGATTCATTAGAAGAGCGCATTGACGAGCTGAAGAAACTTTTTGAAGAGCATTCTGGAGAAGCAGAAGTTTTTCTTGAGATCGGGCCTAAACAAGTACTGCGATTACCGAATGAGTACTGCGTAGATACAGCTGGAGGCTTAGTGGCAGAACTCCGGATCCTGCTTGGCATGAATTCCGTAGTCATCGGTTGATTTCAACAGAAGATATTTAGAGGTTGGCAACTCAATGTCAACACGGCAGGCTGGATATCTACCTTTTTAACTTGAATAGCACTTTATTCAAAATTGAAGAGGCGCAGAAATTAAAAACTCATTGTTTATTGAGTGACAATCGGAGGTGGAGTCCATGGCGATAGAGGTTGATACAAAAGATTGTTCCATGCTTGGTGATGCCGAGATTGAAGAAATGGCTGCTCTGTGCGAAGAGGGTAATAATTCTTTCGGCATTGGATTGCTTTCAAAACAAGCAGAAGCATGGGTGTTGGTAACAACTGCACGTGAAGGCGGCCGGTTGAAAGGGTTTTCATTCTCGACGCTTGAGAGAATAGGTGGCACACCAAGCGTGATAATTGGAGCTTCTTCCGTACAGCCAAGCTCACGTCGAAATACTGTCTTACGCGCTGTGTTTACAGAATTGCAGAGACGGGCAGTTATGGCTTTCCCAGATGAGGACGTAGTTTTCGGATCAAGATTCAATGACCCAGGGGCATTAGAACTTTATAAACCTCTTTCTAACTTGATTCCTCGTCCGGATCATCGGGCTTCCGGTGAAGAAAGAGCTTGGGGAAGACGATTCGTGAAACGGTTTGGTTTATCTTCTCTGTCCTATGATGAGAAATCCTTTATGGCCATAGGTGATGGCTCGCAACCATGCGTCTTTGATCACACCTCACTGAAGCCCGAAGGCATCCCAGCGGAAACTAATGAATTGTTTAAAGATTTGAACATGGAACGAGGAGACACTGTGGTGGCTTGGGGTTGGGCCATGTCAGAGGATTTAGCAAAACTCGCTTAGTAACTTGAAAAACGAGGCTGAAAATTCTTCAAGCGTCACGCAGGTTCTAGCAGCACGTCGGAGTTGTCGGAGTTACAAGACGACACCTATTGACCCCAAAGTTCTTGAGGACTTGATTGATCAAGCTAGAAGAACACCAACAGCTGGCAACAGTCAGGGAGTCGAATTCTTAGTTCTGAACGGAGAAAAAGAAGTAGGGGCTTACTGGGATACAACCCTGGATAAGAATCGAAGAGACAATTTTCCATGGCCTGGGTTGTTGCTTGCTCCAGTTTTAGTTATTCCTTATGGAATTCCTGAGAGATACTTGAGCAGATATCAGGAAATTGATAAGAAGAAAAGTGGTCTTGGTGAAAATGCTGATGCCTGGCCTATTCCATATTGGATCGTGGACGCAGCTTCGGCATCTACAGCTTTACAGCTTTTGGTAGTTGAGAGAGGAATGGCTTGCTGTTTTTTTGGTCAGTTTGAAAAAGAAGAAAAAGTTTCTCAACGTTTCTCTGTTCCAAGAGGAGCTCGAGCGATTGGAACTATCGCTATTGGTTGGGCTGCCGAAGATGATCGATCAAGCATCTCGGCTACACGAGCAAGAAGACCATTAAGAGATGTCTTGCACGTAAGTGAGTGGTGAATAAGGGCATTTATCCGCTATTCAATTTTAACTGGCAGAATGTATAGCAATATGAACCATTGGATCTTAGGAGCGAGACCCCGAACTCTTTCGGCAGCAGTGATACCTGTAGTAGTAGGAACAGCCGCTTCCGGTGTAGATATTATTTGGTGGCGTGCGATTTGTGCACTTCTAGTTGCAGTATTTCTTCAAATCGGTACAAATTTTGCCAATGACTATTCTGATGGAACGCGCGGAGTTGATGGTAGTGAGCGTTTAGGGCCTAAACGTTTAGTTGGTAGTGGATTAGTTAATCCACAACAGGTCAAAGTAGCAGCATTTCTTTTCTTCGGGTTAGCTTCTGTAGTCGGCTTCATTCTTTCCATAGCGGTTAATCCATGGCTATTACTTTTCGGGGTGGCAGCAATAGCTGCAGGATGGTTTTACACCGGAGGCCCTCAACCGTATGGGTATCGAGGTTTAGGCGAAATCTCTGTATTTGTCTTTTTTGGCTTAGGGGCAACTTTGGGTAGTAGCTACATTCAATCTGAAGAAATTACCAGCCTCTCTCTATTGGTTTCCATATCAGTAGGCCTAATGTCATGCGCACTGTTGGAGATAAACAATTTGCGCGATATTGCGGGAGATAAGGAGTCAGGTAAGCGGACTCTTGCGGTGTTGCTGGGTGATCGCAGAACCCGAATCTTGTATGTTCTTTTCGTGGATGCTTCTTTGATAGTGGGTTCGTTAGCAGTGTTTTCTAAACCATGGACCGTGCTCATTCTCATAGCCGGTCTTGTAGCCTTTTCAGCAGTGCAATCTGTATTGAATGGTGCATCTGGAAAAGAATTGATACCGTTGCTTTCTCGAACTAGTCAGATTCAAATAACAGCTGGGTTTTTCTTGACGCTAGGACTGCTGATCTAGTTAATTGGTTTAGTCGCGGTAAGAACTTGCGCAACCCCGCTTGTTAACTTTTGCTTACCGATGTCAGTGAATCCTGCGGCTGAAAGCATTTCTTCTAAAGCATCAAATTCTGGTAAATAAGCCACTGACTCTGGGAGGTATTTATAAGCCTTGCCGTCGGAAAGAATAGATCCGAGAATTGGGACAATTTTACCGAAGTGAAAGTTATGCCCAAGTCGTATAAACCTATTTGAAGGTTTATCAACCTCTAGAAGAGCAATACGCCCTCCGGGTCGCAAAACGCGACTTAATTCATCAAAGAAGGGCGGAAGGGAAACAAAATTTCTTAGAGCAAATCCACAAGTAACTCCATCAATGGAAGCGCTGTTTATTGGAAGAACTAATGCATCAGCGTTGACAAGTGGAGAAGTTGTTTTTGCTGAGGAAAGCATTCCTTGAGATAGGTCGATTCCAAACGGTATAAAGCCCTCTTTTTCCAAATCTCTACAGAAATCCCCTGTACCGCAAGCGATATCAAGAATGATTGATCCATTGGGAAGAGATAAAGATTGAATTGACTTTCTTCTCCATTTCACATCTAAGCGAAATGTCATCAATCGATTCACAAGATCATAGCGTGGAGCTATTTGATCAAACATTGCTGTTACGGCGGCTTCTTTTTCCTCTGCGGATGGAAGGTTCTTCCCTGGAACTGTCATTTGAACCAAATTTTCTGGTATTCGCGACTTGTTCGATGAAGAAGCAATGTCGCCAATACAACAGGAAAGATTAAGGCAAATAAAACATTCAATCCCGGTCCTATGGCTACCAATCTGATTGCTATAGCGATTAAAGAGGTGGCGATTCCTAGGGTCCAGCCAATTTTCTTTTCATTAGCTATGAGATAGGCGGCCGGAAACATTAGAACACCTACAAGTAGAAGAAGCTGGTTGCCGCGTACCATGTTGAAGAGGCCCTCAATGTAGAGAAGCATGGTCCCCGTCACGAGTGTTTGTGGCTGATATCTGTTGATCCAACGTCGTTCTTGCATGTCTTAGTTTCTCAGGTAGGTCAAAGGAACACTCCAAAAATGAAGATGAATTCCTATCTTATAAATCTTTCGTAAGCTCGATTAGTTATTTCGTGGCTAAAGCCAAGAGCGCTATAAACACGATTGGCAGGATGGTTATCTGACTCTACGTAAAGTACTGCATGGTTAATATTGTTGCTGTGAATCCAATTCAAGCCTGCGAGTACGAGTTCTGTTCCTGAGCCTTCACCCTGAAATTCTGGGTCAACTGCAACGACGTAGATCTCTCCTTTTAGTGGCGAAAGGTCGTAATGGATTTTCGTCCAACAAAAGCCTTTAATAATTCCGTCTGACTCCCATATGCGTAAGCCGTCCGGATTAAACCACGACTCTTGCATGTTTTTTTCAAAATCTTCGATTGTTTGATCGCTTCTCTCTGGATGCCAAGAAAAAGCACGGTTATTAATAGAGACTATTTCTGAAAGGTCATCAGTCGTAAAAGAACGAGTGGTAAGTCGGCTTTCTTGTGCAGGAAGTGGTCGAGTTAGTCGCCATAGGTCGCGATAAGGGGTATAGCCAGCCGCTAGAGGCACTTGATCGCAGTCGTCTTGAATGCTCTCTATCCAGTATTCCAAGCGACCGCCCTCGTCTATGGCTATTGCTTGAGCGGCGGCTTCAAGAAGTCTCTTTTTATTTTCGTCTTTTCCTCCAGGTACATTAAGTTCAACTTTCCAGCCATTGCGTGTGAGCAAGAGAGTTGCGGAGTCGGTTCCATCTGAGAGGAGCAATGTCTCGGGTTGCGGAAAGTCTTCTGACGCCATGAAGCAAAGGCTATCGCCGAACTAGGCCCAAGTCAGGCTACTGTCTTAAGTATGGGTAGTCCGAGAACACCAAAAGGACGGGCGCGGGAAACTCACTTGCGTTTAGCTGATGAGTACCCAGTAGCCATTTGCGAACTTGATCATAAGAATCCATTTCAGCTGTTAGCTGCAACTATTCTTTCAGCGCAATGCACGGACAAAAGGGTGAACATGGTAACTCCAGCCTTGTTCAAGCGGTACCAAACTCCAAAAGATCTTGCAGAAGCTAATCTCTCGGAACTGGAAGAGATTGTTCGTTCAACTGGGTTTTATGCTTCTAAAGCGAAGAATTTGCTCGGAATGGCGCAGAGGCTAGTTGAGGTTTACGACAGTGAAGTTCCAGGCGCCATGGAAGATCTAACTTCGCTCCCAGGTGTGGGGAGAAAGACAGCAAATGTTGTTCGCAGCGTTGATCTGGGGCTTCCTGGGCTTCCAGTAGATACGCATGTGGGGCGTCTTTCTCGGAGACTCGGATTGACTGAAGAGACAGATCCAGTAAAAATTGAAATGGCTTTAAACCCTATGATTCCGGCAGATGAGAGAGGTTCTTTTAGCTTGAGGCTGATTTTGCATGGGCGGAGAGTTTGTCCAAGCCGTAAGCCGCGTTGCGAGGAATGTACTCTAAATGATTTCTGTCCCTCTTCTGAAATCTAGAGAGAGGGTTTCAAGAAGAATTCATGCACTAGGTCTTCTAGTTTTAATCCTTCAATAAGCGATTGACTTCTCGCCGGGTAGAACGAAGGTGTCTTTCAATCTCAAGTAAACCCGCATTCTCATCAGTTCTATTCAATGAAGAGGTTTCTAATATTTTCTCAACTCGACTTATTAGGTCATCAATCTGTGTTGAAATTGACGATAACTCTCCAGTAAAGCTTTCGTTGGTGTTCATTTTTCAAGTTTTACATGTATTTCAAATAACGCAACTTTTGGCTAATTTAAATATTCATTCGGCCCTTGGGTTGAAAGCCCGCTAGCGTTAAAAGGTGCTTAAAGAATTAGATGTACGCGGAGATCTTGAAAAGTCAATATCTGAATATTTGCCGCGTCCGTTCTCAAAAGAAAATAATACAGAAATAGTGGCAGTCGTTCGAGGAATAATAGAAGAGGTTCGAGAAAGAGGCGACGAAGCTTTATATGAGATGATTGAGCGTTTTGATGGGTCTCGGCCTGCCACTCTCTCTGTTGGTAGACAAGAAATGGAGGACGCTTTAGAGCAAATATCGCCAGAGCTCAGAGTTGCTCTAGAAAAATCCGCAGAAAATGTTCGAAACTACTATTCAGAACATGATTTAAGTAGACATGAAATAACAAGAGATGGAATGTCCATAAAATCACAGCTGCTTCCGCTGAGAAGTGCAGGATGTTACGTTCCAGGAGGAAAAGCATCTTACCCATCTACTGTGATCATGACGGCTATTCCGGCAGAGGTGGCAGGAGTAGAACGCATCGTAGTAGCAGTACCTCCTAACTCCGAAGGAAGAATACCTCAATCAGTGTTAGCCGCTGCTGCTCTAGCAGGAGTGCAAGAGGTGCACCCTATGGGTGGAGCACAAGCCATAGCAGCACTTGCGTACGGTACAGAAGAAGTAGAACCGGTTGATGTCATAGTTGGGCCAGGCAATATTTACGTGTCTCTAGCAAAGCAAGAAGTTTCTAGCAAAGTAAGAGTGCCGGCATCATTTGCAGGTCCGTCAGAAGTAGTCGTTGTTGCTGATGAAACTGCTTCCCCAGATCTAGTTGCCTTAGATCTGATTGTTCAAGCAGAGCATGGCCCCGACGGTTTATCTTGGCTAGTTACTTGGGAAGAAGAATTTGCGGAAAAAGTTCATTCTGAGATAACAAGAATATTAGAAACATCAATTAGGAAAGAAGAGATTGAATCAACACTTTCTCGTTCTGGTTACTGTGTTTTAGTAGAGGGCCAAGAACAGGCCTTAGAGGTCGTAAACATAGTCGCTCCCGAGCATCTTCAAATAATGACTCGCGATCCTGAAGTTATGGCGGCAAAGGTGAGGAATGCTGGAGCGATCTTTTGCGGGTCTTGGTCGCCCGCAGCTCTTGGCGATTACATCGCAGGCCCCAGCCATGTTTTACCTACTGCAGGAACTGCAAGATTTTCCGGAGCTTTGAGCGTCGCTGATTTCTTGAAGGAAGTACACGTGATATCAGCTTCAAAGGAAACAATTTCAACATTAGGAATACATGCAGTAGTTCTCGCGGAAACCGAGGGCTTAGACGCCCATGCTGAATCAATACGTAGACGAATGAAGAAGATAGCGGAGGAAGAAAATGAATGACTTCCTTAAACCCCGTGAAGGGATATCAGGATCTAGCGGATACTTCTCACCT